>JAFZBT010000096.1 GCA_017561615.1 Erysipelotrichaceae bacterium
ATCTACGTCACCCAGTATGGCAAGACCATTGCCATGGGTACGCCGGAAGAGATCCGCAATAACCCGCTGGTCATTCAGGCCTATCTGGGAGAGGAGGGATAACATGCTGGAAGTAAGGAATCTGTCCGTCAGCTACGGCGGCATCAAGGCTCTCAAGTCAATCAGCATCAGCGTTCCCGACAAGCAGATCGTCACCCTGATCGGTGCTAACGGCGCCGGCAAGAGCACGACCCTGCGGGCCATTGCCAAACTGATCAAGCACGACAGCGGCACCATCATCTACAACGGCGAGGACATCACCGACATCACCGCCCGGCAGACGGTGCAGAAGGGCATAACCCTGATCCCTGAAGGCCGTCACGTCTTCCCGGACATGACCGTTCTGGAGAATCTGAAACTCGGCGCCTTCCTGCGCACCGATAACAAGGCCATTAAGGAAGACATCGATTACATGTATGAGCTCTTCCCGGTTCTGAAGGAAAGAAGCAGCCAGCTGGCCGGCACCCTGTCGGGCGGCGAGCAGCAGATGCTGGCAGTCTCCAGAGCATTGATGGCCCGGCCGAAGATGCTGATGATGGATGAACCTTCATTGGGCCTGGCCCCGATGCTGGTCAAGGACATCTTCGCCATCATTGAACGGGTCAACAAGGAAGATGGCCTGCCGATCCTGCTGATCGAGCAGAACGCCAACTTTGCCCTGAAAGTCGCCGACTACGGCTACGTACTGGAAACCGGAACCATTCAGCTGGAAGGCACCGGCGACCAGCTGTTGCAGAACGAAAGAGTCAAGGAACTCTATCTGGGCACCGGCGATTAGAACAAAGAACTACTGTTAATGAAAGCGCCATGAACAATGGCGCTTTCATTAGAGTGAGAAGAAAAGAATTTGTCATAGAATTCCCCTGCGTTTGCGCTATAATAAGAGTACCGGAGAGTTAGCTCAGTCGGGAGAGCACATGCGTCACATGCATGGGGTCATGGGTTCGAGCCCCATACTTTCCACCATGAAAAGAAAAAGACTGCCGGACAGGCAGTCTTTTATGTTCTTATGGTGTCCGTTACTTCTTCTGAATGTCCATGATGTCGACGAAGCCGGTCACCTCAAAGATCTGCTCAACGTCGTCCTTGACGTTGATGATGTGCAGTTTTTCCGTGCCGATCCGCTTGGCCAGCGACAGAATGATGCGCAGGCCGGTGGAGGAGATGTAGTGAACATCATCGCAGTCGAGGAATACTTCCCGTCCGTCTTCGATGATCTCTTCGCAGGCATTCTTCAGAATGTCAGCCGTGGCCGTGTTGACCGGACCGGACAGCTTCAGGGTCTGAGAGTTTTCGTCGGCGCTGTAGCTGGTCTGCAGGTCGGTGTTGCCTTCGATCAGACCAAAGTGCTTAAGGGCGTTTTCAATGCCGTTGTCGTCAATGTCGGTGGTGATGTAGTCGGCTTTCTGCTTGACGATCTCCTTGGCGTTGCCCATGGCTACGCCGATGCCGGCATACTGCAGCATCGGGATGTCGTTTTCACCGTCGCCGAAGGCCATGGTCTCGGCCTTGCCGTAGCCCATGCGGTCCATGTAGCGCTGCATGCCGACGTCCTTGCCGCCGCCCTTGGCGATGATGTCGATGCCGGTATCGTTCCAGCTGGTGATGTCGCATTCGTCAAGCGTCTTGCGCAGCAGCTGCTTTTCCTTTTCGGGAATGAAGCCCAGTACCTGGTAGACCTTCTCACCGTTATAGGTGCTGACTTCGGGAATGGTTCCGTGGGTGCTGTTCTGCGTGGCGATGACGGTCTCATTGACGTAGTTGATGGCCCGGCCGTCCTCCCTGATCAGCACCAGAGGGATGCGCTTGGCTTCAAACATCGAGATCAGGATCTCCATGTCGCCTTCCTCAATGGGCGTGCCGGCAAACATCTGATAGTTTTCGTCCAGGCAGAGCTGGCCGTTAAGGGTAAGATAAGCGTCGAAGGGAACCTCCAGGATCGGCAGCTTGACCATTTCCTCCAGCGAACGGCCGGTGGAAATGACCGTCTTTATGCCCTTTTCCCTGAGCTGTCTGAGAGCCCGGGTGGTGCTGGCCGGTACCTGGCCGGTTTTGTGTGACAGCAGTGTGCCGTCGATGTCGAAGAAGCAGACCTTGATCATGGCGATTACCCCCTTTTTCCTTTTTTATGATAACACAATCTGACAGCTCCAAAGCGCAAAAAAAGACAGCCGGCACAGCCAGGCTGTCTGATGGCTTCTAGAAGGCAAACAGTCTTCCGATGATGATGAGAGCGACGTAGAGAATGATGAAGAACATGCAGGAAATGGAATGAGGCATCAGCTTGAACGGCTTGGGGAACTCCTTCCATTTCAGCTTGCGTACTGACAGCGCCAGCATGATGAGCAGGAAGGCGCCGGTCAGTCCATAGACCACATAGTCACTGATCTCAACCGGATAGTAATTGCTCAGGGTTGAAAGCGAGTTGTTGGCGACGTGCAGGATCACCGTGGGAATGATGGAATCATAATGCCAGGCGATCAGGCCGAAGGCCAGACCGATGAAGATGGCAGGAACGCTCTGGGAGAAGGTACCATGGAACAGGCCGAAGAACAGGGCGCTGATCAGCACGTAGCACCAGCGGCCATACGGCTTCATGACCTTGCGCAGCCAGTAACGGAAGACGATCTCCTCCATTATGGGAGCGGCAAGACAGGCGTAGAGAATGTCTATCAGAGACAGGGAGGCAGCTTCCTCGGTTGAAAAGCCGCCGATCAGCCACCAGATATCCCAGCAGGCCAGCACGTAGAAGAAAGTGCCCAGGCAGACCAGCAGGCAGCCGGGGATGTCTCTACGCCGCAGCGGCTCCAGAGTGAAGAGCCGGTCAATGTACTTGCGGAAGAAGATCATGTAGCACAGGTAGTAGGCCAGAATGATGCATCCGTAGAGCACTCCGGAGGTAAAAAGAGTCTGCAGGAATTCGTTTTTGAAGACGAACGCTCCGGCCAGGGAAATGCCTGAACTGGCAGCGGTGAGGGCGTTCATGACGACGGAAAGAGCCAGGACATAGCCGGCTGCGCAGCGGAAGGGCTTGTAGTATTCTCTCTGCTGAGGTGTTTCTTTTCTTACCATGACACTCACCTACCTTACCCGGAAGGCCTTGGGGGCTTTCCTGATGACTAACACGAACATTACTGCCGAGATGACGGCCAGCACGAAGGTGACCGCCGCCAGGATCGGCAGACTGATGGGAATGCTGAAATCCATCAGCAGATAGGAAATCAGATAGACGACGCCGTCGATTATCGGATAGGTTTTGTTGACCACCGTACCATCAAAGGAATACGGCTGCAGCAGATAATACGACGTGATGTTGTAGAAGCAGAAGAAGACGGCCAGTACCAGAGGCAGAAGGAAGCAGACGGCGATCCGGCCGGGTTCAATGAGAGGTGAATGGACAGCCATGGCTCCGCTCAGGCCCAGGGCCAGGATCAGACCGATGATCAGATTCATGCCCAGAACGGTTCTGAGCCGCAGTCTCAGGTTTTCCATGATGGCCTGCTTGGTCCGGTAGAAGTTGTAGTTGATCAGATAGCGGTCCAGCTGGAAGAAGCACAGCTGGGCGAACTGCTTGGCCGAACGGGAAGTGAAGCAGTACATGATGAAGAACATGTTGGGCAGCACGCTGTAGATGAAATCTCCGTCGATGTCGATCTCCAGGATGTCGGTAAACAGCGCCGTCTTCGGTAAAAACATCAGTACGGCTACGACCGCCAGCGACAGCAGTACGAAGACGATGAAGCTGCCGTAGATGTTGCGGCGGTAGCGGGAAGTGAACAGGCGGTAGATGTAGCGGTAGCCGGTTTCCCGGGTATTGTCTTCGCTGTCCTTGACCTTGATCTTCTTATTGATGCTGTTGTAGTCAATGCCGTCAATGACCAGCGACTTGTTCTTGCCGTTGATGGACAGCTCAAGCAGGTTGTACTTGAACAGCAGATCATACTTTTCAAAGCCGTAAAGGTACATCCAGGCGCCGATGGCACTGATGATCATCAGGATTCCGGCCAGTTCCATGTACCGGTTGGGAATCGAAACGTCCGCAAAGACGCTGACCGCCACGGCAATCAGGCAGATCACGGCAATGATTACTCTCGGCAGCATCCTTCTCTGCACGTAGGCAGCGCGCTTTTCGCTGATCAGCAGGCCTACGGCCTCAAAGATGAAGGATATGGCCAGGCGCATCAGGATCCAGTAGAGAACGCGCAGATAGCTGATGCCCGTAAGCGAGGAGACCACCGGTGCGGCCAGGGCGAACAGCAGGCCCTGTTCCAGCAGGTAGTGACGCATCAGGTAGCGGGCGTAATCCCGCGGTTCGGCCTTGAGCAGGATGATCATGTCGTAGTCTTCCTCGTTGAACAGGAAGATGCCGGTGAACAGCTCGCGGGCGACGGCCAGCAGGATGAAGATCATCAGAAAGCTGTCTGAAGTCTCTCCGGCCAGAAAGCCGTAAAGAAACAGGAAATAAATGACTTTTCTGGTAAAGCGGTACAGATAGGACAGAATGGTCAGGGTCAGGCCGATGCCTTCCTTTGCCAGATACTCCGCCGGCAGGTCATCGTAGAAGAAGTGCCGGAAAATGAAATTGTGCGACAGGAAGTAGAAGAAGGAATTGGCCTTTTTGCGGTAGCGGAGATCCCTGATCAGCTTAGCAAGCCGGCGGTTATTCACCCTTGAGGATCCCCACGATCTTTTCCTCAAATTCCGGTGTGCGGATGAGGTCGTTATCGATCAGTTCCATCTTGCCGTTGTTGAGGACCACGATCTCGTCGCACAGAGAAGTGGCAAGTTCCAGAATGTGAGTTGAGAAGATGATGACATGGCCTTCCCGGAGATCCTTGAGCATCTGCTTGATCTCGGCGGCCACGATGACATCCAGGGAAGTCAGCGGTTCATCCAGCAAAAGGACGCGGGGCTTGGCGATCAGGTACATCAGGATCTGAAGCTTGTGCTTCATGCCCATTGAGTAGTCCTTGATCAGCTTGTGCTGACTGGCCTCGTCAATGGCGATGATGTCGAAGTATTCACCGATCGTCCGGTCCGGAGTGATGCCGTTGATCTCGATGAAGGCCTTGATGAATTCATAAGCGGTCAGAAATTCCGGCAGCATCGGGTCGGTGAGCACCAGGCCGAGATTGTGGGAATTGAGTTCCTCACGGCTGCCATCGTCGTTTTCGATGTAGGCGCTGCCCTGCTCATAGTCGATCAGGCTGTCGATGCAGTTGAAGAAGGTGGTCTTGCCGGATCCGTTGCGGCCCAGCAGGCCATACATCCTTCCCTCTTCAAAGGTGAATGACAGATCGTTGAGCACCAGGGTGCTGCCGTAGCTCTTTGTCAGATTCTCGATAACCAGTTTCATGAACGCGTCCTCCTTGCCTCAGAGGCAGACAGACTCAGGCCTGTCCACAGGCCTGACCCTGTAATTATATCACACCCGGGCACTGACCCTTAAATTGCCTTCAAATTTGTGGTACGATAAGGGAAAGAAACGGTCCGGAAAGGTAATAGCCATGAAATATGTGTTTGTGATCAACCCGGCGGCCGGCAAGGAAAACTCCGAAGACGGACTGCTGGAGCAGCTGAGAAAAAGAAAAGGCCTCGACTATGAGGTCTACTATACCAAGGCGCCTCATGACGCCGTCGATTTCGTCATCAGTACCTGCGCCCAGCGCCCAGACGAGCAGTTCTGCTTCATCGGCGCCGGCGGCGACGGGACGCTGAATGAAATCGTTAACGGGGTGGCCCGCTGCCAAAATGCCTGCTTCGGCTGCTGGCCCTGCGGCTCAGGGAACGACTTCATCAAGTACTATGGGGAAGTTGACAACGCCGCTGATCTGGACAATCTGCTCAACGGCCATCTGCAGGAAATCGACCTGATGCTGATCAACGGAGAGACCTATTCGATGAACGTCATCGATACCGGCTTTGACTGCGTGGCCATTGAGAACATGGAGAAGGTCAGGTGCAAGCCGATCATCGGCGGCAGGAATTCCTATACGACCGGCATCATCGTGGCGGTACTGGCCGGACGTCATCACAGGGGAACGATCAGCGTCGACGGCAAGGTCCTCAACCCCAAGGGAAGCTTCATGCTGGCGACGGTCGCCAACGGCACCCATATCGGCGGCGGCTACAAGGCTGCTCCCCGGGCGCTTGCCGATGACGGGCTGATCGATGTCTGCCTGATCACGCCCATCAGCATTCCCCGTCTGGCCGCTCTGATCGGCTACTACCGTAAGGGCGAGCATCTGGACAACGAGAAGTTCAAGAAATACCTCTCTTACTGTCAGGGGCGCAAGGTGGAGATCGATGCCGAAAAGTCGCTGTACATCGCCGCGGACGGCGAGATGATGAAGGATACGCACTTCACCATTGAAATAGTTGATAAGAAGATCAGCTTCCTGGTACCCGCGGGAAGTCAGAGAGCATAAGAAAAGGTTCATAAGCTGAACCTGTCGGTGAATTACAACAGCACGCTCAGCGTGCTTTTTCTTACCAGTCGACGGCGATGTCGAGCTGGTAGACGTTGCGGTGAGCGAAAGCCCCGGTATCGCAGACGATGCCCATGCCCAGGGAGGTCAGCACCAGGGTGCCCCGGGGCCGGATCTCCAGATTGGCAGCGACCATGATGTAGTCGCCCAGCATCTTGCAGCCATCCTCACGGATCCAGTAGGGATCGTTGTTCCCCCGGCTTCTCATGATCCTGATGACGCCGTCCATGTTGAGGTTGTAGTAGGTCTCCTTGCCGCTGGGCCCGTTGATGGTCCCTCTTTTCTTGGTAAGCTTCTCGCCCTTGTAGGCCGGATTGCGGTAATACTTGGCGGAGCGCACGGTGACGCTGTAGCTGGCGCTTTCCCGGTTTCCCTGCCGGTCCATGGCTTCCACGGTGACCTTATAGGTCCCGGTCTTCATGTTGTTGACGGAGGAAGAAACGGTGTAGCTGCCCGGCAGCAGTTCTTCACCCAGGGACAGCTGACCGTCGACGTCGTCGCTGACATCAAGCAGATTGTCTGCCGGGTTAAATTCGCCGCCGGCGATCATCGATACGGTTTCGCTTCTGAATCGGATGACCGGAGAAACGGCATCGATGACCGTAACGGTGCGGCTGTCACTAACGGTCACGCTCTGACCGTACTGGTCAGTCCGGCTGACGGTGAAGGTAACGACATGTTCCCCGGGCATACTCAGATCGATCTGCTCGCAGTCCACGGACAGCTCCCCGCCGCAGCTTTCCACCAGCTGCCGGCAGTCCCACATTCCTTCTCCGCACGTCAGCTCGACCGGCTGGTCAGAGAGCCGCAGGAAAACTTCCTGCTGCAGGGCTGCCAGACTTTCCGCTTTAAGCTTTCCGATATGCCAGTGCTGATAGATGAGCAGGCCGCAGAACAGATTAGCGATGATCAGGATGACGATTAATGCCTTTTTCATGCCGTTCCTTTCTGTCTGACTATTATATAATATCAGGACTCCGGAAGACAAACCGGCGGCTCGGGAAAAACAGAGACAGACGGCTTTCGATGTGATAAAATAAAAACAAGGAGTAAAGAATATGAAGAGAATATTAGTATTAGTGTTAGCTCTGGCCTTCCTGCTGCCCGGATGCTCATCAGGCGGCGGTAAGAGCAATCTGAAGTCCTATGATACCGGTCTCGGTCTGGAACTGCAGCTTCCTGCCGGATTCGATAAATTCGATTCTGATGATTTTGCCTATGCCATTTCCAATGAGGATAACGTAAATCTGGACAGCGCCAAGATGGTCGTCTTCGTCAACTATGAAGGCGACGATACTCTGAGAGCCCAGGGCGTTGAATACAGAAACCTGAAGGAATACGGCGAAGCCGTCAGCGAAGGCGACAACATCAAGACTTCAGCCGGCATGGTCGGCGACCGTTACATCTTTGACTACGACTACGATGAGTATTACTACAAGATCGTCTGCCTGCAGGGCAATGACGGCTACTACATCGTCAACTTCTGCTGCTTCAACGATTCCAAGGATCTGCCCAAGAGATTCGACGAATTCGCTCAGGCCATCAAGGTAAAGAGCATTGACCAGCAGCCTGACCACACGACTTTCAGCAATTCGCACTTCACCATCGAACTTCCCAATGTCTTCAAAGAGGACGATGACAGCGTAGACCATTCAGCCGATTACGCCTATCTGTCATACGACATCGTTGACAAGGAACTCTTCGACAGCTGGGGCATGGAATATCCGGCAAACGATGAGAGAGCCGTGGTTGAAGCGATCCGCAAGTACAACGGTGACGAAGCCTTCGAGATCAAGCAGGATGGCGATCTGTACTACTACGTTTATACCGGTACCGATTACAGCAACTTCATCACCGTCCGCAAGGCTTCCGACAGCTATCTGTACTGTGAGGGAATCACCTACGCCGACTGCGAGAGCATGCTGACCCCGGCATTTATCAAGTGGTTCAAGAGCATCAAGGTTAACTTCTAGAGCAGAAAAAACAAGCGGAAAAACCGGTGCTTCCAGCGCCGGTTTTCATCTGCCTGAGGCCGTTGGAAAAACAGCGGAAAAACGTGTCATATTAAGCGATTTTTCTGTTGACATAACATACCCTCTTGCATAAAATAGTAGTTGACACTTTATGCCCAAGGTAGCCCCGGAAACTACATTTGGTTAGGAGGAAATTAAACATGCGTCAGACAACGATGTTAAAACCAGCAGAAGTGAAACGTACTTGGTATGTCGTCGATGGAACAGGAAAGACATTGGGCCGCTTATC
The DNA here is from genome assembly GCA_017561615.1 of Erysipelotrichaceae bacterium. Next base: position 8,790 of record JAFZBT010000096.1, read on the forward strand.
AACCGTTGTTGCGTCCGTTCTCAAAGGCAAGAACAAACCTGAGTACACCCCGAATGTTGACTGTGGGGATTATGTTATTGTCATCAACGCCGACAAGATCGTCGTTACCGGCAATAAACTGGAAACCAAGAACTACTATCATCATTCACAGTATCCGGGTGGATTACGCGTAAGATCAATGCGTACCATGAAGGATAAGTATACTGTCGAGTGGGTTGAGAAGTCCATTCACGGTATGTTACCTCACACCAGGTTAGGTAACGTTCAGCGTAAACACTTATTCGTTTACAAGGGAGCCGAACATCCACATCAGGCTCAGCAGCCGGTCGAGCTGAAGGTTGAAGACTAGGAGGATCAGTCATGCCAGCAAAGAAAAAAGAAGTAGTAAGATACCAAGGCACTGGTCGCAGAAAGACTTCAGTCGCAAGAGCTTACCTGACTGCAGGTAAGGGCGATATCACGGTCAACGGCAAGCCGTTGGACGAATATCTGCCGCAGGAAACCTTAAGAATGGTCGTAAGAGCACCGTTCGAGGTCACCGAGACCGTCGGTCAGTACGACGTAAACATCAATGTTTACGGCGGTGGATATACTGGCCAGGCCGGAGCCATGAGACACGCCATCTCAAGAGCACTGTTAGGTGTTGTTGATGATTACCGTCCGAAGCTGAAGGCCGCAGGATTCCTCACCAGAGATTCCCGCGCCAAGGAAAGAAAGAAGTACGGCTTAAAGGCAGCCAGAAGAGCTCCGCAGTTCTCAAAGCGTTAATCTGTATCCAAACAAGATTACGGAAAAGGTCCATTTTGGGCCTTTTTTCGTGGTTTTTGACGTATTATGACGCTTGTTTCACCTCAGAAAATCAATTCGTATGTAGCATATATGTAGCACGTATGTAACAAATGCCTGAATTTGCCGAAACATTATTACGGACAACACCAGGAATCAAAAGACGCCAAACGCCTGCATAAACATATGCCAAACATCGGATTATAATTGAAGAGTTCTTTATCCTGTAAATGATGTGTCAGATATATAACCGATAAAAATGCAAAAATCGCAATAATATCGAATAAACCTATGTAAGCTAACGATTGATTTGACGATTTTGGCCTGTTTTGATCACTATTCTGTGATTATGAAGTTTTATGTGTTGCAGGAAATCATTGTAGAAGTAGTGGTCTGTTATGGGGAAGCGTTTGTTGGCATTATGCTTTCATCATGGTTAGCCTGGCGAAAAACATACAATAAAGTGTATAATAAGTGTAGAATAAAACTTGATTGGACCTTTTCTTATGGACAAACGATCATCACAGCGACTCAGCTGTCCTGCCGGAAATCGCTTTTGGCTCTTTCCAGCATTTCCTGGTAGGAGTAAAGGCAGCCGCAGTAATTCTGGCGGTAGATGCCGTATTCACTGGCGAGCCTGTCTCCTTTCTCCAGTCCGCCGTCCTTCTTGAAGTCGGAGAAGAAATAGCTGACCTGCGGGTACTTTTCCTGCAGGACTTCGCCGATCTGATTGAGCAGTCGGCTGTCCTTCTGGCGGGAGACGGTCATGACAGTGGTGAAGTAATCATAGTGGTTTTCAGCCGCATAGGCCATCGCCGGCTCCATGCGCAGAGCATAACAGAGGTGACAGCGGGCACCGTTTTCCGGTTCGTCCTTCAGCGGTTCCAGTTTCTGATGATACTCTTCACCGTTGAAGGGTGTCTTAATGACCTTGATATCCGTTCCCTTTTCCCTGTTATAGCTGTCGATCAGCCTTATCAGTTCGCTGTAGCGCTTTTCGTATTCCTCTTGCGGGTAGATGTTGTCGTTGTTGTAGTAGAGAGTCAGATCAAAAAACTCGCTGAGATACAGAGCCGGCCAGCTGACGCAGATGCCGCAGCAGGTGTGCATCAATAAGCTGGGCTTATGATCCAGCGCTTTTATTTTCTCGATCTCGCTGAGCTGAAGCGAATAGTAATACTTCCGGGAATCCTTTTTCATATGATGAACATGCTGTCGCCGAAGGAGAAGAAGCGGTACTTTTCCTCAATGGCGTGCTGATAGGCTTCGAAGATGAAATCCTTGCCGGCGAAGGCGCTGATCATCATGATCAGCGTGCTCTTGGGGAGATGGAAGTTGGTGATCATCGCGTCCACGGCCTTGAACTGGTAGCCGGGATAAATGAAGATATTGGTATCTCCCGAACACTCCCGGAATTCGCCGTATTTCTGATAAACCGACTCCAGAGTGCGGACGGATGTGGTGCCGACGCAGATGATGCGCTGACCGTTGCGCCGGGCTTTATTCAGCGTCCTGGCTGCTTCGGCGCTCATCTGGTAGAACTCGGTATGCATGACGTGCTGGGAAATGTCTTCCACGCTGACCGGCCGGAAAGTTCCCAGGCCGATGTGCAGGGTGACGTCAACGAACCTGCAGCCCATGGCTTCGATCTTTTCAATCAGTTCATTGGTAAAGTGCAGTCCGGCCGTCGGAGCGGCAGCGCTGCCTTCCACCTTGGAGTAAACGGTCTGGTAGCGTTCCGGATCAGCCAGTTTCTCACGGATGTAGGGAGGCAGGGGTACGGTGCCCAGCTTATCGAGGACTTCCATGAAGATGCCTTCGTAGATCATCTCCATGAAGCGGATGCCGGTTTCTCCGAGCCTGACGCATCTGGCGTGCAGCTGACCGTCGCCGAAGGTTATCAGGGTTCCTTCCTTAATGATCTTGGCGTTGCCGGCCAGGCATTGCCAGATGTTGTCGCCTTCATCTCTTAACAGCAGCAGTTCAACGTGGCCGTCTTCCCGGGTACCGTTGAGCCGGGCTTCCTTGACGCCGAACAGCCGGGCGGGGATGACGCGGGTATTGTTGCGGACGATGATGTCGTCCGGACGCAGAAAATCAGTGATCTCACTGAAGTGATGGTCACTGTAGGTGTGACTGGCGCGGTCAACGACCAGCAGCCGGGAAGAGCTGCGGTCTTCCAGCGGTGTCTGGGCTATTAATTCCTGGGGAAGCTGAAAATCAAAATCGTCGGTCCTCATGATCAGAATCCTCTTTCGTCAAACTGGCTGGCTGCCAGTACTTCCTGCTTGAACTGCGCAAAGCGGTCCTCCTTAATGGCCTGGCGGATGTCTTCCGTCAGCTTGAGAAGGAATCGCAGGTTGTGAATGGACATCAGTCTGGTTCCGAAGCCTTCCTCGCAGCGGAACAGATGATGGACATAAGCCCGGGTGTAGTTGCGGCAGCAGTAACAGTCGCACTGGGGATCGATGGGCTGAAAGTCCTGGGCGTATTCCTTTTTCTTGATGTTGATGCGCCCCTGAGAGGTCATCAGGGTACCGTGACGGGCGATGCGGGTAGGCAGAACGCAGTCGAACATATCAACGCCTCTTTCCACCGCCTCCAGAATGTCGTTGACGGCGCCGATGCCCATCTCGTAGCGCGGCTTGTCCAGCGGCAGGTAAGGCAGAGTATAGTCCAGCATCTGATAGTGGGTTTCCTTGGACTCGCCGACGGAAGTGCCGCCGATGGAGTAGCCGTCAAAGTCCATGGCTACCAGTCTTTCGGCGCAGTAGCGGCGCAGATCGGGGAACTCGCTGCCCTGAACGATGCCGAAGAGGGCCTGCCTTTCCATGGTGTGGACCTTTTTTCCGCGCTCTGCCCAGCGCAGGGTGCGTTCGACGGAATCGCGGACATATTCATAGCTTGAGGGATAGGGAATGCATTCATCGAAGCTCATGGCGATGTCAGAACCGATGGACTGCTGAATGCGGATGGAATCTTCCGGGGACATGAACAGCTTCGAACCGTCAAGATGACTCTTGAAGTGAACTCCTTCCTCGCTGATCTTGCGTCTGTCGGCCAGCGAAAAGACCTGATAGCCGCCGCTGTCAGTGAGGACCGGTCCGTCATAGTTCATGAAGCGGTGCACGCCGCCGGCCATCTCCAGCACTTCCGTACCCGGGCGCAGCCACAGGTGGTAGGTGTTGGCCAGAATGACCTGCGCCTTCATGTCGTAGAGTTCCTCGGGAGAGACGAACTTTACGGAAGCCGCCGTTCCCACCGGCATGAACATCGGTGTTTCCGCGATGCCGTGCGGTGTACTGATCAGTCCGGTACGGGCCTTGGTATGGGGGCAGCAGTGGGTCACTTCAAACTTAAAATACTTGCTCATGTTATCGCCTGCCGTAAATATCTTAACACAATTGGCCTCTCTTTAGTATCTTGCCGGGACAGCGGAACCTGTAGGAAAGGGAAAATGGCAATAATAGGGGCATTATTTGTTGGGAAATATTCACTAAAGTACTGTTTTCGTATAGAATAAGATAGAAAAGGTATCGGTAAATGTTTGCGACGTTATATGGAAAAGTACTGATAGGCTGCCTGACCGCTCTGACGGTCATATCTTTCATTGCGGCCCTGACCAATCGCCGCACCGACGATAACTATACAAGCGTCATGATGATCGCCCTGGCCTACGGCCTGGTGGAGATCATCTGGTTCTGCTGCAGCACGGATCTGGTCACCTTCTCCGACAACGTCGTGAAGCTGGTCGGCTCCGTCCGCATCCTATTCATCGTCATTCTGGGCTACATGCTCGCCAATTACTTCCTGACCCTCTGCGGCCGGAAACTGGATATCAAGATCCTGATCTTCATCCTCATTCAGGTGATCATCCTTCTTGACGTCAATATCTTTTACATGCTGCTGTTCGACTACTCCGCGGCGACCGGCCTGACCAGAGGCTCACTCTGGCCGGCTCCCTATGTCATCTTTGCGCTGTGCGGCGCTCTTCTGGTGATCATGGTGCTCAGCGGAAAGCAGAAAGCGGCGCTGCCGCTGGTCAGCGGCATCCTGATGCTCATCAGCGGCATTGTTCAGGTCTTTACCGAAAAGCTTCCGGTCATCTATCTGGCGTTCAGCATCATCCTGCTGACTGCGACCCTGGCCCTGCCCAAGCGCGGAACCAAGCCGGTGGTAAGCGAGGAAGAAGAAGCCGAAGAAGCTGAAGCCGATGAAAACCTGCTCACCGAACAGCAGGAGATCCTGGAAAGCGAGCCGGTCTACCAGCAGCCGCTGGAAGAAACCGCTGAACCGCTGCCTGAATACACATTTGACAGCATTGACGAAGCCCTGCAGGACGATGGCATGGCTGAACAGCCTCAGGCTGAACCGCAGCCGGTCGAAGAAACCGTCATTTCCGACGAAGCCTTCATTGAGGACTTCCCCGAACTGAAACAGATCGAGGAACTGATCGAATCAGAAACGGCAACCGACATGCCGGCAGTCGAAGAACCGCAGCCGCAGATAAGCGGCGGCGAGGATATTGAGGACATCCTGAACCAGATCAGCGAAAGCGTCGTAACCGAAGAGCCTGAGGAAAGACCGGAGCTGTCGGAAGAAATCCAGAATGCTCTGGAGGAAACCCAGGCAACCATTGAAGAGAATCAGAACTTCCTGGAAAGCATTCATCCTTCCCTGGAAGACACCCAGACATCGCTTGCGGCCATCCAGCAGGCGTATGATCAGGAGATCGAGGCTGACCGGGAAAAGGAAAAGGCCAGACAGGAGCATCAGCGTCGTCATAACGAAACCATCATCAGCAAGTCTGTCATCTCACCGCTGGGTCCGATCGAGAGACCGAAGCCGGTGGCCAAGCCGGCAGTCAAGCCGATCAGGGAGATCACCGCGATCAGCGGAGTCGGCGTTGCCGAAGTGTCAGCTGACACCATGAGCTATGCCAAGCCGCTGGCAGTGGAAAAGCTGCCGGTCGAGGAAGTAATAACCACTGCACCGTTCGTCGAAACAGTACAGCCTTACAGCGGCGAACGCCGCAACCAGGCTAAGAACACGCTTCCCAGCCTGCAGGACATCATCGTAGCATCCCAGATCGCTCACGGAAAGCCGGAGGAGGAAACCGCTCCGGTGGTCAGCGAACTGCCGGTCGAGCAGCCCGCTGCCGAAGAGAACTATGAGAGAAAGCCGGTCAAGCCTTACCGGCCGCGGCGGCGCAAGAGCTACCGCATCATGATCATCGGTTCGATGAGCAGTGAAGTCAGGACCATTTCCGATGCCCTGAAGAAGGAAAAGGGCTACCGCATTGATGTCATTGATGACGGTTATCTGGCCATGGAACTGCTGGCCGGCCCGTTTGCCAAGGTGTTTGACGCCATCATTGCCGTCGACCAGCCGTCCTACAGCGACGTGTTTACGACCGTCCGCATGATCAGAGACTGCGATGTCCGCGAGATCGCCTCACTGCCGATCATCTGCCTGATCAACGATGATCCGCGTCGGAACATCACGATTCAGAACAGCGGCGTTGATGTCTTCGTCAACCGCCCGCTGTCCGTCGATGACCTGAGTGCCGTGCTGCGTGAGCAGCTGGAAAATCACGGATGGTAAAAAGAAAGGAGCGTCACGAATAGTTCATGAGCAATAAAAAGATCTATGAAAGCATCGGATCTTCAACCGGCGATGACTGGATGGAGAGAGAAAGACGCTATGAAGCCAGACAGTCCCCATGGGATCTGGACGATAACGCAGCCTATCTGGACGAAGAGCACCGCAAGCACTGCGAAGCCCGGGAAGTCAGAAAGGCGCACGAGAGGGAATGTGAAGTTCCCAGACCTGCAGAGGTCCCCAACCGGCCGCGGGTAAGTGCACAGGCATTCCAGACTAATGTCAAGCCGTCCCCGACCCTGAACAAGATCAACGAAAAGGCCATTGCCGGTCTCTTCGGGTTCTTCTTCATTCTCGTCATGTTTTTCATCTTAAGCATGATTCTGCAGATTCTGTTAAGGTTTTAGGAGGTAAGAATTAATGGATCGCATTGTAAACATCATTATCTGGGCAGTAATCGTAATCGTGATACTGGGCATACTGCTGAGCAACATCTGCATCGTCCCGCAGGGCAGCGCCTGGGTCATTGAGACCCTGGGCAAGTACGCCGGGACCTGGGG
>JAFZBT010000008.1 GCA_017561615.1 Erysipelotrichaceae bacterium
CAGCATCCGGCCTTCCCGGGTGAGGGCCACCCGGCCGGTCTCCTCGGAGACGACGATGGTGATGGCATCAGTCAGTTCGCTGATGCCGATGGCAGCCCGGTGTCTGGCACCGTACTTGGACGGCAGTTCCATGGTGGTGGGCGGGAAATAGGCTGACGCGCAGGCCAGCTTGTCGCCCTGAATGATGACGGCGCCGTCATGCAGCGGCGTGGTCGTCATGAATATCGAACAGATCAGTTCCGCGGAAACCAGGGAATTGATCTTGATGCCGGTATCAATGTACTGGGAAAGGGAATGGCCCTGTTCCAGAGTGATCAGGGCGCCGGTCTTGCTGGCGGACAGCTGAGCCGTAGCCGTCATCAGTTCGTCGATCAGGTTTTCCTTTTCACTGCTGGTCAGAGTGGAAATGTGGGCAAAGGCATTGCTCTTGCCCAGTCTTTCCAGAATCAGCCTGATCTCCGGCTGGAAGATGACGATGATGGCGATGACGCCCCAGGACACGACCGTGGAGGCCAGCTGGTTGACCGTCTTGAGGCCCAGCAGCTTGGAAACCGCCTGGATGATGATGACCAAAACCAGGCCCTGGAAGGTCTGGATCGTCTTCTGGTTACTCTTAACCACCTTCATGATGTAATATAGAATGATCCATACGACTACGATGTCGGCAATCGCCTGGACATAATGGATAATTGACTCATAACTGAATGAGAAATTCACTTCTTACCAACTCCCTTTCGTATCATTATAACATAATTGACTCGTCATCAAAAAGCGCACCCCATAATGATGCTAGTTTATTGTACCACAGCACAGCCTTCCATCTCAACGCCGAAAAAAGACCGGAAGCGGTAATCGCCACCTCCGGTCTGCGGTCTTAAGGTCACTGCTCGTTCAGAATCGGATCAATGGTGTTGTCAATGATCTCAAGCAGACGGTCACAGGAGCGGTTGAACTTGTCCTGATCCACGTTGTTGAGATGCAGTACCAGAACCTCCCGGATGCCCTGGCGGTTGACCACCGCCGGCACGCCGATGTACAGGCCCTCCCTTCCGTAACAGCCGTCCTGATAGACGCTCAGGGGGATGATGGCATTCTCGTTATTCAGCACCGCCAGTACCAGCCGGCACAGGGCCATGCCGATGCCGTAGTAGGTGGCCTTCTTCTTTTCGATGATCTCATAGGCGGCATCGCGGACGTTCTCATAGATCTCCAGCAGCACGCTCATGTCGATGTGGCGCTCTTCCAGCTCCTCAAGCAGGCTCTTGGCCCCGATGTAACAATGCGTCCAGGGAACAAACGAGGAGTCGCCGTGCTCGCCCATGATGTAACTGTGAACGTTGGAAGAATTGATCTGCAGGAAATCGCTCAGCGCATAGCGCAGCCGGGCGGTATCCAGCATGGTTCCCGAACCGAAGACCTGCTCCTTTGGCAGTCCGGTAGCCTTCCAGGCGACGTAGGTCATCAGGTCACAGGGATTGGAAGCGACGATGATGATGCCGTTGAAGCCGGAGGCTCTGATCTGCTGGCCGATGCTCTTGATGATCCGGGTGTTGACCGCCGTCAGTTCCAGCCGGCTCTGACCGGGCTTCTGCGCCGCTCCGGCGGTGATGACGATCACCGTGGCATCCCGGCAGTCTTCATAGGTTCCGGCATGGACCCTGATGTGATTGCCGGTATAGGGCAGAGCATGCTGCAGATCCAGCGCCTCCCCTTCCGTCTTTTCCTTCACCACGTCAACCAGTACCAGCTCGTCAAGACAGCTGTGAGTAATCAGGGCATAGGCAAA
>JAFZBT010000097.1 GCA_017561615.1 Erysipelotrichaceae bacterium
CAGAAGAAGCTGGGCGAAGACATTCCGGAAGAAGCCTTCGTATCTCTGAAGTCCTCGCTGATGGGCCCCTGCGCCGGTGTCGGCGACACCCTGTCACAGGTCGTTCTGATCCCGATCCTGGCGATCATCTTCACCAACCTGGCTGCTCAGGGAGCAACCTGGGCGCCGATCGCCTACACCATCATCTTCTTAGCCATCTTCTACGGCGTCGGTTACTGGATGCTGTGGGTCGGCTATAAGAACGGCGGCGAGACCATCTTCAAGATCATGGAATCCGGACTGCTGGACAAGGTCATTCTGGCTGCCAACATGCTGGGCTGCGCTGTTACCGGCCAGCTGCTGTGCAACTACATTTCCTTCAACTGGACAGTCTCCATCGTTCAGGACGGCTTCACCGTATTCGACCTGCAGAGCGGCGTGTTCGATGCCATCCTGCCCAATGCCATGAAGCTGCTGCTGACCCTGGGTGTCTACTGGGCCATCAAGAAGGGCAAGAACGCCATGCATGTCACTCTTGGCGTCATGGCCATCGGTCTGGTATTAGGCTTACTCGGCTTAGCAGGCTAAATTGTATCTGATACAGGAAGGCCGCTCAGCGGCCTTCCTTTTTAAGACAGCCAACAGCTGAAGGAGGAAAGCTTACATGATCATGAAAAACGTCGGGCTCTTTGTCCGTGATCTGGAAGGAGCCAGAAAATTCTTTGAAGACTACTTCGGCATGCAGATCCACGCGGTCTGGAATGAAGAAGAAAAGGGATACTATTCCTACATCATGAAGTTCAACGATGATCCCACCGTGGCCAGGATCGAGATCATGACCAAGCCGGAGATCGTTGACCTGCCCAAGAACTGCAACCGGACCGGCTGGGCGCACATCTGCGTCAAGGTCGACAGCAGGGAGCAGTTTGAGGAAATCAACCGCAAGTGCCACCAGGCCGGTTATCAGATCCTTTACGAACCGGCAACCGTCGGCGGCAAGGAAATGCGGGCCATCATGCTGGAAGACAACGTCATTGAAGTGCTCTACTAGGTGAGACAGATGACAGCGTTTGAAAAAGTATTCGGCAAGACCAAGCCCGTCATCGGCATGGTGCATCTCAAGCCCCTGCCCTCTTCGCCGGACTACGGCGGCGATCTGGAGGAGATCTACCGGGCGGCGGAGGCTGACCTCAGGGCTCTGATCGAGGGCGGCGCCACGGCAGTCATCATCGAGAACTTCGGTGACATCCCCTACGCGCCCCACAACGATCTGATCGCCTGCTCGGCCATCACATCGATCGCTACCAGGCTCAGGGCGCTGACCGACATGCCGATGGGCATCAACATCCAGTTTAACGATTATGAAGCCGAATGGGCGGTAGCCTACGCCACCGGCATGGATTTCATCCGCGTTGAGTGCTTTGCGGAAAGCCGCGTCGGCCCCAACGGCGAGTTTGCGGCCTGCGGCCCGGCGCTGATGCGCCTTAAAGGCCGCTACCCCAAAGACATCGCTCTGTTATGCGACGTGCAGGTCAAGCACACCTTCCCGCTGGTCGATCAGCCGGTGGACTTCACCATCGAGTCGATCGTGGAAGGCGGCGGCGATGCCCTGATCTGTACCGGCATCACCACCGGCAAGAGCCCGGACATCAGCGATGTCGAGGAAATGAAGCGGCTGGCCCATGGCCTGCCCGTGATCGTCGGCAGCGGTGTCAACGCCAGGACAGTAAAAGACTTCATGAAGGTGGCGGACGGCGCCATCATCGGCTCCAGCTTCAAGAAGGACGGCAAGGTCCTCAACCCCATCGACAGAGACCGGGTGGCTGAACTGATGAGCCAGCTGGACTAGAAGAGGGCGCAGCATGACGGAGAGAAAGAATGACAGGCCGGTATGCCTGATAACCGGAGCGGCCGGGGGCATCGGCAAGGAGATCGTCCGCAAGTACCTGGAAAACGGCTATCAGGTCGTTCTGATCGACCTGGACGGCGCCCGGCTGGCCGAGACAGTCGCCGAGCTGGGCTTCCCAGAGGAACAGAGCGACTGCTGGGCTCTGGACATCACCAGGGAAAAGGATGTCGAGGACATGGTCAGGGCCGTTACCGGCAAGTACGGCCACATTGACGTGCTGGTCAACACGGCCGGCATCTGCGGCCGCTACGACATCACCGAGGACTACGGCTACGACAACTTCCGCAGGATCTACGAGGTCAATGTCTTCGGCACCTTCTTAATGATGGAAAAGGTCCTGCCGGTAATGCGAGAGCAGAAGAAAGGCGTCATCACCAACTTCGGTTCCTGCTCAGGCATGCGCGGCTACTCGCTGGAGATCGGCTACGGCTCCTCCAAGTGGGCAGTCATCGGCATGAGCAAGAACGTGGCCGTGGAATACGGCAAGTACAATGTCCGCTGCAACTCCATCTCCCCGGGCTGGGTAGCCACGGAGATGATGAAGAAGACATTGGAAGATTATGAGAGGGAGGGCAAGGTGAACTTCGTGCTTTCCCCGATGGACCGGGCGGCTGAACCCTATGAGATCGCCGACACGGTGTTCTACCTGAGTTCCGACCAGGCCAGCTTCATCAGCGGCGCCAACATCTGCGTCGACGGCGGCAAGACCGCCTGCTAGAGAAAGGAAACAACCTAATGAATAAAAAGGAATTCTTCAGTAAGAAGAGAGTCATCGGCATGGTGCACCTGTTACCGCTGCCGGGCAACGCGTCCTACCGCGGTGACAACAAGGAAATCGAAAAGAGAGCTCTGGAAGACGCTCAGGTACTGATCGACAGCGGTGTCGACGCCATCATGGTGGAAAACTTCTATGACTGGCCGCAGTACAGCACCGAGGTCTCCTTTGCGGCCTATTCGCTGATGCTCAAGATCGCGACTGAGATCAGAAACATGACCGACCTGCCCTTCGGCGTCAACATCGAGATGAACGCCTGGGTCCAGGAGTGGACAATGGCCTATGCCGTCGGTGCCGACTTCATCCGCATTGAAGCCTTCTGCGATAACCGCGCCGGTTCCTTCGGCATGATCGAAGCCTGCTCGACCGGACTGATGGACCTGCAGAAGCAGCTGCCTTCCGACACGCTGATCTTCTCTGACGTCCATACCGCCGAGACTTATGGCTTCCCCAATGTGCCGATCAACAACTGTGCGCAGAACTGCATCAACCATGATTCCAGCGCCATCATCGTCACCGAAAACGACGACAACAAGCGCATCACCGTTGATGATGTCAAGAGCATGAGAGAGCGCATCGGCGACTTCCCGATCATCGTCGGCGCCGGCGTCAAGCCGGAGAACGTCATCGGTTACTTTGAGGCCGGTGCCAACGCCGTCATCGTCGGCCGCGGCTTCAAGACCGGTGAACGGGTCGACGCCAAACTGGTCACCGATTTCATGAAGATCGTTCACGAGCATTACAATTAAAACCGCGTATTAGGCAAAAAAGAAAACAACCCCCTGAATCTGTAAGTGTGTTCAGGGGGCTGTTTTTGAAATGAGAATCGTTTGTCATTGTTTCTGCAGAACCTCCATGTAATCTCTGACGCTCTGTTCTACGCCGATGATTCTGGCCATGCTGATGAGTTCCCTTTGTTTGAAATGGCCGTCGAAGTATCGCTGAAGTGCTTGAGTATATAATTGTTTATCGACATTACGTTTTCCCTTTATGAGATCACAGATGCAGCGCTCTTTACTGTAGGCGGCCACTTCATAGCCCTGGGGAGTCAGGACTGTCTCAACTCCTGCCAGAAAAATGTCGCCTTTTACATAATGAAACCGAAGTCTCTCGTTGGAATCCGCAATTCGGCTGACATTGTATCCCTGGGGAACGGTGATATCGATGATTCCCGGAACCCTGTCGGTAAGATCGTGAAAGAACAGTGCGGTACCATAAGAATAGATGAGCTTGGCGCTCCTTTTCTGAATAACCGCGAATTCATCCGGCTCCTCGCCGCGGACGGAATAAATACCGCGGGCTTCACGTATCAGCAATCCTGAATCTACCAGTTCTGAAATGTAAACCCTGCTGTTACCAAGTTTTTCTATCTCGCTGGATTTAATTAATCCTCCTTTGTCTTCAGCTGTCTTTATTATCCTGTCCAATTTATCACTCATGGGCATCACCTCACAAACGCACTTTAATTATAGAATATTAAAGAACGTTTGTAAATATCTGCACATGCATTCAGTACTGCTAAACATCACTCTGAAATCAGGACTTTTTCGCCATGTGAACCATTATCAATCAAATAAAGGCGCCTGTGGCGCCTTTATTGTGTTATAATGACCGGTCCTTCAGTTATCAGTTATTGATTCGCCAGTTGATTCTGCCGATTGTCCGGTCAATATCATTGGCTTTCTTCAGGACATCGTTGATCTTTTTTTCGTTTTGCTGAAGCTGACTGCTGATGATGGCGGTCTGCTGCTGCAGCTGAGCGATGTTTTCTTCCGCTTTTTTGCGGTGCTGTTCCTCAAACAGCAGGTTGACGGCTTCCTTCAGGCTGTCAGCCCGGCGGTCCTCAAAGTAGCCGATCAGGGTATTGACGGTCTTGAGATTCTTCAGCCGGCTGCTCAGGGTATCATCTTCCTCCAGCTGCCTTCGGGCTGCTGCGAGCTTTTCCTGAAGCGTGCTCAGCTGCTTTTTGGCGCTGTCAACGGCGCCGGCGATCTCTGCCTTCTCCTTAACTTCCAATTCATGACGTTGAGCCTGGAAATGTTCGTAGTACTCCTTACGCAGTTGCTCATCGCGCTGTTGGTATTCTTCCATGGCTTTCCGGTATTCTTCCATCCTGGCGCGGTAGCCGGCGCCCAGCTTGATCACGGCTTCCGGCTTGACCGGCTGCGGTCCCTGCCGGGAGGTGACGAAGTTCTCCAGGTTTTCCGCGTCAAAGCTTTCCAGTGCCGATGGCTTGAGCGCCTTGGCGGTCTTTAGCGCTTTTCTGGCTTCTTCGGTTTCCGTCTTCAGCTGTCCGACCAGTTCGAACCGGTCTTTCAGCTGCTGCAACGCTGACAGATCTTCGTTTTTCTTCACGGTGATCAGCCTCCTTTCCCGGGGATACAGTAAGGGCAGCCGCCAAGCAGCTGCCCGTTTTCTCTCTTTTTCTACTTCCAGAGCTGGAAGGGGTAGATGCCCTGGTTCTTGTATTCCAGGATCTTTTCGGTGACCATCGGCTTGTCCTGCGGATAGGTGACACCGAACCATTCGGCGCTGGAACTCATGACCTTGACCTTGATCTCGCCCTTTTTGATCAGGGAGGCGACGGAGGTCGGGATTACCAGTTCGCTCTTGGGAACGTCGACCTTCTCGGCCAAAAACTCAGCGAATTCACGTTCAAACAGCGGGAAGACGGCCGGGGTCATGCCCCAGTAGTTCATTGAAACAACGCCGTCGACCAGTTCGGTCTCATTGCCTTCTTCATCAACGGAATAGGGCTTGCCGTCTTTGCGGATGATCTTCTGAGTCTCGACGATCTGGGTCAGATAACCGTCCTCGGTCTCGCAGATGCCTCTGGTGACCGAACCGTTGTCGGTCAGGGTCTTGGTCAGCTGATAGCCGACCATGCCGTAGGTATCGTCGGTAACTTCGTTCTTCAGGAAGTCATACATGATGCGGTAGGACTCCGGTCCGTAGAAGTCGTCGGCGTTGATGACCATGAAGGGCTCATCAACGACATGGCGGGTAGCCAGTACGGCCTGAACCGTGCCCCAGGGTTTGGTTCTGTCTGCCGGACACTTGAAGTCGCCGGGCAGGTCATTGATGTCCTGGTGGGCATAGACGACGTCCATGTAGCCTCTCAGCTTGCCGGCGATCTGCTGTTCGAAGAGATCTTCGTGTTCTTTTCTGATGATCAGCACCAGCTTGCGGAAGCCGGCCTTATAGGCGTCATAGATGGAGAAATCGATGATGCTTTCGCCGTTGTTGCCGACGGTATCGACCTGCTTGAGGCCGCCATAGCGGGAGCCCAGTCCGGCTGCCAGAATTACTAATGCGGGTTCTTTCATATTATTCATACACCTCTTTTTTACACTTTCAATTTTACTGAATATCCCCCCTTTTTACAATAACAAACGCTTGCATAAACCGGCCTTAACCGATAGAATATGTATAGACAAAAGGGAAGGAGTCAGCTGTAATGAAGAGAATGAGCAAGGCTGATTTAACTGTCCATATCCCGGGGGTATCCGGCCACCTGATGGTGGTTGTTTTAAACCTTGAAATGACTGAGATGCTTTGATTTTTTCGGAGCGTCTTTTATTTACTTTTTGAAAGGAATGATGGAAATGAATCGGAATGAAAGAGCCTTCATCGAAGGGGCCACATCCGGCGACGTCAACGTTGTCCAGACCGGCCTGAATGAAGGAGTCAGCATTGAAACCCGCAATCAGGACGGCAAGACGGCCCTGATGACCGCCAGCAAGCGCGGAAGGCTGCAGGTAATGAGACTGCTGCTGGAAGCCGGGGCTGAGGTAAATGCCCGGGACCATGACAACGATACCGCCATCATGGGCGCGGCCAAGAAAGGCCACAATGAAGCCGTGCAGATGCTCATTGAGGCCGGCGCTGATGTCAACGCCCTGGACAACGACAGCCGCAACGCCCTGATGAGAGCTAGCCATAACGGCTTTGAGGAAGTAGTGGAAACGCTGATCAGTCGCGGAGCTGAGATCGACGTCCAGGACAGCAAGGGCAGAACCGCTCTGATGGAAGCATGTTCTTGTGGAAATCTGGCCGTAGTTGATGTATTATTATCACGTGGTGCAGATGTGAATCTGCAGGATGCGATGGGCACCACGGCCCTGATGAGAGCAGCGTACGGCGGCTATGACGGGCTGGTGGAGATGCTGCTGGAAAAGGGCGCCGATCCGTCGATCACCGACCGGTCCGGTAAGAAGGCCGGCGACTATTATGTCGTAAGAAACAGTAATGAACAACTGATAAAGAAGTTGGCCTAGGAGGATATATGAAAGAATACGCAGGAAAGAACGTTAAGAACGTGGTCGTAATGGGACACACCGGCGCCGGCAAGACCGAAGTGCTGGAGTCCATCTTATTCAACAGCAAGATCACTGACCGTTTCGGCAAGGCCGTCGACGGTAACAGCATCATTGACTACGATCCCGAAGAAGTAAAGAGAGGAATGTCAGTCTATTCAACCCTGGTACCGGTTGAGTGGAAGGATTACAAGATCAACTTCATCGACACCCCGGGTTACATGGACTTCGCCGGCGAGCAGGCTGCTGCCCTGGCCGTTGCCGATTCCGTACTCATCGTCGTCTCCGCCAAGGACGGCGTTCAGCCGGGTGCCATGAAGGCCTACCGTCAGGCCGTTGCCAACAACCTGCCGGTCGTCTTCTTCGTCACCAGAGTTGACGAGGAAAACGCCGACTACGCCAAGGTTGTCGCTGAACTGGAGCGCCGCTGCAAGGCTTCGCCGCTGGTTCTGCCGATCCTGGAAGGCGGCAACGTCACCGGTACCGTCAACATCATTACCAAGAAGGCCCACGTCGGCAATGCCGAAGTCGACATTCCGGCTGCCTTCGCCGATCAGGCTGAATCCGGCCACGCCGAACTGTGCGAGGCCATCGCCATGACCGATGATGAACTGACCGAGAAGTTCCTGATGGAAGAACCGTTCACCGACGAGGAAATGGTCAAGGGCGTAGCCAGCGGCTTACTGTCCGGCGCCATCAAGCCGATCCTGTGCGGTTCCGCCACCAAGTATGTCGGCATTGACGTACTGCTGGATACCATCATCAAGTACTGCCCCAGCTACACCGACAGAGGCACCGTCACCGACGTCAACGGCAAGCAGCTGAAGACCACCAATGATGAGGTCTTCTCCGCCT
Organism: Erysipelotrichaceae bacterium; assembly: GCA_017561615.1. The sequence goes on from JAFZBT010000097.1 coordinate 7,835, forward strand.
TCGTCTTCAAGACCGTCAGCGACAACTTCGCTCAGGCTTCCTATGTCAAGGTCATGAGCGGCGTGCTGACTCTGGAGACCCCGCTGTACAACGTCACCGCCGAGACCAACGAAAAGATGGGCGGTCTGGTCGTCGTCAGAGGCAAGAACCAGGAAAAGGTCACCAAGCTGGAATGCGGCGACATCGGCGCCGTACTGAAGCTCACCAGCACCTCAACCAATGACACCCTGGCCACCAAGGCCAGCCCGGTCGCTTTCAAGCCGATCGAATTCCCGGCCGGCATGCTGGGCAAGGCCATCTGGCCCAAGACCAAGAACGATGAAGACAAGCTGTCAAGCGGCTTAGCCAAGCTGCAGGCGGAAGACAAGAGCATGAAGGTCGTCATCAACTCCGAGACCAAGGAACAGGTCTTATACGGAATCGGCGACCAGCACATCGATGTCATCGTCAACAAGCTGAAGAACAGATACAAGGTCGAAGTTGAACTTACCGAACCGAAGGTCCAGTACCGTGAGACCATCATGGGCGTATCCGACGTTCAGGGTAAGTATAAGAAGCAGAACGGCGGCGCCGGTCAGTACGGTGACGTCACCATCAAGTTCGAACCCAACCCTGATCAGGAAGAGATGGAATTCGTCGATGCCGTCGTCGGCGGTGTCGTTCCCAAGAACTTCATCCCGGCCGTTGAAGCAGGCTTGAGAGACTGCATGAACAAGGGCGTTCTGGCCGGCTACAAGGTCGTCCAGGTCAAGGCTACCCTGCACTATGGTTCCTACCATCCGGTAGACTCCAAGGAAGTCGCCTTCAAGTCCGCTGCCAGACTGGCTTACAAGAAGGGCATGCCCCTGGCCAAGCCGTGTCTGCTGGAACCGATCATCAAGGCTGAGGTTACCATCCCCAACGATTATGTCGGCACCATCTACGGTGACTTCTCCAAGAGAAGAGGCATGATCCTGGAAAACAACGCTCTCGATGATGAGACCACCGTCATCGTCGCGGAAGTACCGCAGGCTGAGATGATGAGCTATGCCACCGAGCTGCGCAGCATGACTCAGGGCAATGGCTCCTACACGCAGGAATTCGTCAGATACGAAAGAGCTCCGCAGAACATCGCCGATAAGGTCGCTGCTGAGGCGAACCTCGAGGACGACGACGAAGATTAATCTTCAGACCATTAATAAAACAGGCACCCGGCTGTCAGCCGGGTGCCTTTCTTCATCTCTGTTCCGTGTTTTTGATCTACCAGCGGTTGGCGACCTTTTCGGCAAAGCCCATCTGGCCGTCCAGCTTTATCTCAGTGCCGTCATCCAGAATGCAGGTGCCGTAGAAGCGGCCGAAGACCTGATGCTGGTTGGACTGAATGATCAGCACGTTGGTGTTGTCCGCCCTATCAAAGACCGGCTTGAAGGTCAGGTTTACGCGGTCATCGGAAGAGGTAAAGGTCCAGGGTTCCACAAAGA
>JAFZBT010000098.1 GCA_017561615.1 Erysipelotrichaceae bacterium
GCCCGGGAAATGGCCCAGTGGTTCATCAGCCAGCCCTTCAACCGGAAGTTCGTGCTCAACGTCAACGTTCCCAACCGTCCCAGAGAAGAGATCAGGGGCTATCACATCTGCGGTCACGGTGGCAATTATCTCTACCACCAGGACCTCACGCCGCGCTATGACGGCCGCTATTACTACTATGACACTTCCGCTTCCGAGTTCTCCTTTGTCAACCTGGTGGAAAACCTGGACGGCGATATCTATGCCCTGCATCAGGGCTACATCACGCTTTCGCCGATCAGACTGGACATGATCTCCTATGATGACTTCCCGCTGATCCGGAAAGACCTCAACCAATTCAAGTACTGAAAAAGCTGTCTGACGACAGCTTTTCTTTCACGTTTTTCTATTCTGCCGTTTCCGGGTAATATTCCGGCTTCAGTCGCAGAATCACAATTATGGTAATCACCAGCATGATCACATTGGTCAGCAAGAAGGAGAACCAGACGCTGTCCAGTCCGAACAGCAGCGGCAGCAGCACCAGTGTCAGATTATTAAAGACGATCTCGTGCATGACGGTCAGAAAGCCGGAATAGCGGGTCTGCTGAAGATTGGCCATGGTGCTGCGGGCAGCGATATTGTAGCCGAACAGCAGGAAGCTGTAAGGCATGATGCGCATGCCGTAATTCAGGATCCCGATCATACTTTGCTCAGCGCTGCTGACAAACAGTTTAACCAGCATCCTTCCGCCGGTCAGAAACAGGCCGACCGTCAGAAAGGACAGTACCGTGGTGACCGTAAAGATCTGACCGAAGAGCTTCTGCAGCTTCGACAGGTTCTTTTCCCCGACCGCGTAACTGACCAGCGGTCCGGTCGTGCCGAACAGACCGAAGAAGCCGCCCATGAAGGTGAAGGCGATGTTGTTGACAATGGAATAGGCAGCCAGATACTCTTCGTTTCCCCAATGCAGAATGACGTGATTCTGAACCAGCGTTCCCAGACCGACGGAGGCGTTGGTAATGCAGGAAGGAATGCCCAGACGCATGGAGCGTTTCAGGGTTGAAATGTCGGTAAGATCCGGCCGGGCAAAGCGCAGTTCACTGGCCTTACTGCTGTAGAAGATCAGTCCGATGGCCATCTGGACGCAGACAGCGATCAGATTGGCGTAGGCCGCCCCGACCATGCCGATCTGCCGGTAAACCACGAAATACCAGTCAAAGAAGACGTTGGTTCCGACGTTGAGAACGGTATTCAGCAGCCCAACCTGCGGCTTCCCCGCTGTTACGTAGAAGCGAGAGAAAATGCCGGCTACCAGAGCCAGGGGAATGTAGAGCGTTCCGATGCTGTTGAACTGCCAGGCATACGGATAAAGAATCTCCGTGGCGCCCAGCAGATGCAGGATCTGCTTCAGAAACGTCCGCTCCACAATGGCCATGAGGATGCCGATCAGAAGAATGACTACGACGACCGTAGTGAAGTTTTTCCGGGCTTCCTCTTCCTTTTTTTCGCCGAACTTCCGGCTGACCAGAATGGCTGAACCGCCCAAAAGATTGACGGCCGCAAAGTTGAGCATGAACAGCGGTGAACCGATCGAGAAGGCCGCCAGAGCGTCATGACCGATGTAGCGGGAAATGAACAGACCGTCGTCCAGGGTATACAAAAGAGAGATAACGATCTCATTGGTTACCGAGGGGGCAGCGAATTTCAGCAGTTCGCCGGTACTGTAGTCTTTTCCTATCGTCTTAATCTCGCTCATTCAGATCACCACCATGTCAGTTTAACATCCTGTGCCGGCATGTCAATAATGACGCCTCAAAAAAAGGGCCTGCGCCCTTGATGGTCTTCTTCAGAGACTGTCCAGCATCTGCCGGGGATTCTCCCTGGCCTTGGCCCTGGCAACCGTCTTCTCAATGACGCCGTCAGCGTCGATCAGATAGGTACAGCGGTTGACGCCCATGAAGGTGCGTCCGTACTGCTTCTTCTCCACCCAGGCCTCATAGGCCTGAATGACCGTCAGCTGTGGGTCCGACAGCAGCGTAAATGGCAGTCCGTAGTTTTCCTCAAACTTCTTGTGCGAGGCGACGGAATCCCGGCTTACGCCCAGCACGACAGCTCCCTTTTCCATGATTTCCGGATACAGGTCGCGGAAACTGCAGGCCTGGGCTGAGCAGCCTGATGTGTTGTCCTTGGGATAGAAATACAGGATCACCCTTTTGCCGAGGTAATCGCTGAGCTTGTGGATGACGCCGTTCTGGTCAGGCAGGCTGAACTCAGGAGCTTTGGTTCCGACTTCCAGCATCTTACTTATCCCCCTTCTCAGCACTGTGCTTGGCAACGGTCACCTTGGTCTTGCCGAAGATCAGGTAGATCACAAAGGCCAGCGTTTCTCTCACGACGATGAACAGCAGGATGACCACCACCATGGTGGTAATGCGGTTGACATTGTTGGGAATGAAGACCTTGACCAGCAGCAGTTCCGTCAGAACGACGCCCAGGAAGGTATACAGCAGCTCCAGCCAGCTGAAGCCGTAGTTCTTGAAATGAGTCCCGCACTTCTGGCATTCACCGTACGGCAGGCCGTCTACCATGACGCTTTTGATGTCCTCGCTCTTGCACACCGGGCAGCGGCGCGCTGATTCGATTTCCCAGAATTCCTTAAGTTTATTCATTCTTTCTCCTCCCAAACAGCACAGGCCAGGGTCTTGCCCTGGCCTGTAATCTGATCAATTCAACTGATTAGTCTTCTGCTTTCTTGACTAAGTTATTGAAACGTCTCTGAGCGTCGGCCTTGGCCTTGTCGTATAAGGCCTGAGCCTTTTCCGGATTGACCTTGACCAGGTTGTTGTATCTGGCTTCGTCCATCAGGAAGTCCTGGAACTTGTCGAAGTCAGGATTCTTGAAGTCGATGGTCAGAGGCTTCTCAAGTCTCGGGTCATATCTGTACAGAGCGACGTAACCGCAGGCAACGGCTTCCTTCTGCACCTGCTGCTGCTTGCTTAAGCCGCCCTTGATGCCGTGCAGTTCACACGGGCAGTAGGCGATGATCAGTGACGGTCCGTTGTAGCTCTCAGCTTCCTTGAGGGCCTTGAGAGCCTGCATTCTGTTGGCGCCCATGCAGATGGAGGCAACATAGACGTGACCGTAGCTCATGACGATCTGGCCTAAGTCCTTCTTGGCGACAGCCTTACCGCCGGCAGCGAACTGGGCGATGGAGGCAGCCTGTGAGGACTTGGATGACTGACCGCCGGTGTTGGAATAGACTTCGGTGTCCAGAACCATGACGTTGACGTTCAGGTCGTTGGCCATGACATGGTCCAATCCGCCGTAGCCGATATCATATGACCAGCCGTCGCCGCCGATGATCCATACGGAAGCACTGACCAGATCTCTGGCGTTCTTCAGCAGGACCTTGACGTTGTCGTTCCTGCTCTTTTCAACCAGCTCGACGATCTGCGGAGCCAGCAGCTTTTCCTGAGCTCTGTTGCCGTTGTTGGCGAGATACTGTTCGAACAGGGCCTTCAGTTCGGGCTCGACGTTTTCGAGCTCGTCTTCCATGACCTTGAGCATCTGGCTCTTCTGGTAGTTTCTGGCCAGGGCCATGCCGTAGCCGAATTCAGCGTTGTCTTCGAACAGGGAGTTAGCCCAGGCGACACCGTTGCCGTCTTCATCCTGAACAAACGGAGTTGACGGAGTGGAGCCGCAGTAGATCGATGAACAGCCGGTGGCGTTGGCAACCAGCATGTCAGGTCCGAACAGCTGGGATACCAGTCTGTAATACGGAGCCTCGCCGCAGCCCGGGCATGAACCCGGAACTTCGAAGTAAGGCTTCAGGAACTGAGTTCCCTTGATGGTATCGTCGACCAGATCCTTCTTGTAGGCGGTCTTCTGATACAGGTAGTTGGCCAGCGGAGCTTCGGCC
>JAFZBT010000099.1 GCA_017561615.1 Erysipelotrichaceae bacterium
CCTTCAGCCTTTCCGATACCTTCGATACTCTGGGCACCTTCATCGGTACCGGCCGGAGATCAGGCATCTTCTCCGCTGAAGACGAAAAGGCCATGGAGGAATCAAGCGGTTTCAAGTCCAAGATGGACAAGGCCCTGTTCGCCGACTCGATCGCCACCTCCATCGGCGCCATCTTCGGAACCTCCAACACCACTACCTATGTTGAATCCGCAGCCGGCATCAGCGTCGGCGGCCGCACCGGTCTGACCAGCGTGGTCGTTTGCATCTGCTTCGCGGTTTCCGCCTTCTTCGCCCCAATCATCTCCGCCATTCCCTCGGCGGCTACCAGCTGCGCTCTGGTCATGGTCGGCATCCTGATGATCGCCGCTCTGGACGATGTCAAATGGGATGATCTGGAAGAGGCCATTCCCTGCTTCGGCGCTGCCATCTTCATGGGCCTGTGCTATTCGATCACCGACGGCATTGCGGTCAGTTTCCTGATGTACGTGCTGGTCAAGATCGTCAAGGGCAAGACAAAGGACATCAACCCGATCCTGTGGGTCTCCAGTTTCCTGTTCTTACTGAACTACTTCCTGAAGGCCATTATCTAGCAAACTGAGGGGTGAGCTTCGGCTCACCCTTTTTTTATAGCCCATTATTATCGGTTTACTGCATATAAAACAAGGAAAAATATGCAGTAAATTTGATTTACTGCATATAAAACGCGGAAAAGTATGCAGTAACACAGGTAAACCGCATAACATGGATCTTATTCTTTCTTTATTTCTGGTTCTATAATTCTCTGTTATTATCCTTATCAGGCACGCCATATTCACGGATCATTGCCTGCGTCGAAATCACCCATTGCTTACCGTATTTACAGGCGTCGACTCCGCTCACGAGTTTTCCATATGAGATGGCTTTTCGCAGTGTGCTCTCATTCAGTCCCCATAGCTCCGTGGCGTCAGTAAACGCCATCAGGCCGTCAAATGGTGTTTTGACTGTCGAACCGTTATCGAACAGTTCATCGCAGGATAGGTCCAGGTCATCGTTCCAGATGATGCCATAACCTCCTGTATCGACTTCAACATCATAAAACAGTTCCGGTTCTTTCTCAAAAGTCCTGAAAGGTTCCCATTTGGAAAGCAGCGGCCTGACATCATACATTTTCGTGACACCTTCGGCAAACTGAACGCTTAAGCGTAAGTCGGGCAGGGCACTGACAGCCTTGATCTTGTGAAACATTTGATCACCTCCTTAAACAAGGGGAGGAAGAGTTCTGAACTTCTGCATCTGCCACATCTGCAGAAGGTCATCACGGTTTAATCCGATCCATTCCCGGACCAGAGCCAAAGCCTTAGGTGGAAGATAACCTTCCAGAATCATCCCCGTTTTAATTTCAACAGCGGCCATGTCTTCACCATACAGAGCATGTACGTGCGGCGGATTATGCTCTGCCTGCTGGAAATACATGCGGATGATGATTCCGTAAAACCTTGACAATACCGGCATCCGTTCTCTCTCCCTTTTCAGTTTTATTTTATCACGTTTCCGTGATATTTCAACCGTATTATCTCCTTTTTCTCATTATCATCAACGCAAAGAAAACAGCGGACAGGCATGCCTGTCCGCTGAATTCCAGTATTGATTATTTTGCCAGCTGTTTTTCGTCGACTTCCTTATGCATGGCTTTCAGGAATTCCTCAAAGTCCATGGTCTCAGTTGCCTGAGAGCCGTAGCGGCGGGCGGTGACGGTCTTATTATTGACCTCGTTATCGCCGATGACCAGCTGAATGGTGACCTTCTTGACCTGGGCTTCCCTGATGCGGTAGCCAAGTTTTTCATTGCGGTCATCCAGCTTGGCCCGGAAGCCTTCTTTCTGCAGTCTTTCGGTGACCTCCCTGGCGTAATCGGTATGGGTATTGGGATTGACCGGAATGACGGAGAACTGCTGAGGCGCCAGCCACAGCGGCAGCTTGCCCTTGGTCTCTTCCAGTAAGAAGGAGACGAAGCGGTCAATGGAGCCCAGAATGGCGCGGTGAATGACGACCGGAGTCTTCTTTTCGCCTTCCTCGTTGACGTAGTTGAGTTCGAATCTTCTCGGCAGTAAGAAGTCCAGCTGAATGGTCGACAGCGCCACTTCGTTGCCGATGGCCGGCTTGACCAGAACGTCCAGCTTGGGGCCGTAGAAGGCGGCTTCGCCGATGGCCTCGAAGTATTCAATGTCCAGGCCGCTCATGACTCTTCTTAATGAATCCTCGGCGGTATTCCACATCTCATCGTCCGGGAAGTACTTCTCGGTATCAGCCGGGTCTCTTAATGACAGACGGCACTTGTATTCGCTGATGCCGAAGTCCTTATAGACTTCCAGGATCAGGTCGAGAACGCCCTTGAATTCGGCTTCGATCTGCTCGGGAGTACAGAAGATGTGGGAGTCATTCTGAGTGAAGCATCTGGCTCTCTCGATGCCCTTGACGGCGCCCTGAGCCTCATAGCGGAAGTCATTGGCCACCTCAGCTATCCTTAAGGGCAGATCGCGGTAGGAGTGGGCCTTTGATCCGTAGATGACCATGTGGTGCGGGCAGTTCATCGGTCTTAAGACGTAGGCGTCATCGATCTTGTTGGCGTCGATGCTTTCCATGATCTGCTTCATGGTCAGATCTTCGTTGTCCTCGTCCATCTTGACCATCGGGGCAAACATGTCGGCCTTGTAGTGATCCCAGTGACCGGAAGTCTTGTATAAAGCTACAGAACCCAGGTCGGGCGTATGGACATGCTGGTAGCCGTGGGCGATCTCCCTGTCGGTGATGTAGTTCTGCAGGGTACGCCAGATGATGTAGCCGTTAGGCAGCCATAAGGGCAGTCCCTTGCCGACCAAATCAGAAAGCATGAAGATCTCCATCTCCTTGCCGATCTTGCGGTGGTCGCGGTCACGGGCATCCTGCAGGTAAAGCAGGTAGGCGTCCAGGTCTTCCTGGTTTTCGAAGCAGATGCCGTAGATCCGCTGCATGACCTTGTTCTTGGAGTCGCCCTTGAAGTAGGCGCCGGAGAACTTGAGCAGCTTGAAGTACTTCATCAGCTTGGTATTCTCGACGTGCGGGCCGCGGCAGAGGTCGACGAAATCGCCCTGACGGTAACAGGTAATGACAGTCTCGTTTTCGTCCATGTTGCTGATTAGGTCGATCTTGTACTCGTCGTCCTTGAACATTTCCAGGGCTTCAGCCTTGGAGATCTCCTGACGGACGATGTTCTTGCCGTCCTTGGCGCACTTCTTCATTTCCTTTTCAATGGCCGCCAGATCCTCGTCGGTTATGACGGCATCGCCCAGATCCATGTCATAGTAAAAGCCGTCGGTTATGACTGGTCCGACCCAGAACTTGGCCTGGGGATAAAGGTGCTTGACCGCCTGGGCCATCAAATGGGCACAGGAATGGTTCAGCATGTTCAGCCTTTCGTCTTCTCTGATGTTCAGTTCGTTCATCTTGATTTCGCTCATGTTTCCTACCTCCAAAAAAATAAACGTCCCTGTAAAAGGACGTTGGATTGACGTGGTACCACCTTAATTGCTTCTCATTGAGTTATAACGGAACAACCGGGTCTTTTTCAAAAGCCTGCTCCCAGGCGGTAAGATATTTCGTCCTCAAACCGTTTTCACCGGCCACGGTTCTCTCTGATCAGACAGCCATATCTATTGTCCTGTTCACTGCATTACCTATATTTAACTCTTATAAGCAATAAAAGTCAAACAATATATTTCGTCACTGCACACTTGAAATGAAAATCAAATACACCTTTGCGGACGAAAAAACACATTTGACGTATGTTTTGGGTCCACTTTGGCTTATTCCCGCTTAATAATCTATGCAAATTTAAAGTTCAACTTTAATTTTGCATGAATTTCATATCAGTTGAACCCTTTTGATTATTAATAACGATCTTACAGACCGGTACCGACCAGAAGTTCGGTTACGACGTCTTTGATGATTCTCCTGTCCGCAAAGATGCTGCCGTTTTCACTGTTCTATCATGGACAACGCTCATATTGGTCAGGTTTCAAGCATTATAAAGGAAAACCCGCCGGCTTGATGATACAATGAAAGGGAAGAGAGGAGGCGCGTCCATGGCACAGGAAAAGCGCATCGACCTGACTGAAGGTCCGATCGGAAAGCAGCTGCTGAGGTTCGTCTGGCCCATCATCATCGCCAACGTCTTCCAGCAGATCTACAACATCACCAATTCGCTTATCGTCGGCAACTACATCGACACGGAAGCCCTGAGCGCCGTCAGCGCTACCAACTCCATAACCATCATTACCCAGTATTTCTATTTCGGCTTCTCAACCGCCACCAGCATCCTGGTTGCCAACTATTACGGCGCCGGCCGCAAGGACAAGGTCAAGAAGGCCATCGAGACGGCCTTCATGGTCGGCATCACCGTCGGCATCCTGTTCTTCGGACTGCTGGAGCTGTGTACACCGCTGTTAATGCGCATCAGCAACATCGACGCTTCCATCTATCAGAATGCCGAACGCTACCTGCGGGTCTACGTCATCGGCGATACCCCGATGATGATCTACAACATCTGCTTCTTCATCATGCGCTCCATGGGTGATTCCCGTACCCCGACCAGGTATCTGATCGTCTCCTGTCTGATCAATCTGGTGCTGGGCATCGTCTTTGTCGGCTTTATGCACATGGGTGTCATCGGCGTCGCCCTGGCCACTACCATCGCGCAGCTGATCATCGCCGTCATGGCCGTAATCCGGGTGCTGCATCTGGATGAGGAAATAAAGATCGACCTGCTGCACATGCAGCCCGACACCTCCATGATCAGAAGCATGTTCACCCTGGGCATCCCCGCCGCCTTCCAGAACATCCTGATCGCTTTGAGCGAATTCACCGTTCAATCCTACATCAACATGTTCTCCAATGAATTCATCGCCGGCATCGGCGTCGCCTCCAAGGTCTCCCTGTGGGTCCACATGCCGATGCATGCCGTGTCCACGGTAGCCACCAGCTATGTCGGCCAAAATCTGGGCGCCGGCAAGTACGAGCGGGTCAAGGAAGGCATCCGGTTCTGCCTGCGCTTTGCCATGGCCATGACCGTGGTGCTGGCAGCGATCTTCTTCGTCTTCGCGCCCTTCATGGTCAGCCTGTTTGACCGCAATCCCGAGGTCATCAGATACGGGTCGATCCAGACGCGCCTCAACGTGCTCAGCTACATACCGCTGACCTGGTCGCACATCTATAACGGCTGCTGCCGGGGCGCCGGCAACGTGAAGGCACCGATGATCATCGCCGTATTCAGCCAGTGCATCGTCCGCTTCATCTTCGTGACCGTCGGACTGAAGCTGTACTTCAGCGAGATCATCCTCTATTTATCCGCGCCCCTGGCCTGGTCACTGGCCGGTGTGCTGGCGCTGATCTACTTCCATGCCAGCAAGTACACAAAGGAAGCGCAGCTGCGGTAAGCCATTCATGACAGAGGCCCAGCCGGGCCTTTTTTCGTGCAGTTTCCGACTTTGCATATTCGTGATATAATTACTCTGTATGACAGAAATCGCTGAGAAGATCCCGGAAAGACGCTCCCTGTGGAAAAACATAGCGCTGACGACCATCTGCCTGGTGCACATCACCTCGCTTTTTCTGGTGAAGGCCGTCATTGACCTCAAGGTCATCCCCGGCAAGTACATCCGCATTCTCGCCATCGTTTTAGGCGTTTTGAATCTGCTGGTACTGTTATCGGTACTGGCCAAGAGATCATCAAAGATCATCAAGTTCCTGACCGCTCTTCTGTGCGTGCTGATGATCGGCGTCAATGCCACGGGCACCTATGCTCTTCCCTACTACAAAGGCCGGGTGGAAAAGATGTTCGTCGACATTCCCGATGTTACTGAACTCTACATGAACGTCTACGCGCTCCAGACATCAGGATATGAGAGCCTGGACGATCTTGTCGGAAAGAAGATGGGAATCCAGACGACCCTGGACATCGAAAACCAGCAGCTGGCCCTTGAGGAAATCGAAAAGCAGCTGGACGGCGAGAAGATCGATCTGGTCGAATATGAAGACTTCTACGCGGCAGTCGAAGCGCTGTACAAAGGCGAAGTCGATGCCATAATGCTCAATGACGTCTATGCGGAGATCGTCAGCGAAAATGACGACTATGCAAGCTTCGCTGAAGATGCCATGCTGATCGTTCAGATAACCCAGCAGGTCATCGATGACAATAACAATAAGAAGCCGGATCAGTATACCGGCGACGTCACCAAGAGCCCGTTCATCGTCGGCATTGCCGGAAGCGATAACTTCAAGAGTTCACCCACCACAACCGGCCGTACCGATGCCAACATCGTCTGTGTTGTCAACCCCAATACCCGGCAGATCCTGATGATCACCATCCCGCGTGACTCGCATCTGCCGATCGGCGGTGACACGAAAAAAATGGACAAGATTACCCACGCATCCATCTACGGCATTGAAGCCTGGAAAGATACCGTTTCCTATCTTCTCGGCACGGAAGTAAACTTCTATGTCCGGGTGAACTTCCGCTCGCTCATCGACATCGTCGACGCCCTGGGCGGCCTGACGATCAACAACCCCTATGCCTTCACATCAACCAAGCATCAGGTCTGGGACAAGGCCAGAAACAAGGCTGTCTGGATGACATATTCCTATGCTGAAGGCACGATAACCATGACCGGAAATGAGACTCTGCTCTACGTCAGAGAAAGATATGCCCTTAAGGACAATGACATGGGCCGCAACCAGCATCAGGCCATCGTCCTGAAGGCCTTGATCGATACCGTCATCAGCAAGGATGTCATCACCAAGGCTGATGCCCTGCTGACCGCTCTGGAGGGCAAGTTTCTGACCAACATGACCTCTGATCAGATATTCTCTCTGGTACAGATGCAGCTCAGCGACATGTCCGGATGGCATTTCACCAATTACAGCCTGACCGGCAGGACCGGCCCGGGCGAAAGCTATGCCATGGGCAAGGGCAAGCAGCTGAGCATGGTATTCCTGAATGATGACAGCATCAATGAAGCCAGGCAGCTGATCCAGCGGGTCATGAACAACGAGATCCTGTCCGACTGACAATACGCCAGGAGAGAACCAAAGCGGATCCTCATCCGCTTTTTTTCTGTCAGTTTCTCCTGTCTGACCGCCTAAGCCCAAAAGAAAGGGGAATCGCTGGCGATCCACCCTTGATGTCTGTTTTATTTTTCCGGCTGCTGACTTTCGTCTGCGGCTTTCTTTGCCTGGCGGCTGGCCTTTATCGCCTCCGCCTTTCTGATCGTTTCATCCTGCTCTTTGAGCATCTCCTGACGCTCTATTTCCTTCTGAGCCGCCGCCATTTCCTGCATCTCTTCCTCATTCTTGGGAAGCTGCTTATGATCAAGGAAATAGTCATAGGCCAGACAGACGGTCTCGACATCTTCACTGAAGACGATCTGTTCGCCCTTGTGCAGCCAGAGTACCTTGTTGCACATGCGGCGCACCTGAGGAATCGAGTGGGATACCAGAATGGTCGTTGCCCCATTGGCGATGATGCCGCGCATCTTGGCCTCGCTCTTCTTGCGGAAACCGCCGTCGCCGACTGACAGCACTTCATCCAGAATCAGAATGTCCGGCTGGATGAGGCAGGCGATGGAAAAGGCCAGACGGGACTTCATTCCGGAAGAAAGCTGCCTAAATGGCGTATCCTGGAAGTTCTGCAGTTCGGCGAAGGAGATGATCTCATCATACTTCTCGTTCATGAACTTCCGGCTGTAGCCCAGCATGGCGCCTCTCAGATAGGTGTTTTCCCTGACGGTCAGGTTTCCGTCGAAACCGCTGGAGAGTTCCAGCAGAGCCGCAATGGTGCCGGTCCTGCTGATCGTGCCCTCTGCCGGGGAAAGAATGCCGGAGATGGCCTTCAGGATGGTTGACTTGCCGGCGCCGTTGGTGCCGATGATGCCCAGCATGTCGCCGTCCTCCAGACTGAAGGTGACGTTTCTGTCCGCCCACAGTTCCCGGACGATCAGTTCCTTCTTCAGGAGCTTGATGAAATAGTCCTTCATGCCGGTATTCTTGATGTCTCCGGTAAGGTATTTTACCGATACGTTGTTTACTTCCAGACGTACTGCCACCTGATCCACCTCTTTCTACATGTAATAGACGAATTTGGTGTTGTACTTCTCATACAGATAGGCACCAAGCGACAGAACGAACAGCGCGTCAAAGAAGATCAACAGATGCAGCCAGAGCGGCGGAATGATGCCGTCAATGACAATGCTGCGGAAATAGTAGATGAAGCAGTAGACCGGGTTGATGAAGAACTTGATCCGGGCAGCTTCCGCGAACTGATTCACGTTATAGAAAATGGCTGACATGTAGGAGATCAGCCTGAGCACGACGTCATAGAAATAGCTTACGTCCATGAAGAACGTATAAAGGGCGGAAAGCACGAAGCCGGCGCCGATGTTGAACATCAGCAACATGAATATCGGATAAAGCAGGGCAAGGTATTTCCACGAGAATGACAGTCCGTCGATCCTGATGAATATCATGTAGACCACCATGTTCAGCAGGAAGCTGATGAACACCTGGACATTGCTGGCCAGAACGAACAGGCTCTTGGGGATGTTGACCTTGTCAATGATCCGGGCATTCTGCCTTAAGGCCCGCATGCCGCTCTTGGTGGCATCGGAGTAGTAGTTGAAGACGATCTGTCCGGAAAGCAGATAAGTCGTATAGTAAGCGGTAGTGCGGCCGAAGAATTCCATGAAGATCATCCTCATGACCAGAAACATCAGCAAAGGAAGCAGGACGCTCCAGATCATGCCCAGCCAGGTCCCCTTGTACTTTATCTTGAAATCTCTCTTTACCAGTTCCTCAAACAGGAACTGGTAGTTCTTTATCTTTCTGAACATTACGGTTCAATTCCTCTCAGAACAGTCTGACATTGATCCTGTACAGGATGTAGCAGATCGCCAGAAAGGAAAGCACGGCGATCATCAGCAATACAAATTCACGGAAGCTTCTCTTCATGTGCCTCTCCTTTCTGTCACATTCCCATATATGATAGCCCATCTTACGGCAGATGGCAATCAGGACTCCGCCGCCCCGCACTCTTCAGCGATCATCTCGCCGATGGTGACCGTGGCGTTTCCGCTCTCCCGGATCCCGGCGTCGCGGTGATGCTTTTCGATCTTTTCCGCGTATTTCTTCTCATCAAAATCCAGGATGATCTGCCTGAGCTGCCCGTTGTCTTGCGCCAGCAGGGCCGGCCAGTCAGCCGGATCGCTGTAGAAGGTCCTCTCCTTCTGATACTCCTTCAGATCAGGCGCGTAGAGGAAGCAGGGCTTTCCCAGCAGCGAGAAATCCCAGATCGATGAGGAGTAGTCGGTTATCAGCACGTCCGCGGCCAAAAGCAGCTGCTGCATGTCCGGGTAATCGCTGACATCAGCACCGCCGGCGGCCAGCGGACGGTTCTTCAGATAGTAATGATAGCGTACCAGAAGCTTCCAGCGGCCGCCGAAGCGCTGGCTGAGCGCCTTCAGCAGCTGAGACTGGTCAAGATCATAAGCGCCGCCATCCAGGCGGTTGCGGAAAGTCGGGGCATACAGAGCGATCCGGCAGTCAGCCAGGCCGAGCTCTTTTCTGACCGTTTCAGCCGCCTTCTGATCTCCGTTTACCAGAATGTCGTTGCGGGGAAGGCCGCATTCGATTATTTCGCCTTCATACCGGAACGAACCCCGGATGGTGTCGCGGCTGAAAGCTTCAGAACTGGAGACAAACCAGTCGACTTCCGCCATCTTGGCAATGACGTGCTGTTTTTCCAGTTCACCGGTATCCCGGCGGTCAGCGCCGACCTGCTTGTAGTCGCCGCCGCCGTGCCAGGTGTTGATGACGGTCTGCTGAGGGCGGAAATGGAGCAGGGACCAATGCTCAACGTTGTCCACGTAGACGTGACAGGTCAGGGCATGGAAAAGATAGCGGAGCGACTTGTAGCGGACCGTGGTGATTCCCTGTTTCTTCAGATCAGCGTGGCTTTCCGGGTCGACGAATGCCCAGATGATCTGCAGATCATCCGGGTAATTGGCCCGCAGATACTCGCTTATCACTTTGGGACTGTCGGAATACTGCCGGCCGGAGAAGGACTGAAACAGCACGCGGTTCTTCACCACCGGAAAAACGCTGAAAACCTTCAGCAGGATCCTTATCAGCTTTTCCAACAGATACTTGATTCTCAGTTTCATTTGTTTCCTTCTGACAAATAGTATTTGCCGCGGTAGCTGAGATAGGAGTTGTTCAGATCGATCAGCACGACGTCGTGCTTCGGACAGCGCTCATCCTCTGCCGGATAGCTCATATAATCGCCGAACAGTCTTTTCAGATAGCGGTCATAGCCGGCGGGCACCGGCATGCTGAGGCCTGCGAAATCCATCTCCACGGTTTCAAAGTCCCGGCGGGGATGAGGCCAGAACAGCGCCCGGAAGGAAGTCATCAGTTCCTTGACGGTCGCGGAACTGTCAAAGTCATAGCGGCTCATGGCCTTTTCATGTCTCTTCCAGATGCGGTAGCGTCTCTGCGGGCTGCGCACCAGCGACAGCACCACGGATGTTGCCGTTCTCAACAGCTTTCCCTGATGATCGGGCAGCCGCTGAACATTGAAGATGCCGAACATCACCGCGTGCCAGATCTGCGCCAGACGGGCCAGCGGGTTTTCCGGGCAGCCGTCAAAGGGCATGACATCGATGGAGACGCCATGGCAGATGTCCAGATCAGCGCTGTGGCGGTTGATGAAGGTCGTATGGATGTCCGCCAGCTGCATGTCAGCCTGGCGGATGTTGGTATTCTCATCGGAGCGGCAGAGAGCGTAGCGGTCATGATCGCCGATCTGCGGCCAGATCTCCCAGAGCTTTTCGTAATCGCCCCGGGGCATGAAGACATCGATGTCATCATCCCAGGGAATGAAGCCGTGATGGCGGACGGCGCCGATCAACGTGCCGCCGCCGGCCCAGTAGCGCAGGCCGTTTTCCTTGCAGACAGACTGGAAGTAGCGGAAGATCTCCAGCATCTTATGCTGAAGCTGTTCGACGGTCACTTCACCGAAAACAATGGTCTTTCCGTAATCCCTTTCCGTCATTTCATTACCTCAGTATCGTCCTTACGGTGTCCAGCAGGATGCCGAGCTCGCCGATCAGGCTGAAATCCCGGAGCATCTCCAGGTTGTACTTCATCTTGTCGGGCATGACTTTTTCAATGTAGACCCTGTCGGGATCGTCGGCTTCATTAAGCAGGCGGTCCTCGTTGCGGTAGAGGATGCTGGCCCGGGAAGTTATGCCCGCCGGCATCAGCAGCGTCGCGTTCATCTCATCGGTATAATGCTCAACGTATTTCTCCACTTCCGGGCGGGTGCCGACAAACGACATGTTGCCGGCCAGAATGTCCAGCAGCTGCGGAAATTCGTCCAGCCGGTAGTGGCGGATGAAGCGGCCGACGCGGGTAATGCGTCCGTCGTTATTCAGAGTCAGCAGGCCGCCTCTGGCGGAGGCGTCCGATACCATGGAGCGGAACTTATGGATGCGGAAGATCTTTCCGTAACGGGTGACCCGCCTCTGACGGTAGAAGACCGGACCCGGGGAGTCGATGATCACGGCCAGAGCGGTGATCAGCATCACCGGAGAAAGGATGACCAGCAGGATCAGGGAAGCGGCAATGTCAAAGAGTCTCTTCATAAGAAGGGACAGCTTTCTTTCTGACAGCTTATCATAGTATTTCCTGACCTCATCGTTTTTCATGAAGCCGGGAAGGTCTTCCCATTTTCTCAGCAGCATTCTCTTCTATTCCTGCCTCATCTCTTCATACACTCTGGCGAGCACTTCGGTGACATAACTGACATCATCGTCGGTAAGCCGGCTGTACAGCGGCAGGGTAACGACGTTTTCGTAATGAGCGTAGGCGTTGGGGAAATCGGCGATGTCCCAGCCCAGAGCGCGGTAGGCGCTCATCATCGGCAGCGGCTTGTAGTGGACGTTGCAGCTGACGCCTTCCTCCGCCATCCGGCTGATGAACTGGCAGCGTCTTTCATGGTCAAAGCCCGGCAGCCAGATCAGGTAGAGATGCATGCTGCTGGTGAAGTCGGGACCGTGATGGATCAGATGGCTGATGCCCAAAGCGTCGCAGGTCTGATCATAGCGGTCGATAATCTGCTTCCTTCTGGCCAGCATCTGCGGGTATCTCTGAAACTGGGCCAGACCCATGGCGGCGGCCACGTCAGTCATGTTGCACTTGTACCAGGGCCCGATGATGTCATATTCCCAGCTGTCGGCCCGGCTCTTGGCCAGGGCGTCCTTGGACTGGCCATGCAGGCTGTAGAGCTGATAGAGATGATAGAGTTCCCCGTCGTCGATTCCCGGCAGGGACCGCCAGCAGCTGCCGCCGCCTTCGGCGGTGGTCAGGTTCTTGACGGCATGGAAGGAGAACGATGAGAAGTCGGCGATCTCGCCGGCCATCTTTCCCTTTCGGCTGGCTCCCAGCGAGTGGGCGCAGTCGGCGACGACGGCCACCCGGCCCAGAGCCTGCTGGATCCGGCCTTCCGGTTTGAAGACGTCCTTTTTTCTTTCCAAGGCTTCATAGATGCGCTGATAGTCGCAGATGATGCCGCCCAGATCGACCGGCACCACGGCCTTGGTATGCTCATTGATGGCCTGTTCCATCAGATCGTAATCCATTTCCAGCGAATCCTTCTGGCAGTCGATGAAGCGGACGGTGGCTCCGCAGTGGATGGCGGCGGAAGCGGAAGCCGTATAGGTATAGGCGGGAACCAGTACCTCATCGCCTTCCTTAAGCGCAAGCATTCTCAGATTCAGTTCCTCGGCGGCCGTCGCCGAATTCAGGCAGACGAAAGCCGGGCTGTGACAGTAGTCAGCCAGCTCTTTTTCCAGTTTCCTGACCCTGGGTCCGGTGGTGATCCAGCCGGAGCGCAGAGCTTGGGCAACCTCATTTATTTCGCTTTCCGTGATGTCCGGAGGACTGAAGGGAATGTTTCGCTTTTCCATTTCTCTTTCCTTTACTGCTTATTGTCAACGGGATGATAGGAAGGAACGATCTCCTCCACCTTGGTGCGTATGTCGCTATCGTTGCGGTAAGCCATCTTCATCAGATCGCTGAGCTGAACGAAGAATTCGTCGGCGTTGAATTCCAGAGGCTTGCCGATGTGGATCATTTCATTGGCCGTCGTCGAGAGGCCTTCCTCGGCCATCAGCTTTTCCTCATAGAGCTTCTCGCCCGGTCTTAAGCCGCTGTATTCGATCTTGATGTCGACATCCGGACGGTAGCCGGACATTCGGATCAGGTTGCGGGCCAGGGTATCGATCTTGACCGGTGAACCCATGTCGAGCACGAAGATCTCGCCGCCCTTGCCGTAGGTTCCCGCCAGCAATACCAGCGATACGGCTTCCGGGATGGTCATGAAGTAGCGGATGATGTCCGGATGGGTGACCGTTACCGGACCGCCGTTTTCGATCTGTTTCTGGAAAATGGGGATTACCGATCCGTTGGAATTCAGGACATTGCCGAAGCGGACAGCCGTAAAGTCCGTCCTGATGCCGCGGTAGTCAAACTGATCGTTCTTATTCAGGTTGTCAACGCCGTGTTCGTTATAGTGGGTAAACAGCTGGGGGATCATGTCCGCCCGGCCTTCCTTGATCTTGGCGTCGAAGCTCTGGATGATCATTTCGCAGATCCGCTTGGAGGCGCCCATGATGTTGGTCGGGTTGACGGCCTTGTCGGTAGAGATCAGCACGAACTTCTCGCAGCCGTGCATCATCGCCGCAAAGGCTGTCTTGTAGGTGCCGATGGCATTGTTCTTGATGGCTTCGCAGGGGCTGTCTTCCATTAGCGGCACGTGCTTGTGGGCGGCGGCATGGTAGACGATCTGCGGGCGGTAGGTCTCAAAGACGTCGTACATCTTGCGGCTGTCGCGCACGGAACCGATCAGCACCACCAGATCAAGATCGGGATAGCTGTTCTTCAGTTCCAGCTGCACGCCGTAAGTGGAGTTTTCATAGATGTCGAAGATGATCAGCTGGCTGGGCTTGTGGGAGGCGATCTGCCGGCAGAGCTCGCTGCCGATCGAACCGCCGCCGCCGGTTACCAGTACCCGCTTGCCGGAGACGAATTCATAGACTTCCTCCATGTCCGTCTTGATCGGCTCGCGGCCCAGCAGGTCCTCTACGGAGACGTTGGCCAGGGAGCTGACGCCGATCTGATTAAGCACGAACTGATAATAGCCGGGCAGCTGCTTTAATTCGCAGTCAGTCTCCGAGCAGATGTTCAGAATGTCGCGCTTCTCCTGAGCGGTGGCGCTGGGAATGGCCAGATAGATCTTGTCAATGTCGTATTTTTCGGCATTGAGCAGGATGTCGTCGCGGCCGCCGACGATCGGGACGTTTTCGATGTAGCGGTTCCACTTGCTGCGGTCATCATCGATGATGCAGCAGACCACTTCGTTGATCATCTTGGAATTGATGATGTCTCTCAAGATCATCTGACCGGCGGAACCGGCGCCGATGATCATTACCTTCTTGTACTTGGCCAGATCCTCACGGCTGATGCGCTGGTTGGACAGGACGTGGAAGAAGCGGTAGGAAAAGCGGCTGATGCACAGGAAGGCAAACTGCAGGATCGATCCGATCAGGAAATAGGATACCGGCATGCGGCTGTAGAAAAGCACCATCGCCGCCAGATGGATCAGCGAGGTTATGATCGACGAATACAGTATGCTGGCCAGCTCGGTATAGCTGACGTATTCCCAGATGCTCTTGTAGAGTCTGAACAGCGTGTAGACCACCAGACAGATGACGGTATAAAACGGGGCAAAGGAACGCCAGTTGACGACGTAGATCTTGTCGATCAGCGAGAATTTCAGATCGTGACGGATCCACAGCGCCAGGAAGTAGGAAGCGTTGACGGTGATGGCGTCATAGACCATCAGAAAGAGCGGGATCACTCTCCACGGCTCAATCGTTAACCTCAGCTTCTTCTTTTCTTCCATTCAGCATACCCCCGTACTTTTTGAATGCCCATTAAAGAAATCACTCGTTGTGATTATTTATGTTATTATAGCACCATTTATCCCGTTAATGAAGACGCCTGCCGAAAAGCCGCGTCTGCCGCGGCTTCCTGATTCTTCAGTAGGCATTGTTCTCAGTCTTCACCGACGAAAATGTTCCAGGAGGCGATCTCAGGATCGCTGATGCCCTTCATGATGATCCGGGCCTGATCCAGCAGGTAATCGGAATACCCCGCTGACCACTGGCGGCGGCGGATCTCATCGATGATTATGGAACTGATCTTTTCGATCAGATAGCTCTTGTGGACGTTTTCGCTTTCCGGCAGCTGCTGAAGTTCGAAGATCAGGTCCACGGCATCCCGGCAGACAGTCAGTTCCTTCATCGCCCGGCCCCGCCACTTGTAATAGGGCATGTAGCGGCCGTTAAGCAGAAACAGCGCTGCCGATATCTTGTAGATGAACTCCGTCACGCAGCCATAGGCTGCCTGTATGTCGCCCCGGCGCAGGGAGCGCTCATAGTTGAACTGCCCCGTCTTGCCGGCCATCGCCAGATCGGCGGCGACCTTCTTCTTCAGGATGTCTTCAGGGTAAAAATTCTGCCAGCAGCTGCGGATCCCGGAGAATTCCCCTTCGGGATCATAGAACACCTCGCCGTTGACGGCTTCCGCCAGATAGTACATCGGCGTCTTCAGCCAGTCATCGGTGCTCTGCGGCTTTCCGGTAATGCCGGTATGCTCGTAGAAGAATTCCTCAATGCCGTGAACGCCGAAGCGGTGCTCCCGCGCTCCGGTCATCTCGCTTTCATTGGGAGCCATGCCCATGTCAAGGCGGTGTCTGATGATGAAGCCTTCGACATCCAGCCGGTCATAAGCCTGCTGCAGCTGACCGCCGATCTGCTGCTTCAGATCCTCGCTCAACCACAGACAGAAACCGGGCTGATAGTCATGGTCACGGGAAATGCGGTCATCATAGCCGAAGCACTCCGAGCCCTGTCCGGCCAGGCCGACGGCGATCCGGTCAGCGTAAAGGCTGAACTGACTTTCGATCATCGGCTTGCCGCATTCTTCATAAAAGGCTCTTGCCATCTGCAGACCGTTCCACATGCTTGTGACCTCCCTTTCCCGTTCTTACCCTTTCATTATAGTTTATCGGCGCTTTCTTTTGGCATTAAACCGCATTTTTGCATAGCAGACGCTTGAACATGAGCACTGTTCGGGCGGATAATATGTTCATTACAGACGGGGGGAACGATACATGGAAATTCTGAAGCAGCGCATTCTGAAGGAAGGCCGGGTACTGCCCGGCGACATTCTGAAAATCGACAGTTTCCTGAATCATCAGATCGATACCGCTCTCATGAGTGAGATCGGCCGGGAATTTGCCAGGCGCTTTGCCGGGGAAACGGTTACCAGGATCCTGACCGTTGAAGCCAGCGGCATTGCGGCCGCCCTGACGACGGCCCAGCAATTCGGCAGCTGCCCGGTCGTCTTTGCCAAGAAGGGCGGCGCGGCGAACATGAGCGCGGAAGTCTACCACGCTCCCCTGCACTCCTACACCCGCAACCGGGATCTGGAGATCTTCGTCAGCAGACAGTACCTCAGCGAAAGCGACCGGGTGCTGATCATTGACGACTTTCTGGCCAACGGCCAGGCTCTGAAAGCCCTGACCGAGATCATCCGGCAGGCCGGCAGCACGCTGGTCGGCTGCGGAGTGGTCGTGGAAAAGGCCTATCAGCCCGGCGGACAGATGCTCAGAGATCAGGGCATCCGCGTTGAATCGCTGGCCCGCATCGCCGCCATGGATCCCGAAACAGGCATAACCTTCAGCGAATGAAAAAAGGCTTGCGCCTTTTTATTTTTCTTTCTTCTTGCCTACCAGAGCCGGACAGATCAGCAGGATGATCCTTTCGGCGATCAGGCACATCGCGATGGCGATGACGGCCACGATCAGCGCAACGGGCAGGTTGTTGTCTGCCAGCAGTTTTCTGGTCTGAGGAACGATCGTCTGGAAGAACAGGACGGGGAACTTGTGCATGACCAGGATGGCCATGGTCGAAGCGCCGACGTATTCCAGAACCCGGTTTCTATCAATGACGCGCGCCATAAGAAGATAGCCGATGATGCTGCCGAAAGCGGAAAGCCAGAACAGCGGATAGCTGTTATAGACATCCCCTGAATAGCGGACCCGGCCGTTCTTCATGCCGATGAAGCCGGCAATGACGATCAGCAGCAGACCGACAGCCAGCATGGCCGGCTTTTTCATTTTCAGGGAACCAAGCGGTTCTCTTAACAGTCTGCCGGCGAGATAGAACACCATCATGATCAGAGCCGTCTCTGCCTGAAACGGCAGAACCAGCTGCCAGCGGGTGCTGTTAAGCCAGCCCAGCAGGGCGAAGACGGGGATCCAGCCGGTCAGCCAGAGTTCCTTCTTCAGCGGTTCGGGCCGGAACGTGCGCAGA
Source organism: Erysipelotrichaceae bacterium (assembly GCA_017561615.1). Next base: position 17,504 of record JAFZBT010000099.1, read on the forward strand.
AGATAATAGATCACGTCGCAGACAAACAGACAGGTCAGCGACCACAGCGGGTGGTTGTATTCCATCTGTCCGTTCTTGCTGGAGCCGTAAAGCAGATAGCCCAGGTTGGTCAGCAGACTGCCATTGAATTCCTCGCCAAGAGCGCCGGCCGCATAGCGGCCCAGAACCTGGTAAATGACAACGCTGATCACGCCGAAGAACAGATAGGGTATCAGTAGTCTTCTGAACTCCCGGCGCAGGAAATGACCGAAGCTTTCCTGCCGATCGGAAGTCACCAGTCCGCTGATGAACATGAACAGCCCGAAGTGAAAGGAATACAGATAGGTCTGTACCTCTCCGCCTCTTACCACATGGCCCAATACTACGGCAAACATGGCCAGGGCTCTTAAAATGTCGATCCACTTGATTCTTTCCTTCATATGCTTACTTATCCGGGTAATGTACATGTCCTATTATATTGTAGATGCGGCATTCGCGCAAACTTGCGGTCAGGCAGCGGTAAAGACGCTGCTTTTGTGTTAAACTAACAGTCAAGGGAGACAAATGCATGAACAGTGACTTCAGAAGCGGATTAAGACAGGGACTGCCGATCGGACTGGGATATCTCTTTGTTTCCTTCGGCTTCGGCATCTTTGCCCTGCGCAGCGGCTTAAGCGTTGCGGAAGCCACTGCCATTTCCCTGCTCAACCTGACCTCTGCCGGACAGGCAGCCGGTGTTGGCATCATCGCCGAAGGCGGCAGCCTGTTTGAGATCGCCTTCTCGCAGCTGGTCATCAATCTGCGCTATCTGCTGATGGGCATTGCGCTGTCGCAGAAACTGGATGAAGACTTCAGCACCAGAGAGCGCTTAGTGGCCTGCCATGGCATCACCGATGAGATCTTCGCCCTGGCCTGCAGTCAGAAAAAGCCGGTGACCCCGGCCTTGATGTACGGCATTACCGCAATCGCCGTCGCCGGCTGGACGCTGGGCACTCTTATGGGCGCTTTGGCCGGAGAGATCCTGCCTTCCGTGCTGACCGATGCCATGGGCATCATGCTGTACGGCATGTTCATTGCCATCTTTGTACCCCCAGCCCGCCGGCAACAACCGGTGCTGTTCACCGTCATTCTGTCCATCGGCCTCAACTGCCTGTTCTTCTACCGGCTTAAGAGCGTTTCCGGCTCCATTGCCGTGATCATCAGTTCGCTCTCAGCCGCCGCGCTGGCAGCGCTTTTGTGGCCTGTGAAGGAGGATGAGGTATGAAAACCTTCCTCTGCATCATCACCATGGCCCTGGTCACCTACGGCATCCGGGCGCTCTCCCTTACCCTGATCAGAAAGAAGATCACCAGCCGCTTCATCCGTTCACTGCTGTCCTATCTGCCCTATGGCGTTCTGGCGGCGATGAGCTTTCCGGCCATCATGTACTGCTGCGAAAGCCAGCTGGCCGCCGTCTGCGGCAGCCTGTGCGCCCTGATCCTGGCATTATTGGATCAGCCGCTGACCATGGTGGCATTGGCTTCTGCCCTGACGGTTCTGGCGGTCAGCCTGCTGACATGAAAAAAGCTGCCTGAGCAGCTTTTCTTTTTACTTATTGGTCAGATCCTTGATGAATCCGGCGACCTTCTCGACCGCCTTTTCTCCGGCTTCGAGAATGTCGGAACCGATGCGGCCGACATCGTCCATGTCGAACTTGCCGTCATCGCCCAGAATCGCCTTGCCGGCGCCGGTTTCCTTGAACTTTTCGGCAGCGGTCTTGCTCTTTTCGCCGATGGAAGCGCCGACGTTCATGGCCGTTTCCTTCAGATCGCCGAAGGTATCGGCAACGTCCTTCTTGGCCTGATCAAACTTTTCCGAAACCTTGTCCTTAAGTTCGATCTTCGCATCCTTTTCGGTGCCGTACTTGTCCTTGACTTCCTTGCGGGCAGCCAGATAGGCATCATTGGGCTTAAGAGTCAGTTCAATGCCGCTGGATTCGCTGGCGACTTTCTCACCGGCGTCGTTCTTCAGTGTCTCGTTCAGATCGTCAAGAGTCTGGTGCAGCTTTTCCCGGGCTTGTTCAGCCTGACGTCCCGCTTCCTCGAACTTCTCGGCAGCGGCGCCGGCGGCTTCCCGGACAGCTTCCTTGGCCTTCTGGGCCTTTTCTTCCAGGCTTTCTCTGACCTCTTCGGCCTTCTCAATTAATTCATCATTCATTTCTTTCATCTCCTGATGATTCAATTATATATTCAGCCCTGCCCTTCAGCAAGACTTCTCAGATCTCCAGAGGCTCCTCGTCCAGCGGCTGGAAGTCTTCGCCTTCGTCACCGACCGGCGGACGGCGGTGATGAAACGGCATCGGACGGGCTTGCGGTCCTCTCTCCTCAAACTCGAAGGGCATCGGACGGGCCTGCGGTCCTCTTTCCTCAAACTCAAAAGGCAGCGGACGGAATCCGCCCTCCGGGCCAAACGGCCGGCGGCATCTGCCCCTGGGCATCCTCATTTCCTCTTCGGTCAGTGGATGGCTGTCAACGATCTTGCCCAGCAGCTCTTCCAGCTGCTTCTTCTCGTCATCGGAAAGGCAGTCAAATACGTCCTCCCTTTCTTCTCTCTTTTCCAGAGCCTCGGCGCTCTTTCTGCCCTCTTCCGTCAGGAAGATGCGGTTGACGCGGCCATCGGCCTCATCGCTCTGCCTGCTGATCTGGCCGCCGTTTTCCAGCTTGGCCAGCAGCTCGCCGGCTGACTGCGGGCGGATGCCCAGCAGGTAGGCCAGCTGTCTCTGGTTCATGCCGTCATTGATCGCCAGAAGCGAGAGGATGCGGTTCTGAGTATCGGGATAGTTGCCGAACTCCCTCACCCTGTTACGCCTCAGCAATGCGGCGGTCTTTCTGAATCGGTCGTGTAGTGTTTCATTCTTTCTGTTCATGAAATCAGCTCCTTTCGCAATAAACAAATAAGGTACCTTAATTATATCGGCACGCCTGAGCGGCTGTCAATATGCTAAGGTACCTTTTTTATTCTTTCAGAACGGTCCGCGGTCAAACAGGAAGTTCCGCAGCAGCTTGCCCCGGGCAAAGGCCGGGGTCGTCAGCGTCACCCAGGTGCGGGAGAACAGGCGGAAGCGCCCGCGCAGCCGGGTAAATGCCGGCCATTTCTTCAGCCCCTCACCATTGGGATTTCCGGTCTTGATGAAGTTGGCCGTATAGTCGATCATCGTCTTGCTGATCTGCCGGTCCTCATCGGTGAACGGGCGCCAGCTCTTTTCCATGTTGCCGAACATGTACCACAGATCGGCGGCATGGAAGGCCTTGTAGCTTTCGCCCGGCGGCGTGACGTCAAAATAGTAGCCGTATACCGGATTGAGTTTCCGGCGGGAGCGGTTGAGAGCCAGGCCGTAGGCCAGTTCGAAGATCATGAAGGGGAACATGTCCTGCGAGGTAACCCCGATCAGCAGCGGCACGTTGACGTCCTCATCCCTCCTGGCTATCTCATGGGGATAGTCGCGGATGATCTTTCCGTCGATTGCCGGAACGCCGACCTGCAGGCTCTTGGAGGCCTGCTTGCAGTCATACCAGGTCTGCCACAGCTTGCGGGCATCGACCTTCTTCAATTCATCATCGGTCTTACAGCCGCATTTTTCTCTCACTTCATCCCAGAAGGGCTGATTCTGCTCTCGGGGAGCCGGACCGGCAAACTTGGGAACCAGACCGGCGCCGGACATCATGATGGCTCCGCTGATCAGACCGATCAGCCGGTTGTCCAGTAACAGGTCCGCCACTCCCATGGCTCCGGCCGACTGGCCCATCAGCACGATGTGGCTGCCGTCGCCGCCGAAGGCTTCAATGTTATCACGGACCCAGTGAATGGCATATTCCATGTCCTGAAGGCCGAAGTTCTCCGATCCGTAAAGTCCGAAGACATTGAGACGGTAGCCGACGGATACCTGAATGATGCCCCGGTCGGTGAACTCGTGGGAGCTGCCGAAGGGCTCGTCATCGATGCAGCCGTTCTCAAAGGCGCCGCCGTGGAAGTACATCACCACCGGGCAGTTTTCCGGCTGCTTGGGAGTCAGAATTGAAAGGGTCATCGGCGATTCCGCCCAGTCGGAGAAACGCATGTAGTCAAACTCCCGGAAGTAGAAGCCATCCTCCGCCTTCTCATCATAGTACTCAAAGCGCTGGTGGCAGTTTACCTGCCGCTGGGTTGCGTCAAACTCTTCCCAGAACGGCACTTCCCGGGGTTCCTCAAACCTTTCGGTCACGGCATAGGGAATACTGTGGAATTCTCTTCCGTATTCGTTTTCCCAGCCCCTGATCCTGCCGAAGCGGGTCTCAACATAACATTCCTTCATTATCATTTCCTCATGGATCATGCGATCCGGCATGTTTCCGTCTTCATTCTAGCAACTGAGTCCTAAAAAGACAAATTCAGCGTTGAACAGAACAACAAACCGGGCCATAAAAAAAGTGGCGTCCCCGTCCGGATTCGAACCGGAGACCTTTCGCTTAGGAGGCGAACGCTCTATCCAGCTGAGCTACGGGGACATCCTAGAACATTATAGCATCCTCACCCCGTTTTTTTACCCCCTTCCCGTCGTTTTTTCGTCTTTTTATGCACCGGACGGCCATGTTTTGTCCGGTTTGCCGGTCAACCGTGTATACCCCTGGCCGCCGGTATGCTAAAATTAGTCAGGTGGTTAAGTAAAAATGCGTGATTTATATCTTAACAAGATCGTGGATCTTACCGATCCCCAGTGTGAATTCATCAGTGAATTCAACAGAGAAATAAAGAAGTACGGAGCGATCGTCTACAACTACGAATCCAACTCCTATCAGTTCATCAGGAACTTCCAGCACATCGACTGCAAGAAGGAGATCCTGCCGGATTTCATGCGGGTGGAAAACGCCAATGCCCTGCTCAACGGACTGCAGCTGACCATTCACTATGAATTCGATCCCGAAGAGGAAGAGGACCAGGAGAATCTGGAGATCTGGAATGAAGAGATCTCCAGGATCGAGCTGCCGGTCTTCTGTTACCAGGAAGACGGCGAGATCGACATCGACAGGTACATTCCCTACACCACGGAAGTGACCAGGCATGTCGTCTGGTTCCTCAGCAAAGAAAGCTACGACTTCATTCTGGACTGCGATCTGCTGATGCTGACGCCGGTGATCAAGAACATCAACGTCGCCCGACAGCTGATCAGAAACTACGGCATTTATCCCTTCCAGTTTGAATACGATCCTGCCGATCAGGACGGCTATGAGATCCCCGAACTCTACGGCGTCTACCAGCAGCTGGAAGACGACATGGACATGGCCGCCGGCCTGGTACTGGGCGAGGATTACGAACAGGAAGAAGAGATCCCCTGTGAAAAGAAAAAGAAGGAATGCAGCTGCTGCTGCGACGACGGGGACTGTCAGTGCGATGAGGACTGCCGCAAAAAGGAAGAAAAAAAGGCTTAGACCTTTTTTCTTTACGGATTTACCTTTATCTGGCTCAGCACTTCGCCGACCTTGCCGTTGATCACCAGTTCGGCATTGCCGTCGGAACTGGTCGATGACAGGTTGATGATCACCAGGTGCCTGCCGCTGAAGTAGTTGACGAAGCCGGCGGCCGGATAGACGATCAGCGATGTCCCGGCGATCACCAGACAGTCAGCCTGGGAGATCGCCCGGATGGCTCCGGTGATGGTCCGGTCATCCAGGCCTTCCTCATA
>JAFZBT010000009.1 GCA_017561615.1 Erysipelotrichaceae bacterium
AATGTAATAGGGTTTCTTCTCAGTCATGTTCTTTACCTCCTAAAATAAAAGGCACCACGATAAAGGACGTCTTCAACGTGGTACCACCTTCTTTGCTTCTCAAGACGTTAACGCCGCCATACGTTCCTGCCTTAAGGACATCGGCAGGACGGTTCCCAGACCATGTTCACAGTCCTCTTTCAATGCCTCGCACCTTCCGGCATCTCTCTTAAGCCGCTCGCTGTTACTCTTCTGTTCACAACCTGTAGTTAAAATATACAACACTTTCCCACCAGGCGCAAGACAGCGCTTTTCTTTACATCATCAGGGGTGAAAACTATAATGAAAACAGCGGAAAAAGGTAATGACATGGACGAAAAAATTCTTAGAAAACTGAACGAACTGAACGAAGACGATGACAAGGACAGACTGCCGGATCGGGAACTGACGGTCCGGGCTCTGAAGCTGCTGCAGACACTGCTGTTTCCTGATTACTTTCATTTCTGTTCGCTGACGGATCCCAGGCAGATCCTTGATCTGACCAGAGAACAGCTCAGGGACCAGATGACCGCGGCGTATGCCCTGGCGGGCAGGAACGTCGACATCGATGCCGTCATTGATGACTACGTAGGCATGCTGCCGGAGATCAAGAGAGTTCTTCTGACCGACATTCAGGCCATCTACGACGGCGACCCGGCCGCCACCAGCAAGCAGGAAGTCATCATCACCTACCCCGGCTTCTATGCCATCCTGGCCTACCGGCTGGCTCACGGTCTGTACCAGCTGGGCGTGCCCATCATCCCCCGCATCATGACCGAATACGTCCATGGCAAGACCGGAATTGACATCAACCCCGGAGCTACCATCGGTGAATACTTCTGCATCGACCACGGCACCGGCATCGTCATCGGCGAGACCGCCATACTGGGCCATCACGTCAAGCTCTATCAGGGGGTTACCATCGGTGCCCACAGCTTCAAGATGGATGAAAACGGCTTCCCGGTCAAGGGTGGCAAGCGCCATCCCAACATCGGCAACAACGTCGTCATCTACGCCAATGCGACCATCCTGGGCGGCGATACCTTCATACCCGATGACATGGTCGTCGGTGGCAACAGTTGGATCCTGCACACCCCGGAGAAATAAGAATACAATCTGTCGAAACACCGATACAGCCCATCCTGACCGATGGGCTTTTTTCCGGACTACCGCTCTTATAGGGCCGGTCAGGCGGGCGCCGGCATTTTAAAAGCGCAGGCGATGTGGTATGATGAATTAACAGTTCAGCATTAAGTGATAATCACATTATTACGGAGAACGATTATGGAATCATACGAAGAAGCGACCAGAAACTCAGAGAGGAAAGATAACAATACGGAAACACGGCTGGTACCCGGGAAAGGACGTCTGCCGTATCCTGCCTATCGCGGGAAGGCCCCCTATGTTTTCGTCAGCTACGCTCATCTGGATGCGGACAGGGTTTTTGCCGAGATCAGACGCTTCAACGAAGCCGGTTTTAACGTCTGGTACGACGAAGGCATCGCCCCCGGAAACGAATGGTCGGACGAGATAGCCGAAGCGCTGTCAAACTGCGCCGTGTTTGTCGTCATGCTGACGCCGGTATCCGCGCCAAGGGAAAACGTTCTCAACGAGATCGATTATGCACTGAACGAGAAAAAGCCGTTTCTGGCGATCTATCTGGAAGAAACCGAGCTGACTCCGGGCATGAAACTGCGCACTTCCCGCAAGCAGGCCATTCTCAAATACAACATGACCGAAGAGGAATACGAATATAAATACATCGAAGCCTTTACCCGCTTTGGACTGCCGCGCCGGCCGGCGGAAACACAGCCGGGAATCCCGGCCCCTGCCGCCCCGTCAGCCCCAGCGCAGGAAGAAATCTATGATGATTCTCCCGAAGACGCCGTCAAAAGAGCGAACGGGGATCTGGTACGGGTAGATGGCTTCGACATTGAGCACGGGCTGTTAAGAGGCTACTACGGCACAGAAAAGGATCTGATCGTTCCGCGCGCTGCCCGGATCATCGGTACCCGTTCTTTCGAACGCTGCCGGCTTTTTGTTGAGTCCGTCAATCTCAATCAGGCAGGCTCGATGATTGCCAGCCCCTTCGGCATATTCAGAAACTGCCCGAACCTTAAGAAGGTCCTTGTTCCCGCGACTGTGAAAGAGGTCCGTCCTGAGATGTTCCAGAACTGTCCCAATCTGACACTTTATGTCCGCCGTGAGCAGTTGAGTCCGGAATTTGCGGACCGTTTCACCGGGAAGGAGATCGTCTATCTGGATGAATGAGAGATCTGAGTCTGAAGACATGAGCGGAGACCTATGGTAATGGATACAGAGCAGAAAAAGGAAATCGAGGAGATCGCGGAGCGCTATGTGGTCCGTCCGTACGCCTTTTACTGGGACAGTAAGATAAAGACTCAGGAAGACTTCCAGAAGTCCCTGGCTTCCGTGGCAAAGCACTGCCATGCTCTGGCGATGCTGATCGCCACCGGGCTTTACCAAAACATCATCAGTGAAAAGGAAGCGGAAGACATCTTCTACGCCTTTGCCGAATCGGTCAGGGAAAAAAGAAGCATGCTTTACTGGCTGGACAATTATGACAGCGACACCTCTTCCCTGGTCAGCGAGATCCTCCTTCCGGAGTATGATCAGGAAATCGAATGTTTCCGCCGGATATCCGGCCTGACGATATGAAAAAAGGCGCATTCTTCTGAATACGTCTCTGCGCGGCTGCCCTTTGGCAGTCTTTTTTCATAAGTTCTCAATAAGCGCAACTGCTTCCCTGAGGTCGTCAATGTACCAGTCGGCGTCCGGCTGCGGCATCGGCATGCGCCTTTCCCGCCGGCAGATCACCTTCAGTCCGGCGTCATGAGCGGCCTGAATGCCGATCAGCGAATCCTCAATGACGACCGTCTCCTGCGGATCAAGGCCGAGCCTTTCCAGAACGGTAAGATAGATCTCCGGATCCGGCTTGCTGCGGGAAACGTCGTCGAGCGTGGTGATGTAGCTGAACAGTCCTTCCCAATGACACTGGCTGATCACCTGATCGACCTTTTTGCGGTCGGAGATGGTGGCCAGAGCCAGCGTATGTCCGTCTGCCTTCAGTTTCCTTAACAGTTCATCGCTGCCCGGCAGGCAGAGCCGGCCGTAGTCGATGTCATCATAGGCAAAGTGATAATAGTCGTCCAGCACTTCCCTGACCAGCTGCTGGTCTTCCAGCAGCCCCGGCAGAACGTCCTTCAGCTTGCGGGCCGTCAGCTTCTCCAGCAGATCTTCCGTCGGTTCAATGCCGTGGTTGGCCAGCAGAGTCTTCTTTATGGTGATGGCCCGGTATTCAGTATCCAGCAGGGTGCCGTCCAGATCGAAGATGATGTTTCTGATCATTTCAGTTCCATGCTGATGCAGCCTTTGGTCCCTTCCTTTGTGAAGGTGGCCAGAGAACCGGAGATCAGCGTCCAGTTCGGGGGCAGATGGCCGAAGTCGCATCCGTAGACTACCGGAACGTTCAGCTGACCGACGGCATCCTGCAGAGCGTCCTCAAGCTTTACGCCGAAGAACTCCTCGGAATCGATCGGTCGGCCGTAGATGATGCCCTTGCAGTACTTGAACCAGCCGTTTTCTCTTAACTGCCATAAGGCACGCTGCTGGGAAACGACATTGAGGTCGCAGGCTTCCAAAAACCACAGGAAACCATCTTCCCTGTACTTTTCCAAAAACGGATCGATGTCGGCGAACCTGGTCCCGCACAGCATGACCAGGATGTCCAGACAGCCGCCGATCAGCCGGCCGTGCAGAACGTGGTCCCGGCCATCCAGGGACCTGTACTCGACTTTCTTCTTCATGTTGAAGCCGGCATAGGGATCAAGGTCTTCCTTCGGCCAGCCTTCCTTTTCGTATTTCGGGAAACTGCGCTGAGAAAGCTGCTGACCTTTCATGATCTTGTGGGCTTCCCTTAATGATCTGTACCACTTCTCCATGCCGAAGGAACCGAAACACGGGCCGTAGATGGCGGCCGTATCGGTCAGTACCGGCAGGGTAAAAGTTAGGTTGGTGTTATCGGACAGACCCATGAAGAACTTGGGAGGAGCCTGTTTCAGTCTGTCAAAGTCGACATGAGGGAGAATGTCCATCATCAGTTCGCCGCCGGCCGCTGACAGGATGAAATCAATCTCTTCATCAAGATACATGGCCATGAACTCCTGAGCCCGGGTCTTACCGTCCGTACTGGCGGCCTTTTCAATGCCGAAGAGATGCGGGCATTCCCTGACTGAATAACCTAAGGCTTCCAGTTTCTTTTTCGCGTTGAAGTAGCGGTCTTCATAGGGAAAACCGCTGACTCCGAAACTGGGAGCGACGACGCCGATGGTTCCCTTTTCAGGCAGAAACAGTGGGTAACGCATCAGTCAAGCTCCTTCAAAACTACGTCAATTCTCCGGCTGGATTCCTCCGCGCCCAGAATCTGCATGATGCTCCAGAGATCGGGGGAATTGCGGTGACCGGTGATGGCGATGCGGACGGTCTCAGCGATGTCGCTGACCGAGCCCCGATAGTTTTCGGGGTTGGCCTTGTAGTCGCTCATCTCTGCCGCAAAGCCGTTGTCGGCCGCGATCTTCTTTACCTTTTCAAACCAAGTTGAATTGTCATCGCCGTAATCATAGCTTTCCTTAAACTGCCTGAGTATGCCGGCGGTCAGCTTTCCGTCAAACCTGAATTCGTCCTCCAGCCGGTAACCGTTCCGGAAATAGAGATCGATGGACTGCAGGATCTGTGAAGCGCAGATGTAGTCCTTTCTTCTCTTCTTCAGGTTCATGCCCATGCCCAGCGACAGGATCCTGTCGAGGTATTCTTCGTTGCCGAAGTACATCGCTTCCTTCTCCGGACAGTAATTGCGTACGTATGTCCGCAGATAATCCTTCATTTCTTCCAGTGTCAGCTTGGAGAGGTAGGTCTTGGAAATGTTGTTGAGCTTGTCGAGGTCAAACAGCGCCCCGGACTGGCCCATCTTGTCCAGCGAGAATCTGAACTCGTCGACATCGGTATCGGGATGGCCCAGATACCACTGTTCGAAGTTCCAGTTCAGCAGCGTCAGCAGATAGACCTTGACCGCATAGGGGTGATAGCCCAGCTGACGGTAGTAGTCCAGCGAGAGCTCCGGGTCCTTGCGCTTGGAAAGCTTGCGCTTGACGCCGTTGTCGATCTTCATCAGAACGGTCGTATGGGCATAGCGGGGAAGCGGGAAGCCCAGCTTGTCAAACAGTTCCAGGTGAACGGGCAGCGAGCCCAGCCATTCCTCGCCTCTTAAGACGATGGTGGTGTGCATCAGATGATCATCCACGGCATGGGCAAAGTGATAGGTCGGAATGCCGTCGGTCTTCAGCAGGACAATGTCCTGATTGTTTTCGGTGACGACGATGTCGCCCTTGATCTCATCATGGAACTGGTGCTTTACTTCCGGGTTTCCTTCCGCCTTCAGGCGGATGACAAAGGGGTCGCCGTTGTTCAGGTGCTCTTTCACCTGCTCATAGCTCAGACTGCGGCAGTGAGCCCACTTGCCGTAGTAGCCGGTGGCTTCCTTGTTTTCTTCCTGCTGACGTCTGATCTCGTTGAGCTCTTCCTGCGAGCAGAAGCAGGGATAGGCCTTGCCTTCGGCGATCAGCTTCTTGGCAAAGGTCTTGTAGATTTCTTCTCTCTGCCTCTGATAGTAGGGGCCGTAATTGCCTTCAACCGGCTGCTGAGCGCCTTCGTCGAAGTGCAGGCCGAAATACCTGAAGCATTCGATGATGGCCTCAACGGCACCGTCGACCTTTCTCTTGAGGTCGGTGTCCTCAATGCGCAGGTAAAAGACGCCGCCGCTCTGGTGGGCGATCCTTTCATCGGCAAAGGCCCCGTACAGGTTGCCCAGATGGACAAAGCCGGTCGGGGAGGGCGCCATGCGCAGTACCTCGGCTCCCTCAGGCAGGTCTCTGGCCGGGTACAGATCTTCGTAATATTGACAGTCGTGCTGCAGATCCGGATAAAGCAGATCTGCCAGTTTCTGATAATCCATGCTGTTTACCCCTCTTTCACGGTGAACTGACTGGGATGCTTGGTGAAGAAGTCTTCCTTCTCCCTGAGCTCCCTGATCCGGTGGTTTTCCCTGTCTTCGAAGAAGCAGTAGAGATCCTCAAAGGCGTAGTTCCAGTCGAAGAAGCGCTCGTCGGCGTTCAGGTATTCCGCCGTCTTCTCGCAGCCCTTGGGAACGATGGCATGCGACAGCAGGGTCGCTACCCTGACCATGTGGAAGCAGTCGATCAGCGTCTGCCTTCTCAGTTCCTCGTTATCTTCCTTATCCGCCTGATTCATGTTGCGGGCCCAGTACTTGTTGGCCTGACGGATGTAGGTATCCAGGGTGTTCATCAACTGATGCAGTTCAAAGCGGTACATCTGTCTTTCAAAGTCCAGAATGGCCTTTTCGCCGGTTTCCCTGATCTCCCTGCTGACTTCACCGTACGGTACGGTGCCGTCATAGTATTTCTGCGCGCAGTAGAAGCAGCTTCTGATCAGCCGGTTGAGAACGTTGGTAAACAGGTTGCCCTGCGCCAGGACCGGGTCTGCTTCGGTGCTGTCGGCCATCTGCGGATTCAGCGGCTTGGGCATGAAGCTCACCGACTTGTTGGCCAGCGCCAGCGAGATGAAATGCGCTCTCAGCTGCTCGGCCGTGTAGTAGTTCAGCAGATCGGCGGCCATCGGCGGCTTGACGGAGCCGGAACTGGAAGCCTTCTTATCCAGGAAAAGGATATGATGGTTGGCAACCAGCGTCGGCAGACACAGTTCTCCCTTTCCCGGGTGAACGTTGAGTTCGCTGCCGTTCTGGGCCATGAACATCGGCATCTGAGCAACGCCGTAGAAATAGATGTTGTCCTGGCCGATGAACTGGAAGACACCGGCTTCCGGATCGCACCAGAAATCCTTCCAGGCCTCATCGTCCTTGCCCATTCTCTTCAGGAAGGTCTTGGTGAAGCTGATCGGCGCCCACAGGCTTTCCGGCCAGACCCAGACGGTCAGTCCTTCCTCGCCTTCCAGTGAAGGCGCCTTGACGCCCCATTCGATGTTGCCGGTCAGCCTTAACGGTACCAGCGTCTTGCCGGTGCGGTAACGTAAGCCATTGGCCGTCAGAACGGTGCAGGCCTCTTCCCTGTCCTTCAGTGTCCTGAAGGTTATTTCGAAGCTGCCGCCCTTTATGTTCTCCAGATCGGAGCACTGATGTTCCGGCAGCTGGGGAACCAGTTCCCTGTATCTTTCCAGTCCTTCCTTACGGACGTAGATGATCGGCTCAGCCAGCGATTCGCGCATGGTCTCGGTAACGACCCGGCGGACGTTTTCCTTCCGGGAAATGTCATCGACATACTCCTTCAGGATGTCGTTGCAGTCGGTCAGCCGGAAATACCAGTTGGTAACGTCCCGCATCTCCGGCGTTTCGCCGGTCAGCGTGCTCTTGGGATCGATCAGATCCTCGGGCATGTACTGGTGGCCCAGGTCGCACTCGTCGGCATAGCCCTTTTCGGACTGGCAGTTTTCGATCGGGCACTTGCCGATGACCTGCCGGCCGTTGAGGAAGCAGTTGGCCTTGGTGTCGTAGAACTGCTTGGTGACCAGCTTTTCGAGCCAGCCGTTCTTATATAAGGTGGTAATGAATTCGTTGGTGTACTGCTGGTGAATGTCCTTGCTGTCGAGCAGTCCGGAAGCGCCGAAGATGTTGAGGGAGATCTCATAGTCATCAAGGGCTTTCTTCTGACTCAGATGGTTGGCCATGACGTAGTCTTCGATGGTACCCGTGAAGCCTTCGTTTTCAACCTTCTTGCGGTAGCCTTCCGCGATCGGTGAACCGTAGCAGTCGGTTCCGGAAACGAAGATGACGTTTTCCTTGCCGATGCGGTCTCTCAGGAAACGGGCGAAAACGTCAGCGTGGACGAAAACGCCGCCGATGTGGCCGAAATGCAGATCCTTGTTGCCGTAAGGCATGCCGGCAGTTATTACTGCCCTTTTGGGGAATTCTGGTCTGGACATAAAAACACCTCCAACAGATATTTAATTATACCACAGATGACTGCTGCGGACTTAATCAGTTGGCAGATTCGCGGCCCGGAGCCAGAAGAAAACACGGACGTATCCGTGTTGTTCGCTTTACAGTTCGGCCACTACCCGGCAGGGCAGACCGGTCAGCCCGGCAAAATTCATTGGATAGGTTCGGGCGGTAAAGCTGTCGCTGATCTTCAGCACCTGCCTGAGATTGCAGAGGTTTTCGACAACGAACACATTGCGGTCGGCGCAGTGCTGGTCCATCGGCGTATGCTCTTTCCCCCGGCGCAGACCGGAGAAGTCAAGGCCGATTATCGAGATCTCTCTGGCCAGCAGTTCCTCAATCAGTTCATGGCTGAGCTGCGGATGCTGGCGGAAGTAGCGATGCGTCCCGTACGGTTCTTCTTCCATGAAGTCAGACAGGAAGGCGACAAACATGTCCTTTTCGATCCGGCTGAGGTCAATGTCCGCTGCTTCAATATCCCGGTCACGGATGCGGGAAACATCGAACACCATGGCCCGGCGTTCCGTGTATTCCAGGGGGAACTCCTTGTCCATGACGTCAAAATGCGTTCCCAGATGTCCGGTCACGGCCGCCTTCAGGTTGCCCTGGGCGTCTTCCGTCATCTGCGGGGTTACCTTAAGAGTCAGGTCAATCTTCATGCGCTTCTCCTTCTTCGTTTACCTGTCGCCACCGGCAAACAGACAGCTCAAGGCTGTATGCTCCCGGAGATAAAGGCCTCTTCTCATCTCATCCGTTTCCGCAAATTCCGCGTGCCGGGAGAACTCCTTCAAGGCCTGTTCAACGGTCAGCCAGCGGGGTTCCGTGCCCTGCTTCCTTTCCGTTTCCGTCAGTTTTCTTTCACAGCTGCCGGCGATCGTGCCCAGATAGTAGCGGCTGATGCCCTTCCATTCTTCATAGTATTCCGTGATCTCGACAACGCAGGGAGAAATGCGGATGATCGTTCCGGTCTCCTCAGCCGTTTCCCTGATGCAGCATTCTTCCGGGCTTTCCCCCTCTTCTTTGCCGCCTCCTGGCAGCGCGTACTGGCCGGTATGCCGCTCATAGGAAAGCAGGATCCTGTCTTTTTCCCGGATGATCGCCCGGCTGGCAACCCTCAGGGTATTCCAGCTGCCCAGATAGTTTTTCCCGACGATGCTGACGGTTTCCGGCTCTCTTCTTCCCGTCCACAGGAAAGCCATCAGGCTTTCAACGTCGCTGAAGTCATCGTAGTCGCCGCTGATTCCCTGACGGTGATAAATAACCCCTTTCCCTTCATTTCTCTCCAGGCAGTCCAGCAGCGTCTGGATGCCGTACCGGCGGGCGAACAGGGTAAAAGCCCGGGGCTTGATCCTGTTCAGCAGGCCCCTGGAACATTCTTCTTCGCATTCATAACAGTGGCCCAGCTTTCTCTCCAGGCAACAGCGGCGGTTTTCGCACCATTCTCTGTCCGGGCACTGACCGCTGTTGCAGCCGCGGCAATGCCCGTTTTCGCTGCACAGGCAGCAGGCCAGTCCGCATCTGCCGATTCCCAGTTCCCGTTTCATCCTCTTTTTCCCTTACCATGCCAGAAGCGCCGGAGTTTCCTCCCGCGCTTCCTGTTGTTGCAGTGTTTCTGACTGAAGAGCCTAGGCTTCAGCAGGCTGCTGAGCAGCCTTCCACTCAGCGTAGGCGTTCAGTTCCGGCTTGATGAAGTTCATGGCAAGCACGATGACAGCGATGTCATCCAGCTGGCCTAAGACCGGGATGGTGTCCTTGATCAGGTCCTTCTGCTTGATGAGATAGAGGAAGGCGCTGACGATCGTGACGATGACCTTGGGAGAAACGACGTCATACTCCTTGGTCGCATAGCTCTTTACCATGGAGACCATGACCGGCAGATCGCCGACGGCGCTGCCCAGTAACGGGGTTTCCTTGATCTTGGTCTGAACCATGTCAATGACGTTGTTCAGCTGCTCGTTGTTCTTGATCAGCTCGCTGGCTCTTTCCATGCCGCTTTCCAGAACTTCCTTTACCTTTGTGGTATCGATGAAATCATAATTCATTATTCAATTATCCTCCTGTATGCTTATGCATTAATTATCGCACATTATGCCTGATAACTCTATATTTTTCAGCTGTCCGGTCCCTGCCATCTGATGATCAGGCTTCCTTCATCAATGTGATAGGTCTGAAAGTACCGTTCCTCTCTGGGGATCCACTTTTCCCGGAAGGCCTCTACGGCTTCCGGATTCCGTCTTCTGATGTTTTCCAGCTGTTCTTGGGGGCTGATGTCGAAGAAGATCTTCAGGTCGTAGACATCCAGGAAATACGGATGCTGACTGTAGGCTCCCTCAATTACGTTGAGCCTCTTGAAGGGCACGGTCACGGCCGGCCGGAAATCCATGGTCTTGCAGTCAAAGGCCCGGTACTCCACGTCCTTTCCTTCCAGCAGCGGCTGCAGTACTTCCTGCAGGAACCGTTCCCTGTCCAGGTTTCCTCCCGGTTCGTTCAGACGCTCTTCCGTACGCTGAAAGGCCTGAGGAAAGAAGTCGTCCGTGTGGAACAGGTTACAGTCATAATGTTCCTTCAGGAAACGGCCCAGAGTCGTCTTGCCGCTGGCGCAGCGGCCGTCAATGGCCACCAGGATCACGTTCCGGTCGCTTTCCAGCAGTTTTTCGATTTCGGACAGAACCTGCTGATATCTCTCCGTATCCATAAGCGTTCTATTCAAACATTTCCACGGCCTGCTGCAGGCGTTCGATGATGTTGATCTGCTGCGGGCAGGCGCCTTCGCACTGACCGCACTGGATGCAGTCGGAAGCCTTGCCCTTTCCTTCCGTCACCCGCCCGTAGCGGATCGCCGAACGGGCATCGTTATAGACCAGCCGGCGGTTGACGTGTTCAAAGATCTCGGGGATGGGAATGCCCATCGGACAGCCCGGAGTGCAGTAGTGGCATCTGGTGCAGGGAATGGTCTCGATGGAGTCAAAGACTTCTCTGGCCCTTTCAATGACCGCTTCCTCCTCTTCGCTGAGAGGCTGGAAGTCCTTCATGTAGGAAACGTTGTTTTCCATCTGTTCCAGCGAACTCATGCCGGACAGCACGACCATGATGCCTTCATGGCTGGCCACGAAGCGGATGGCCCAGCTGGCCAGGCTGACATTGGGATTGGCCTGTTCAAAGACTTCCCGGACCTGCGGGACCGGATTGGCCAGTGTTCCGCCCTTGATCGGTTCCATGACCACGATCGGCTTGCCGTGCTTTCTGGCGACTTCATAGTTGGCCCGGGACTGAACGTCGGGATTATCCCAGTCAGCGTAGTTGATCTGCAGCTGAACGAAGTCAACGTCCGGATGGTCGGTAAGCAGCTTGTCCAGCAGCTCCGGGGTAGCGTGGAAGGAGAAGCCGTAGTGCTTTACCAGGCCCTGCTCCTTAAGCCCGCGGACGAAATCCCAGATGTGGTATTCGTCGTACTTTTCATAGTTGTTCAGCTGAATGGCGTGGAGCAGATAGTAATCAAAGTAGCCGGCTCCGGTTCTTTCCAACGATGTCCGGAACTGCTGCTTGCAGCTCTCTTCATCCTCAGCAACGGCCGCATTGATCTTGCTGGCCAGGGTATAGCTGTCCCGGGGATGGCGTTCTACCAGCGCCTTGCGGGTCGCTTCCTCGCTGCCTTCGTATATGTAGGCCGTATCAAAATAAGTGAAGCCGTTCTCCAGGAAAAGATCGACCATTTCCTTGAACTGCTCGACATCAATGGCGCCGTTTTCCTGAGGCAGGCGCATTAAGCCAAAACCCAGTTTCTTCATTTTATTGCTCCTTATCTGTTTGATGAATATATCAATATTATAGTTCATGCCCGGCCGTTTTTCAGCAACCGTGCCTGCCTCTCCCCGCCGCCCTGTTTCCATGCGGACAACGGCGGGAAAAGAAAACAGCCTTCTTCAACGGGAAGCCGGCTGTTTAAAAAATCACTTTTTCTGAATGGACGTGATCATCCAGTCGTCATGGATGAGCTTGTAGGGCGAGCCGCAGTACGGGCACTTCTTCATGTGCAGGGCATCGAAGCTGGAACCGCAGTTACGGCATTTGACATTGCAGAGGCTGAACTGTGGATCGGTATGGGCGTCGATGTCCTTCTCGACGCATACGATGTAGTTCTCGTCCCGGCGTCTGACACTGCCGTCATAGCGGCAGTTATCCATGAAGGCCTTCAGCTTCAGATGAATGACGCCGTCCTCGACGCTGGAAGACAGCAGCTGCAGCACGCCGCGGTACTGCATGTCGATCAGTGAATCGAGGAAGGACAGGTCTTCGTTTCCCTCATAGATGCTTAACTCGCTGCGCTTATCCGTAAAGGCAATGGCCCTGAGCAGGGATATGAGGCGGCCTTCAAAGTAGGGGTAGGAGAAATCCGGCTCATACTGCCTGATGATCCTCTCGACCTTGTCGCCGGTCTTGATGCCCTTGAGAAGGGGCAGAGCCCTCCCCGCTTCCTTAAACGCCCTGACCAGCAGATAGATGCTGTAGAGGAAATAACAGGTAATGGTGAGCATTCCGCCGGCCACTGCTCCCGTAAAGAGCGATACCAGTATTCTGAGTATCGCAGGGACGTCCACGTTGGAAAACCAGCTTACTATGGACAGCACCGCGGTAGCACAGACGAAGATGATCGTCAGATACTTCTTCAGATTCGGGAGAAGGGTCGCTCTTTCCACAATGCCCGGTACGCTGTACCAGGAAGTGAAGACCGGCCAGACGTCCTCGATCTCAAACACGGTTCCGCAATAGGGACAGCCGTCCCGCATGTCGGAGACCAGGCCGGTATGACCGCAGTTCGGGCAGGTACAGGAAAAATCGCTGAAGCCCTCCTTCTCAAGCAGCGTGGCATAGAAGACTATCGGTTCCTTTTCTTCCCTGACCGTCCTGTCTCCCTGCCTGATGGTCAGCCGGCGGACCGCTTCCCGGTAAATGACGCTGGCATTGATGCTCTCGCCCTTTCTGACCAGCTTGCCATTGATTTCCTCGGCGGTATGATCGATCCTGTTTTCCATCTGCAGGCCGAAACCCTGCAGGCGCTTGCGCTGCTGCGTAAGGACATAGCGCAGTTCCCGGGAAGCCAGAATCGGCTTCTTTCCGCTTACTGACCAGTCGTTCAGTTCTTCGGTAAAGGCGTTAAGCCTGTCGATGCCGCTGCCGGCAGCCCTGGAAGCAACGCTGAATTCACTCGTATCAACCATCTGTTAACCAGACTCCTTCCGTGTCTTAACCGGTCTACTCGATTCCGGTTACCTTGTATTCCCTGTCTTCAACAGCTTTGATCAGCACGCTGTCGTCAATCTCGTGACTGACCGTGACGATGGCCTGGCCCTTTTCGTGGCTGACCTGCGCGCTTTCCACGCCTTCAACGGCTTCCAGCGCCTTCTTGACGGTCGCTTCGCAGTGCGGGCACATCATGCCCTCGATCTTCATTGTTCTTGTCATGCTGCTAACCTCTTCTTCCTTTCTCTCTTCAAGAATGCTTTCCTTCGGATCCAGAGCCCGGCGGCCCGGCCGGTCACGGGAACCATCATGAATCTTCAGCAGATTAAGCCTCAGGGCATTGCTGACGACGCAGAAGCTTGACAGGCTCATCGCCGCCGCTCCCAGCATCGGGTTCATGGTAATGCCCAGCCGGTTGTACAGACCGGCTGCCGCCGGTATCAGTAAGGTGTTGTATATGAGAGCCCAGAACAGGTTCTCCAGAATGTTGCGGTAGGTTGCCCGGGACAGCCTTATGGCAGCGGCGGCATCCCTGAGACTGCTCTTCATCAGCACCGCGTCAGCGGCGTCAATGGCCACATCCGTACCGGCGCCGATGGCAATGCCGATGTCGGCTCTAGTAAGCGCCGGGGCGTCATTGATGCCGTCTCCCACCATGGCTACCTTGCCGTGGGCCTGCAGCTGTCTGATGATCTCTTCCTTGCCTTCCGGCATTACCGAGGCGACCACCTCGCTGACTCCGGCCTGCCTGCCGATGGCCTGCGCCGTTGCCTCGTTGTCGCCGGTAAGCATGACCACATGGATGCCCATGTTCCGCATTTCCTCAATGGCCTGCGGGCTGTCGGGCTTGACGGCGTCCGCTACGGCGATGATGCCCAGAAGCTTTCCTTCTTCAGCGAAGTACAGCGGTGTCTGCCCGGCTTCAGCCAGTCTGGCTCCCGTCTGTCTTGCTTCTTCATTTATCTCAGCATGCGCTGATATGAACCGGAGATTTCCGCCGCAGAGCTCTTTTCCCCGGTAGCGGCCGGTAACGCCGCTGCCGGAAAGCGCCCGGAAGTCTTCAATTTCACCGGATTCAATTCCCTTTTCTTCACCATGGCTGACTATTGCCCTGGCCAGCGGGTGTTCGCTGCGCTTTTCCAGAGCCAGGGCCCGGTCAAGCAGCGCCTCTTCGCTGACGCCTTCCGCCGGATACAGGCCGGTCAGTACCGGCTGGCCGGTGGTGATGGTGCCGGTCTTGTCAAGAACCACGATCTGAACATTGCCGGTTTCCTGCAGAGCTTCGGCGTTCTTGAACAGGATACCGTTTTTGGCGCCGACGCCGTTACCGACCATGATGGCTACCGGCGTTGCCAGTCCCAGAGCGCAGGGGCAGGAAACTACCAGAACCGTTATCGCCCTGGCCAGGCAGAAGCCAATCGGTTTTCCCGTTAACAGCCAGATCACAAAGGTGATCAGAGATATGGCGATGACTGCGGGAACAAAGTAGCCGGATATGGTGTCCGCCAGCCTGGCTACCGGAGCTTTGGTAGCGGCGGCGTCAGAAACCAGTTGAATGATCTGCGCCAGCGTGGTGTCCTCACCGACCCGGCTGGCCCGGCACTTCAGGAAGCCGGACTGGTTCAGCGTAGCGCTGGTGACTTCATCGCCTTCGCTCTTGTCCACCGGAATGCTCTCGCCGGTAATGGCCGCTTCATTAACGGCGCTCTGGCCCTCAATGACGATGCCGTCCACCGGAATGTTCTCGCCCGGGCGGACGACGAAGATGTCGCCCTTACTGACTTCATCGATGCTTACGGTCACTTCCTGACCGTCTCTTACCAGATTGACCGTCCGGGGAGCCAGCTTCATCAGGCTCTTCAGGGCGTTGGTGGTCTTGCCCTTGGAGTAGGCTTCCAGCATCTTGCCGACGGTGATAAGCGCCAGGATCATGGCTGACGACTCGAAGTAGAGCTCATTCATGTAGGCCATTGCTTGAACGTCATTGCCGTCAGTCACTGCCCTGCTCATCAGAAGCAGGATGACCACGGAATAGACAAAGCCGGCCATTGAGCCTAGGGCGATGAGAGAATCCATGTTGGGCGCCCGGTGCCAGAGGCTGCGGAAGCCGGAAACGAAGAACTTCTGGTTAATGACCATTACGATGGCGCACAGCACCAGCTGCACGATGGCGACGGCCAGATGGTTGCCCTCAAAGAAGGAGGGAAGCGGAAGGCCCAGCATCATGTGGCCCATGGAGAAGTACATCAGAACCAGCAGGAAAGCCAGCGAAGCGATCAGCCTTCGCCTGAGTCTCGGGGTTTCCCTGTCCTTCAGCGCTTCCTCTTCGGCAGCCAGCTTATCAGACAGCGATTTTCTCTCATCCCGGCCGCCTCTTAGGGAAGCTCCGTAACCGGCGTCTTCAACGGCCTTGATGATCTGCTGGCTGGAGGCCGTGCCTTCAACCGCCATGCTGTTGGTCAGCAGGCTTACCGTTGCGGAAGTGACTCCCTCAACGGCGCTGACGGCCTTCTCCACGCGCACCTGGCAGGCTGCGCAGCTCATGCCGGTAACGTCATACTGTTCCATTATCCTTCTCCCGTTATTTTCTAAACCAGTTCCAGGTCCGTCGGGGTAAACCCGGCGTCTTCAATGATCTCATAGATGTCCTCTACCGCCAGATCGGAGTCAACGACGATCTGCCTGCGGGCAGCATTGACGCTGACATTGTCCGCGCCGGCATCGTAAAGAGCCTCTCTGATGATCCGCCCTTCCGCCTGAGAATGAAGGTCCTCAATCTTGATCTTATAGCTGATCATTTTCATCATCTCCTGTTGTGAACCTGTATTATCAGCATTCAGCTGATCTATAGCTTAATTATAATGGAAACAGGCACAGTTAAGTAAGAATTGATATAATGAAATCGACAATTCATCATTGGGGGTCACTATGAACAATAAAGGACACATCATCTTTCAGGATAGCACCTTCCTGCTCAGAACCAGGAATTCTTCCTTTCTTTTCCGGATCAGCAGCTACGGACACCTGGAATTCATTCACTACGGTTCTCCCGTCAGCATTTCCGATGCTCTCGCTCTGGCGGACAAGAGGTCTGCCGGATACGGCGACAGCATCATCTACTGCGAAAGCGACCCCAGCTACTGCCTTAACCGCCTGCCTCAGCTCTGTCCGAGCCAGGGACGCGGCGACTACCGCGAACCGGCGGTAATTATCGTCGATGAAGACGGACACAGTCCTCTGGATCTCCGATACCGTTCTCACGAGATCTCCGCCGATGACACCGGCTATCCTACGGATCTGCCGGTCAGCCGCAGGGCCGATGAACTTCTGACGGTCACACTGACGGATGAACAGCGCCAGATCGATGTTCAGCTGTTCTTCAAGCTCTTCCATGAGGAAGACGTCATCGTCCGCAGCGCCCGGATCATCAACAATTCCACTAAAAAGCAGATGCTGCGCCGGCTGATGAGCAGCAGCCTTGACCTGATGGAGGACGATCTGGTGGAAATGAGCTTCCATGGCGAATGGGCCCGGGAAATGGGCCTGACGGAAACGCCGATAACCGAAAGTGCCACCGTAAACTGCTCGCGGGTCGGCTTCTCTTCTTCCGGGTGCAATCCCGGCTATATTCTGCGTCGCAAGGACACCACTGAAGACGCCGGAAAGGCGTGGGGGTTTAACCTGATCTACAGCGGCAATCACTATAACAGCACTGCTCTCAATCACGTCGGCCTCTGCCGCACCATGATCGGCATGCTTCCGGAAGGCCTCAACTGGCTTCTGGAACCGGGAAGCAGTTTTACTGCCCCGGAGGCAGTACTGAGCTTCGCCGCTGACGGTCTCAACGGTCTTTCAGGGAACTTCCATGACTTCATCAACCGTCATGTCGTACCGGAATACTGGCAGTACCGCCACAGACCGGTGCTGATCAACAGCTGGGAAGGCTTCGGCTTCAGCTTCACTGAGGACAGCCTGCTCAGCCTCGCTGAACAGGCCGGTGATCTGGGCTGCGAACTGTTTGTTCTGGATGACGGCTGGTTCAGGGAAAGAAACAACGACCTCTCCGGTCTGGGCAACTATGATACCGACCTCAGCAAGCTGCCGGAAGGGCTCGGCGCCCTGGCTGACAGGATCCGTAAAAAGGGTCTGCAATTTGGCTTATGGGTGGAGCCGGAATCGGTCAGCGTGGAAAGCGATCTGTACCGCTGCCATCCCGACTGGGCCATTCACGATCCGCTTCATGACGATCTCTACGGCCGCCATCAGCTTTTGCTGGATCTGACCAGGAAGGACGTTCAGGACTTCATCGTGGAAAACGTCACCAGGATCATCGAAAAGACCAAGGCCAGCTACATCAAGTGGGACATGAACCGCCAGCTGCTGGCTGATGATCAGAACTATGCCCACCGCTACCTGCTGGGCCTCTATTCCGTGCTTGCGAGAATCTTCAGCCGCTATCCCCAACTGCTTCTGGAAAGCTGTTCTTCCGGCGGCAACCGCTTTGATCTGGGCATGGCCTGCTTCTCTCCGCAGATCTGGACTTCCGATGATACCGATCCGGTCGAAAGGATCAGAATTCAGAAAAACGCCAGCTACCTCTACCCGCTGTCAATGATGGGCGCCCATGTAGCCGCGGAAGTCTCCGCTCAGTCTCTGCGCCGTACACCCCTTTCCCTGCGCTTTAATGTCGCCGCGTATGGGGATCTGGGATATGAACTGGATCTGGGAAAGCTGAGCGATTGGGAAAAGAAGGAAATCAGCAGACAGATCGCCTTCTACAAGCTCCATCGCCGTACTTTCCAGTTCGGTCAGTTCCGCCGTTATAACCACGACTGCCAGCATGAACAGTTCAGCGTCAGTACTGATGAGGAAACCATTGCGACGGTCTTCCGCCGGCAGCTGCGCGTCGGCCCGGGATATGAAAAGCTGGTCATCCGCGGTCTGCCTGAAGGAAATTATGCCGTTCGTCCTGCTGAACAGTCTTATCAGGCTGCCCAGTTCAATCAGCTATTCGGCAGCGAAGAATTAAGCAGCCCGAAGGATGGCTGGCAGGCTACCGCCGCCGCTCTGGCCGAGGGTATCGTACTGAACAATGTCTATACGGCCGCCGGCTACTCTCCGGAAGTCCGCATTCCGCTTGATTACGGTTCCGAAATGTATCTGGTCAGCGAAGAAAAAAAGAGATGACCATCTCTTTGTTCCTGATTATCCAACACCGCCGTCCCGGCGGTTTTTTCTAGCGCTTCTTCCTTCCGGCCGGCAGCTGTTCATACACAGCCCGGATCAGATCGGCCAGAAAAGCGCGGTCGTTCAGATCTTCCACCGCCAGCATTTCCCTGCCTCCTTCATAGGGAAGCTGCCTTTCCGCCTCCGGCAGCAGCTCTTCAGCTGCCCGGGTCGGCTTGATCAGAAAGCGGTCATCGTAAACGCCGCCGATGATCTTGCCGCGGTAATAGATGATGTATTCGCCCATCATCATCCGGTAGGTCACCTCGTCCAGCTCGGACAGCTGGTCAAGGACGTATTCAAGATATTCCCGGCTTGATGCCATCGTGCTGCCCTCCCGTTATTCCTTTTCTTCCAGCAGGCAGACGCTGAATGCCTGAACGCCTTCGCCCCGGCCTATGAAGCCAAGACCTTCTCCGCGGGTAGCCTTGACGTTGATCCTTTCCGGCTCACAGCGCAATACCGCTGCCAGATTCTCTTCCATCTGCTTTTTATAGGCGGCCAGTTTCGGCTTTTCAATCATGACGGTGGCGTCAACGTTGCCGATCCGGTATCCCTGAGCGTCCATCATCTCAAAGACTCTTTCCAGAATGATCAGCGATGAGATCCCCTCATATGCCGGGTCGGTATCCGGAAAATGCGTGCCCAGATCGCCCAGACCCAGAGCACCGATGATGCTTTCGGCGACCGCATGGGTCAGAACGTCGGCATCGGAATGGCCCAGAAGCCCCTTTTCATATTCGATTCTGACGCCGCCGAGGATCAGCGGGCGGTTTTCCACCAGTCTGTGAATGTCTGTTGCCTGTCCGATTTTCATATTCCACCTCTGGTACTATTCTATCATGATTTTTGTGCTAAAATAGACGTATGAACAGAGTTATCGTCATCGGAAACAGCTACCGCACGGAGGTCATCCGGCTCAAGGATTCCCTGTCAGCCAACAGGGCGCTTTCGGCCGGCGTCAACGACTGCCGCAGCGGCGGTGCCTACAGCATCGCCTACAATCTGGCCGTTCTGGACACCGACACCTACCTTCTGACCAGACTCTCCTATGACAGCACCTCTGCGGAAATGATCCTGAATCTCGACAAGCTCAACGGCATGGTTTATGCCAACAATTCCGTTCTGCCCAAGACGCCCTCGAGGATCTATCTTATCGACAAATACAACAAGGCCATCTCCCTTGACGATTTCACCTTCTCCGTTTACCCGGGCGTGGAGGACGGTTTCCCCATCCTTTCCTTTGAAGATGACGATTACGGCCTGATCAAATACGTTAACACCAACTACTTCCTGAAGGCCGTAGCCACCTATCCCAACGTCAAGTGGGTCTGCTACAACAGCCTGCCGGAAAACAAGGTGCTCAATCTGGTTGAAGGCGTGGTCTTTGACTACGACTACCTGATCCGCACCGTCAATGAGCGTGACATTCCCAACACCTGCTCCGAACTGATCAAGCACGGACTCAAGTGGATCCTGATCGTCGAAGAAGGACAGTTCATCAGCCATTATGACTATGCCGGCTTCCATCAGTACCGGAAGGACGAGCAGGGCGAGCACGTCGTCGGCTGCTTCGAGGCCTTCCTCAGCATGCTGATGGCCTGCCTGGCCAACGGTTACGATCTCGTATCGGCCATAAATCACGGCCTGAATCTGGCCAATGATTTATCATATCAGGAGAGCGTTGTCCTCAAGAAGGAATTCTTCTGATCTTTAGAACAGGAGATTTGTCATTATGAGTTCATTCAAGGATCTGAGGATAGTCGATAACTTTTATCAGACTTCTTCTTTTTTTCCGATGCCGACCGTCTGCATCAGCACCGTCAATCCTGACGGAAGCCTGAACATCGGTTCCTATTCCCTCTGCTTCCCCTATTACATTGCCGGCAAGGACAGATATGCGATGCTGCTGGAATGCCGCAACACTTCCAACACCTGCATGAACCTGCTGCGTACCCACAAGTGCGCACTCAACTTCATTCCCGATGACCGCGAGACCTTCCGGGAAGCGGTGCGCCTCGGTTTCCCCGGACCTTCCGAGGAAAAGATGAAGGACCTCAAGTTCCAGATGGAAGACGGACAGGCTGACCCGGCTGACCCCAACCGCCCGCAGATCATCTCTTCGGCCTTCCAGGTATTTGAATGCACCTGGGCAGCTGATCTGGAAAACGCCGGCAGATTCAAGGTCGAGGACATCGATGACGGTCACCCCGGTCCCTACAACGATTTCAACGGCATTACGTCCAAGTACGGCGCTCACTTCATCCTGCATGTTGACAAGATCCTGATGAAGGAAAAGTACTACGACGCCATCGTCAACGGCGTCAAGAAGGACAGTTTCCCGCCGGTTCCGGTCGATTACGGTTACCGCGATTCCACCAATTTCTGGTACACTCCCTTCCCGAGATTCAGAAAGCCCATCGCCGAACCGATTCCGACCGCCAAGGAAGTTGACCTGGCTTCTCTCCGCTATGCAGCCAACCGCGCTGATGACACCGTCAAGTTCACCGATGATGCCCTGAAGAACTTCGTAAAGGTTCCCAGACCGTTCATCAAGACCGTTCTTAACGGCTGCGTAGCCTGGGCCAAGGAAAACGGCGTCACCCTGATCACCGACAAGGAAGTCAAGATCATCAACGACAAGCGCAACGCCGAAAAACAGGCCAGAAAGAAATAACCCCGCGAGTGCTGCCTTCGGACAGCACTTTTTCTTTGCCATGCTATAATGGTTTCATAAGATACCACTCAAAGGAGCAAACCCATGTACAATTTCGTTTACACCTATGAAAACATGCCGAAATGGACGGACACCGCTGAGGGGGCCGAGATCCTGGAAATCGACCAGAACGTCCTTTATCCCTCTCTTTATCCGCCGGTGACCTTCGCCGTCAAGAACGATTACCAGCTGCACATCCGCTTCATCTTTCCGGAAGGCCGCGATCTGGACAGAAAGTATCCTCTGATCATCCACGTCAAGGGCTCCGGCTGGGAAGAACAGAATCTGGAAAACTGCCTGGCGGGCTTTGAGCCCTATCTGCGCGCCGGTTACGGCTGCGCCGTTGTCCAGTACCGGCCCTGGCGGGTAGCCAAGTACCCGGCTCAGGTCCTTGATCTCAAGACCGCTGCCCGCTACATTCTGAAGAATGCGGCTGATTACCCGATCGACGTCAACAACATCTTCCTGTCCGGCGATTCCAGCGGCGGACATACCGCCATCATGGGCTTTCTGACCTGGGGCGAACCGGTCCTCGATGATCTTCAGGAAAGCGATCCGCTGCCCGCTCTCAGGGGTCTGATCGACTACTACGGCGTTACCAACGTCCACAAGCTGGCCTATACCGAAACCGGCCTGGTCCAGCCGGATAACGAACTGCTGCTGGACATGCTGTTTGAAAAGCGGGATGAATCCGAATATGCTCAGGCCAACTTCGCCTGCTACAGCGACCTGCTGGAACAGCTGCCCCCGGTTCTGATCATGCACGGCAACAAGGACCGCCTGGTCTCCCTGGACCAGAGCATTGACCTCTACAACACCCTGAAGGCCCGCGGCGTAGACTGCCAGCTGTGCATCGTCAACAACGCCGACCACGGCCGCTTCAGTTTCTGGCAGAAGCCGGTGACCGATCGGGTTCTGGAGTTTCTTAAGAAGAACACCCGCTGATCAGCGGTTTGCCGTAAAACATCAAAGCAGCCTGTACAGGCTGCTTTTCTTTGGCCAGATAAAAAGGCTCTTTCCCGAGCCCTCAGATCTTTATTTTCCGGTGGAGCCGAAGCCGCCTGCCTGTCTTTCGGTCTCGCTCAGCTGTTCGACTTCCTCAAACTCCACGCTCATGTACGGCATGATGACCAGCTGGGCGATCCTTTCGCCCTTCTGGATGTAGCGGTTGAGCTCGGAATCGTTATGCAGGGCCACGATCACCTCGCCCCGGTAGTCGCTGTCAATGACCCCGACGCAGTTGGCCGGCCGCAGGCCGGTCCTGGTCGCCAGGCCGCTGCGGGCAAAGACGCCTCCGAAATAGCCTTCCGGGATCTCCACGGCTATGCCGGTGGAAACCTTGGTGGTCTGGCCGGAGAAGACTACGGCATCCTCGCAGCTGTAGAGATCCACTCCGGCGCTGTAAGGCGACCCGGAAGTCGGTATGACCGCCTCCTGGTTTAATCTGGTGATCCTAATCTTCATCCTGCTCTTCCTCTCTGTGAATCGATCTCTCTTCGCTGAAGCCTTCCGGATACCGTCTGGCCAGCTTTTCTATATTGTAATCCAGAATGTCGGAAAAATCGATCTGCAGATAGGTTGCCAGTTCAGCAATGTACCAGCAGACGTCTCCCAGTTCCTCAATGACCTTTTCCCGGTTCAGCTCATGACCCTGATGCAGATACTTCTTGACCAGATCAATGGTTTCGCCGGCTTCGCCGCACAGGCCCATGACGCCGTTTATCAGCATCTCTTCGCCATGCAGGCGCTTGCTCCAGGTCTTCATTGCCAGTTTCTGATATTCGTTTACTTCCATTTTCCTATTCCTCCAGGATCCACCTGATTCCGTTTAACAGTCTTTCCGCCGGCTGATCGAAATGACCGCCGGGATTCATTACCAGGGTACATTCATTGCCGTTTTCCTGCAGATAACGATACAGCTGCCGGGTCTGATCGCCGACAGTGGCCAGCAGCTGATTGCGGCTCTGTTCTTCTCTTTCTCCCAGAGACAGATAGATCTTCTTTTCCCTGTCGATCCCGCTGTTTATCAGCCAGTCCACAAAACCGGGAAACCACAGCGAAGAAGAACAGCTGACGATACCGTCAAAATAACGATGGCCGTACAGGCCAAACAGGCCGGCCAGCGAATAGCCGGCCAGAAAGGCCTTGGTTTTCCCCTGCTTCTCTTCGTATGCCGCTCTGATCCTTAATAGCTGCTTCAGCGTTTCCTCTGCCTTTCCCGAAAACTGCATCTTTCCGGCTTTCGCAGACCAGGGAGAAAGCTCGCCGTTCCAGTCATCGACGTCCAGAAGGATGAAATTGGCCGGCAGCTGTTTCAGTCCGCTGATCAGTTTTTCATCCTGTAACGAGGCAAACAGAAAGACAGCCGTACTGTAAGAAGGATCGTTGATCAGTTCACTGTGCTTCATAAGTATTATTATAGACCAAAAGCGCCGGCGTCTGTCCGCTTCGATGGATTTGTTGTATGATGAATATATAGAAAACGAGGAAGCAGACATGAAGAAACTGATCGTCTTCATCACCGGCCTGCCGGGTACCGGCAAGAGCTATGCCGCCAGAGTTATCCGGGAGAAGTATCCCCTGTTCCGCGAGGTTTCCTATGACCAGATCAAGGAGATCTTCTGGGACATCCTGGGCTTTGACTCGCAGGAGGAAAAGGTCGCCATCAACGACCGCAGCCTGGAATACTTTTACCTGTTTCTGGACCGCCAGATGAAAACCGGCGATCCGCTGATTGCGGAATATCCGTTCTGCCAGCGGCAGAAGGACGCACTGGCCGAAGTAGTTGAAAGAAACGGCTACGAAGCCCTGACCGTCTGTCTTTACGGCGACCTTGATGTCATCTATCAGCGTCAGAAGCACCGCGATGAAAACGACCCGCGTCATCCCGGTCATTTGGGCAGTCAGTATCATCTGGAAGAATACGACAGATATCTCAAGGGCCCTCATTATGACTACACCAAGGAAGAATTCTGGAATCTGCACAAGCACAAGGACTATCACATCCATCTGGGCAGGGAGTTCGACATCGACGTGACCGACCTTGACAGCATCAGCTATGATGAAGTCCTCCAGGAGATCGGCAGGATCTTCGCTGAATAAACACCCTAAGCCGGGGAGCATCGCTCATGCTGCCCGGCTTTTTTCGTGCTATCATTAGGACAGACAGATAAAGGAGAAACACCATGTTAAAACCGGAAGAATTAGCCAAGATGATCGACCATACGCTGCTGAAGCCCTATTCTACCGATGACGACCTGAAGAAGCTGTGCCAGGTTGCCAGAGAATACAACTTCAGGACCGTCGCCATCAATAACTGCCACATCCCGCTGTGCAACCGGGAACTGGAAGGCACGGACGTGCTTACCGACGCCGCCGTCGGTTTCCCCCTGGGCGCCATGACCATTGAGGCCAAGGTCTTTGAAGCTGAGGACGCCATTGAAAAAGGCGCGGGCGAAGTCGACTATGTCGTCAACATCGGCAAGGTCAAATCCGGTGACTGGGATTATGTCAGAGACGAAATGCGCAGGATCGTAGATGCCTGTCACCGGCACGGCATCATCTGCAAGGTCATCTTCGAAAACTGCTATCTGGCAGACGAAGAGAAGCGGATGCTCTGTCAGATCGCCGTGGAAACCGGCATTGACTTCATCAAGACCTCAACCGGCATGGGCACCGGCAACGCCACTCTGGAAGACGTCAGGCTGATGAAGCAGTGCGTCGGCGACCGGGTAAAGGTCAAGGCGGCCGGCGGCATCCGCAACGCCGCCGACGCTCTGAAGTTCATCGAAGCCGGCGCTTCCCGGCTGGGGACCTCAGCCGGCAAGGTCATCGTTGACGAATACCGGGAAATGCTCAAATAGACTTTAAGAACAGCTCTCACGGCGTGAGAGTTTTTCTTTGCACTTTTCCCGGGGGGTGCTATAATACTCCTGGTTTTGTACTCATATCCCTGCAAGGACTGCGAGGAGCAGATCACGGGAATGAAAACGGAGGTATTCATGAGAAACGCCAATATTAAGAAACTGACGGGAACAGCCCTGCTGGCAGCCATCATCGTCGTGCTGCAGACTGTTGCCAGCGGCATCAAGTTCGGGACCTTTACCCCGACTCTTTCACTCATACCAATCATCATCGGCGCGCTGGTCTACGGACCGCTTTCCGGAGCCTTTCTGGGTCTGGTGTTTGGCGTCATCGTCGTTATCGGCGTCCTGAGCGGCACCGAGCCGATGAGCACGCTGATGTTTCAGACCAGCCCGGCCTTGACCGTCGGCGTCTGTCTGCTTAAGGGCATGATGGCCGGTCTGATCCCCGGACTGCTCTATAAGCTGCTTAAGGGCGAAAAGGACCTGCTGGCCACCGTCGTGGCCACCATCAGCGCCCCGATCGTCAACACCGGCATCTTCTGCGCGGCCTTAATGACCGTCTTTCTGCCCATCACCCAGCACTTTTCCGATCTGCTCGGTTTCGCTGACGCCGGAAAGTTCGTGCTGCTGGGAATCGTCGGTACCAACTTCCTGTTTGAACTGCTGCTGAACGCCGTTCTGGTGCCGATCGTCATCAGGATCATCAACTTCGTAAAGAAGTAGGAGGCTGCTTATGTTATTAGCCATTGACATGGGAAACTCCAACATTGAATTCGGTCTGCTGGAAAAAGGCAGAACGGTTTTCAGTGAAAGGATCAAGACCGACCTGGAAAAGACCGCTACCGAATACGCGGTTCTGCTGCATACCATCCTGGAGATCCGCGGCATCGAGGATGCCGAAATCGACGGAGCCATCATCTCCAGCGTCGTACCGCCGCTGACCGCTCCTCTGAAGGAAGCTGTCAAGATCACTACCGGCCTTACCCCGCTGGTCGTCGGCCCGGGCATCAAAACCGGGATGAAAGTCAGTGTTCCCGACCCGAAGGCCGTCGGCGCTGACCTGATCGTCGGATCGGTTGCCGGCATGCAGCTGTACGGCCATCCGCTGATCGTCATCGACATGGGCACGGCTACGACCGCTGTCGTCGTCGATAAGGAAGGCACCTTCATCGGCGGAGCCGTGATTCCCGGAGCCGTCGTTTCGCTGAACGCCTTAAGCAACAGCGCTTCCAAGCTGCCAATGATCGACATTGCCGCCCCGAAGAAAGTCATCAACGGCGGAACCGTTGAAGCCATGCAGAGCGGCCTGGTCTACGGGCAGGCTTCGCTGCTGGACGGCATGATCGCCAAGATGAAGAAGGAGATGGGCTATGACATGAAAGTGGTCGCTACCGGCGGCCTGGCCAAGCTCATCGTTCCCTATTGCGAAAGCGAGATCACCCTGGACAACAACCTCATGCTTGAAGGTCTGGACATTATTTACAACATGAACAAATAACCGCTTGAAATGCTCATTCAGGTGTGTTAACATTTAAAAGCACTTACTTTGGATTGACAGGATATCCAAGGCGGAAGGAGAAGAATATGAAGGAAAAGATTCATCCCGTAATGTATGAAACAAAGGTCGTATGTGCCTCATGCGGAAGCGAGTTCATGACGCATTCAACCAAGAAGGAAATCAAGGTTGATACCTGCTCAAACTGCCATCCGTTCTACACAGGCAGACAGCGTTTCCAGCAGGCTGCCGGCCGTATTGACCAGTTCAACAAGAAGTACGGATTCGACCAGAAGAAGAAGTAGGAAATCAATTCAGAAAAGACTGAACCAGGCAATGCCTGGTTTTATTATGGCTGGCCGGTAGCGCTCGGGGCCGAACCTGAATTATAATAGAAAAAAGAGGATCTGCCCGCAGATCATCAATTAGCACAATCAGCCCCAAAGGAGGAAAACTAATGAACAAGCCTTCACTCAAAGACCGCTTTACCTACTGGTTTGACAATCAGATGTCCAGAGGAAGCGTCGGCCTGGTAAGGATCCTGCTGATTTTCACCATCCTGGTCGTCCTGCTGATCTCCGCCATCATCTTCAGCTGCGGCTTCAGCGAAGACCAGGGGTTCTTCGGCATTGTCTGGGACAGCCTGACCACGATCATCAATGCCTGGATGCCTTCCTTTGAGGAAGGCAGCGTCGGTTATGTCTGCATGATGGCACTGGCCGCCTTTGTCGGTCTGCTGGTAACCAGCGTTCTGATCGGCATCTTCAGCAGCGCCATCGAAGAGAAGATCGTCGGCCTGCGGAAAGGCAACTCTCTGGTCATTGAAAAGGACCACATCGTTCTCATCGGCTTCTATTCCGGTGAATACACCCTTCTGCGTCAGCTGGTGCTGGCCGCTCAGGACGATCCCTGTACGATCGTCGTCGGCGCCGAAATGGAACGGGATGAACTGGAAGAGGCCGTCAGCGACAACATTGAAAAGCCTGATAACGTCAGGATCATCTGCCGGACAATTGATCCGCTTGATCCCGTTTCTCTGGAAAAGCTTGCCATTGCTTCCTGCCGCTCCGTCATCATCAGTCCGACTGATGACGACAAGACGGTTAAGATCCTGCTGGCGCTCATCAGCCTGATGGACAGCAACGAGATCGCTGATGTGCGCATCAACGCTGTCATAACCAAGGACGAAAACCGCTTCCCCGCGCTGCTGGCGGAAAAGCACAACATCATGGCCCTGCACTTCAGCGATGCCCGCGGAAAACTGATCGCTCACTCCTGCAATCAGCCCGGCCTGTCGCGCGTCTTCCGGGACATCTTTGACTATGAAGGGTCAGAACTCTACATCATCCACGACTTTGCCAACACCGGTCTGACCTTTGAAAATCTTCTGGTCCGGATGGACGGCGGTGTCCCCGTCGGTGTTGTTCATGACGGACAGCTGATCATGAATCCGGAAAGCGACATGCTCCTTCAGAACACTGACCAACTTCTGGTCTATGCGGAATCGCAGGCTTCCTGTTCGCTGATCAGTGCTGATCAGATGCAGACGCCAAAGCCCAAAAAGATCCGCAGCCGGCAGAATGACCGCGCGTCCAAGACGACCATCTTCGGCAACCGCCGCAGCCTGTCAGTCATTCTCAGCGAACTGCCGGACACCGTCAGCAGGGTCGCATTGGTAAACTACGACAAGTTCAACTATGAAACGGTCCAGAAGATCTGCGCCCGGCGCGGCTTTGACCTTGAACTGGTAAACGGTGACGCCCATGACGAGAGTTTCCTGTACGAAACCGTAAAGGATTCCGAGCACATCATCATTCAGAGCAACTACGGCAATGAAGAGGAATCCGACATGAACACCATCTTCCTGCTGCTGAACCTGCGGGAGATCAGG
>JAFZBT010000100.1 GCA_017561615.1 Erysipelotrichaceae bacterium
AACCTCGAGGACGACGACGAAGATTAATCTTCAGACCATTAATAAAACAGGCACCCGGCTGATCAGCCGGGTGCCTTTCTTCATCTCTGTTCCGTGTTTTTATTCTACCAGCGGTTGGCGACCTTTTCGGCAAAGCCCATCTGGCCGTCCAGCTTTATTTCAGTGCCGTCATCCAGAATGCAGGTGCCGTAGAAGCGGCCGAAGACCTGATGCTGATTGGACTGAATGATCAGCACGTTGGTGTTGTCCGCGCGGTCAAAGATCGGCTTGAAGGTAAGGTTTACGCGGTCATCGGAAGAGGTAAAGGTCCAGGGTTCCACAAAGAGGTCCCTGCCCTTGTTATCGGTGGGAATATGGAAAGTGACCTCTTCCAGCTTGTGGCTCTTGCCGTCGTAGAACAGCATGTTCTCACTGGCGGCTGAGGTGTCGCCGAAGCCGTAGCCCAGGTTGAATCCGAAGCGGTGCTCACCCAGGTAGCACTGCAGGCTTGACCAGTACCAGGTGTTGCTGTAGGTCCAGATGCCCCGGCCCCAGTCCAGGGTAGCCAGGGAGTCTGCCTTATTGAAGAGGTATTCCTTCTGGCCGGTACGGGCCCAGCCTTCGGCCTTCATGCAGTTGATCTTCTGGTTGAAGTAGAAGTGACCGGGCTTTTCAAAGGGCGTGCAGATGACCATGCTTTCCTCCGGGAAGTCGGTCAGGGTCAGGTCGAACTCAATGGGCGTATCGGCGATGAAGTTATTCAGGAAGCCGGAAAGATGTCTTGTCTTGCCGTCATTTTCAAAGCTGATGACGCACTTGGAACTGGCTGATTTCACATCTCCCTTTTCCGAAGTGGCCGGAAAGTTCTTCTTGCCCAGGGTCATCGCCTGCATCTGCGATCTGGTGACGAAGAACCGGTCGTCAAAGTTGAGGATCGACACCGAATCCAGCCCCATGTAGCCGTTATCGGCGATGGTCAGCGCCAGGCCGTAGTGCTGGTTGCCGATGTAGTAGTAGTCCCATTCCTTGGTGTGAAAGCGGGTGCGCAGGTCGGTCTTCTTGTTGTATACCGGCAACATCCTCTTGGCGTAGCCGGGTTCGATGATGTTGTTGTTCTCATCCAGCAGAAGATGAGATTCCCTGATTTCGTGCTGCATATTATTACCTCTTTGTCTTCTGAATTTATGATAACACATTTTGCCTTTCCCTTAATTGTCAAGGACGGCTTTTTTGGTTTAAACTAGTGTTAACGGAACATCGGAAACGAAAGGGTAACGTTTATGAGCATTGAGAGAAGTTCAGGAATCCTCTTACCGGTATTTTCCCTGCCGTCCCGCTACGGCATCGGCACTTTGGGAAAGGAAGCCTATAAGTTCGTCGACTTTCTGGCGGAAAGCGCCCAGAGGTACTGGCAGATGCTGCCGATCGGGCCGACCAGCTACGGCGATTCGCCGTACGCCAGCTTTTCCTCCTTTGCCGGCAACCCCTATTTCATCGATCTGGACATCCTGATCGAACAGGGACTGCTGGAAAGAAAGGACGTCAGAAAGCTCAAGGTTGCCAACCCGGCGGACATCGACTACGGATACATCTATGAGACCCGCTTTGAGGTCCTGCACAAGGCCTACGAAAGAGGCATGCAGGGAGACCTCAGCGATTTCTACCGCTACATCGAGGAAAACCGCGACTGGCTGGACGACTACGGCCTGTTCATGGCCCTCAAGCGTCACTTCGGCATGAAGAGCTGGATCGAGTGGCCGGACAAGGCCATCAGGCTGCGCCATCAGGAAGCCATGGAGAAATATACCGCCGAGCTGCGGGAGGACATCCGCTTCTACCAGTTCCTTCAGTATCTCTTTGAAGGCCAATATGCCGCTTTGAAGCGCTATGCCCATGAAAAGGGCGTCAGGATCATCGGCGACCTGCCGATCTATGTCGCTCTGGACTCCGCGGACTGCTGGGCTGATCCCGATCAGTTCCAGCTGACCAGCGTCAACGTTCCCAGGGAAGTTGCCGGCGTACCTCCCGATTACTTCAGCGAGGACGGTCAGCTGTGGGGCAACCCGCTGTACAACTGGCGGCGGATGAAGAAGGACGGCTACCAGTGGTGGATCAGAAGGATCAAGGGCTCGGCCCGCTACTTTGACGTGCTGCGCATTGACCACTTCCGCGGTCTGCAGGCTTACTGGGCGGTGCCGTACGGCGATACCAACGCCCGCAGGGGCCGCTGGCTGCCGGGACCGGGTCTGCCGTTTGTCAGAACGATACTGAAGAAGTGTGCCGATGTGGAATTCATCGCCGAGGATCTGGGCATCATCTCCGAGGATGTCGACAGGCTGCTGGCTGATTCCGGTCTGCCGGGCATGAAGGTCATCGCCTTCGGCATGGAGGCCTACGTGCCCAACCGCAATACCCCGCATAACTTCATTCCCAACTGCGTCTGCTACTTCGGCACCCATGACAACTCGCCGATCCAGGGCTGGATCCCCTCAGTGACCAAAAAGGATCTGGAATATACCAGGAAATACTTCCACATCACTGATGACAAAGACTTCAACTACGCGATCATCCGGGGCGCCATGGCTTCGGTATCCAACCTCGTCGTCTTCCAGATGCAGGACTATCTGAATCTGGGCGAAGAGGCCCGCATCAACTGCCCGGGTACCCTGGGCAATTGGAAGTGGCGGATGCTTAGGAAGCAGTATGACCATAAGCTGGCCGCAAGAATCGCGGAAATGACGAAAATTTACGGAAGAAAGTGAAATATTTCATATAGATTTCATAAAAGTACGGTTTAATATAGTCGTAAAGAAAATCATTGTTTCCCCCTTCTTGAATATTAGTATTATGAATAAAGGTGTCTCAGCGGCACCTTTATTTATGCGTGGAACTTGCAGAGGGGGAAAATTATGCTAAAATATGTTGCGGAGGCTTTCTATGGACTACATCTTCCGGCTTACCTACGGCTGCGATCTGCGCCAGTCAATTGAAGATTTCTGCCAGAAAAACGGCATCACCTCCGCGGTCGTCGTGACCGTGGTGGGCAGCCTTTATCAGGCGGTCATCCGTCTGGCTGACGGCCACAGCACCGTAAGCCTGAACGAGCAGTATGAAATAGTATCCCTCACCGGTACCGTCAGCGATAACGGCAGCCACATGCACATCGCCATGGCCGACCGGCAGGGTAAGGTGCTGGGTGGTCACGTCTGTTACGGCTGTCTGATCGACACCACGGCCGAAGTGGCCCTCAGATCCCTGGACGGTACTTACCGGCTTACCCGTCAGTTAGAC
>JAFZBT010000101.1 GCA_017561615.1 Erysipelotrichaceae bacterium
CCCTGCCGACGATTACGGCGTTGGCTCCGGCCTCAAAGTACTGGATGACGTTTTCAGGCTTGACACCGGCGCCGACGATGATCGGGCAGTCACCGATGTGCTCTCTCATGCTTTTGACGTCATCAACGGTGATGCGCTTGTTGTCGTCGTTTTCGGTGACAATGATGGCGCTGGTCTCATGGTTGATGCAGTTCTGAGCGCAGGCGTTGATCGGGATGTCCGGGACGCCATGGGTCTCCGCCGTATGGACGTCAGAGAAGATCAGCGTGTCGGAAGGCAGCTGTTTCTGCAGGTCCATCAATCCGGTCGAGCAGGCTTCGATCATGCCGAAGGAACCGGCGCGGTTGTCGCAGAAGGCTTCGATCCTGATGAAGTCAGCGCCAACGGCATAGGCCATCGTCCATTCCTGGACCCAGGCATTCATCTCAATGTTGACGCCGAAGGGCAGCTTGCACATGTTGCGGATCTCGGTGGCGATCTTGAGCATCAGCGAATAAGCCGCAAAGGAGATCTCGGTGCTGTACTGCGGCCAGTCATAGAAGTTTTCCACCATGATGGCATCAACACCGTTGTCGATCAGCACCTGAGCATCTTCCAGAGCCCGCTTTTCAATTTCGGCGTTATCACCGCGGTAGGATGCGTTTCCCGGCAAAGGCAGAAGGTGCACCATGCCGATTACTCTTTTCTTACTGAAAAATTCCTTTTTATCCATTAGGTTGTTTCCTTTCTTAACAGGCGGTCTTGCCGCCGTCAACGCAGATGTTGGCTCCGTTGATGAAGCTGGCCTGATCGGAAGTCAGGTAGTAGACCGTGTCAGCGATCTCCGCCGGTTCGGCCGCCCGGTCCATCGGCGAAAGCACGAAGTTGACCTTGCCCTGTCTCTTATAGTCTTCCAGCGTCTGCTTCATCATTTCCGTGGCTACCCAGCCCGGGGAGATGGAATTGCAGCGGACATTGTACTTGCCGTATTCCACCGCCACGTTCTTGCTCATGCCGATGACCGCCCACTTGGAAGAGCCGTAGCCGATCTCCAGTGAGTAGCCCCGCATGCCGGAACAGGAACCGAAGTTGACGATGGCGCCTTTCTTCTGCTCTCTCATTACCGGCAATACCTTCTCCATCATTAAGAAGGTGCCGAAGACGTTGACTTCATAGATCTTGCGGAAGTTGTCATAGCCATAGTCTTCGGTGATGTCGTAGCGTCCGCAGATGCCGGCCGTGTTGACCAGCGCGTCGATGTGACCGTACTTTTCCCGGACGGCCCTTACCATCTCTTCAACATCCTTCTCGACGGTAATGTCCAGAGCCCAGCAGTCGCTGCGCTCCGGCGCAAAACCGAGTTTGACGACAGTTTCCGCCAGTCTGGCACCGTCCAGATCGATCATCACGACCTGCCAGTCATTTTCCAGATACTTGCGCACGATTTCCTGTCCGATGCCGCCAACAGCGCCGGTGATGATGCATACCGGTCTGTCTGTTCTTTCTTCCTTCATTCAATTACCCCTTTATTCTCAGTTTGTCCACCAGTTCGGCCACTCTGTCCGCGTCGCCGGCCCAGGTGGCTTTCAGCAGTTGGACCGAAGTGTCAAACGCCCGAAAGGCTGGCTGCCATTCCGCC
>JAFZBT010000102.1 GCA_017561615.1 Erysipelotrichaceae bacterium
CGTCCAGCCAACCTGTTTGTCGCCAGCTTCATCGGCCGCACCAATCTGGCCAACGGCAAGCTGACGGTAAAGAACGGCAAGTGCATCATCTCCATGGCCGACGGCTACCAGTTTGAGATGGACAACATTCTTGAAGAGCAGCAGCATGACCAGGACGTCATTCTGGCCATCAGACCGGAAGAACTGGTCATCAACGATAAGGAAGGCATTGCCGCCAAGGTCGACGACTCCGTCTTCCTGGGCCTCAATACCCACTACTATGTCTTAAGCGATGCCGTCCACTGCATCCATACCGAAGACAAGGACGATGACCGCTTCGAGCTGATCCAGGAATCCCTGATCGACGAGATCATCCCCAACGGCACGGATGTCCGGCTGAAGATCAAGAAGGAAAAGGTAAACGTATTTACGGCAGACGGTTCCAAGAACATTGTCAAGGGCGTTAAGAACGACAAGTATCTCTACGGCAACGACTAAGGGGAGATCCTTATGAACACGAAGAAAAAGAACATTGTTCAGAAGCAGAAAAAGAACTACGACAGCTGGGTAATCGTCACCTTCGTGCTGCTGGCGTTCTATATCTTCTTCATGATCTACCCGATGATCTCGCTGGTAAAGCAGTCCTTCATGGACAAGGAAACCGGCGTCTTCTCCATGGTCAACTACCTGGAGTTCATCAACAACAAGTCCAACGTACTGGCCCTGCAGCACAGCTTCAAGGTCTCCGTCTGGGTCACGGTCTTCTCCCTGATCCTGGGCGTGCCCCTGGCTTATTTCACCACCTGTTATAAGATCAGAGGTTCCATGATCCTGCGCGTGCTGATCATTCTCTCCAGCATGTCGCCGCCGTTTGTCGGTGCCTTCTCCTGGGTCGTCTTCGCCGGAAACAACGGCATCTTCACCAGATTCATGAAGAACGTCTTCAACATCAAGATGCCCAGCATCTACGGCTTCAACGGCATCGTGCTGGTCATGTCCCTGAGTTTCCTGTCGCTGGTCTACCTGTATGTCACCGGCGCGCTCAAGAACATCGACAACTCCCTGGTGGAAGCCAGTTCCAACCTGGGCACCACCGGCATCAAGCGCTTCATGAAGGTCATCATCCCGCTGATCATGCCCACCATGCTGGCCAGCGCCCTGATGGTATTCATGAGAGCCTTCGCCGACTTCGGTACCCCGGTATTCATCGGCAAGGGCTATCAGGTCTTCACCGTGCTGATCTATGACCAGTACTCCGGCGAAATGTCCCAGAACAAGGCTTATGCCGCCGCACTGAGCGTCATCGCCATCATCATCACCACGGTCATCTTCCTGCTGCAGAAATGGGCCAACTCCAAGTTCACCTTCACGATGAATGCGCTGCATCCCATCGAGCAGAAGAAAGCCAAGCCGCTGCAGTCCGCGCTGATGCACTTCTACTGCTACTTCATTACCCTGCTGGCTTTCCTGCCGCAGATCTACGTCATCTTCACTTCCTTCCAGAGAACCAGTGAAAGCGGACTGATCTTCAAGAAGGGCTTCTCGCTCAACAGCTACCGCTACGTTCTGGAAGCCTATTCCGACACCATCTGGAATACCATCAAGATCGCCGTCACCGCTCTTCTGCTGGTAGTATTGCTGGCAGTTGTCTGCGCTTACCTGGTAGTCAGAAGGAAGAACATCATGAACCAGACGCTCGACATCCTGACCATGATGCCCTACATCATTCCGGGTTCCGTCATCGGCGTCGCCCTGATCGTTTCCTTCAACAGAAGCGTCATGGGCTTACCGGTACTGACCGGCGGACCGTTCATCATGATCGTGGCCCTGATCATAAGGCGTTCGCCTTATACCATCAGGTCGTCCGTGGCCATTCTCCAGCAGATCCCCCAGACCATCGAAGAAGCTTCCATATCCCTGGGTTCTTCCAAGGCCAAGACCTTCTTCAAGGTCACCCTGCCGATGATGCTCAACGGCGTCATCTCCGGAGCGATCCTGTCGTGGGTTTCGATCATAACGGAGCTGTCCACGGCCATCTACCTGTTTACCTACCGCACCAGAACCATGACGATCTCGGTCTACGAACTGGTTACCAAGGGTTCCTACGGCTACGCTTCCGCCATGGCCGCCATCCTGACCCTGTTTACCACCATCTCGCTGATCCTCTACATGGTCGTCACCAAGGGCGAAGGCTCAGGTACTGCATAACATGAAAAAAGGCGGGACTTCCCGCCTTTGTCTTTTTGGAGGTATCAACTGTGACCAAGATACATAAATACATCATCCAGGCATTGGCCATCCTGATCTTCGGCGTCTACGTGCTGCTCAACCGGGAAACGGTTAATCCCTACTTCGCGC
Organism: Erysipelotrichaceae bacterium; assembly: GCA_017561615.1. The sequence goes on from JAFZBT010000102.1 coordinate 2,338, forward strand.
TGGTATTATTGTGCTGCGCAGAGATCGTCATCACGATTCTCTATCTGGCTGTCAACCGCCGTAAACTGACCAAAGACGAGAGCACTCTGGACTTCATCTCCATTTATGCCTACATCGCGGTCATCATCATTATCTCCATGTGGTTTCTGATGTAAGTCAGATCATTATCATCGCCTAACAAAAGGATCAGTCAACATTGGCTGATCCTTGTTTTCATTTTACGGTTACATAGAGGCATTCGCCGCTGCCTTCGATTTCGATCAGGTCATTACCGGCCGGTACCAGCCAGCTGTCACCCTTGCGGTAGGTCAGCTGCTGGTCACGGTAGCTTATGGTTCCCTGACCGTCCGTAAAGATCACGGCGGTGAAACTCAGCGGGGAAGTCTCTATGGAGATTCTCTCACCCAGAGGCGCGTAGCTGACGGTAAAGAGTTCATTGTCAGTCATCAGTGTTCTCTGCCCTTCAACATTGTCGACTGAGGTAATGACCGGTTTCAGATCGGTTACCTCGACAGCCCTGTCGATGTGCAGCTGCCGGGGATTGCCGTACTTGTCCCGGCGGTCATAGTCATAGACCCGGTAGGTCACGTCGCTGGACTGCTGGATCTCGGCGATCAGGCAGCCCTTACCGATGGCGTGCAGCGTGCCGGCTCTGATCAGGCAGTAATCGCCCTTGCGGACCGGAACGAAGTTGACATGTTCAAGAATGGTGTTGTTCTCAATGGCTGAGCGGAACTCTTCCCTGCTCATCTCATCCTTCATGCCGTAGATGATGCCGGCGCCTTCCGCGGCGTCGATGATGTACCACATCTCCGTCTTGCCGTGCTGATGCTCATGCTGCTGAGCGTAGGCTTCATCAGGATGGACCTGCAGGGACAGATTGTCCCGGGCGTCGATGAACTTGATCAGAATGTCCAGACAGTTGCGGTCTTCACCCAGATAACCCGGCCTTTCCGCCAGGTAGTCAGCCAAAAGCTGACCGGTCTCCACCACGGTGCTGGGACCGGAGGGATGAACGGAAAGCTCCCAGGATTCGGCCACGGCGTCAAGGTCGCAGTTCTTTCCGAACTCTTCCTTCAGCCGGCTGCCGCCCCAGAGGAATTCCTTAAGTGCCGGCATCAGTCTGATCATCCGGTATTCTTTCATCTTCATCGCTCCTTTCACTGTTCTTTTCACTGTCATTCTACCTTCTGAACACGCAAACACGCAATCATTTTCCCTGTAACAATGGGAAAAAACGCCGTTTTCCGCTATAATGGAATTAACAAAGCCATAAGGAAATAATGACATGAGAAAAGAAGTAAGATGGAATAACATCATCGCCACGATCCGTGAGCAGCAGAACGTCAGCGTTCAGCAGCTGGCAGAGATGTACAATACCTCGCTGTCCACCATCCGCCGCGACCTGCAGGAGATGGAAGACCTTGCCATCATCGAACGCTACTACGGCGGGGCCCGGATCAACGATTCCCGCATCTCCGAGCCGCCGATGATGCTTAAGCACGGCACCAACAGTCCCGCCAAGCAGGAAGTAGGCCGCTACGCCGCCTCGCTGATCAAAGACAATCAGATGATCTACATCGACGCCGGCAGTGCCACCTTTGCGATGCTCGACTACATTCTGGCCCGCAACGTCACCGTGGTGACCATCGGCATTCCTCACATCAACAAGCTGCTGGAACGGGGCATCAATACCATCGTTCTGGGCGGCACGGTCCGCAAGTCGACCATGGCCATCACCGGCACCAAGACCCTGGACCAGTTTGATTCCTACTTCTTTGACGCCGCTTTCCTGGGCGTCAACGGCATCCATGAAAAGGTCGGCCTTTCCACCACCAATGACTTTGAAGCAGCCAATAAGCACAAGGTCATTACCCGTTCCCAGATCACCTACGCGCTGGCTGACCATTCCAAGTTCAACATGATCTACCCGGGCAAGTACGCCGACATCGGCGAAGTCACCATTCTGACCGACACCATCGGCACCTTCCCCGGTCCCATTGAAAACTGCGTTGAAATAAGTAATCTCAAGTAAAGGAGAAACAGCATGATCGAAAGAGTCTTCATACCCAAGCCCGGCGCCCGCTGGCAGATCCCGGGCATCTACAGTTTTCCCGAAGACGGTCAGGATAAATGGCCGGCCTTCCTGATCGTTCACGGCTACATGTCCTATAAGGAAGGCGACGGCCTTTTCCAGGGCATGCTGGCACAACGGCTCGCTCAGTCCGGCATCGCCTCGCTGCGCATTGACTGCACCTCGATGGGCGAAAACCGCAATGACCGCCGCGACTACACTTACCCTAACCTGCTGACCGACGTGGAAACGGCTTACCGCGACATGCTGAAAAGACCTCAGATCGACAGTTCAAGGATCGGCATGATCGGTCATTCCCTGGGCGGCAAGCTGGTCTGTCTTTCCGCTGCTCTTAATCCTTTCTGCATCGTCACCCTCAACGGGGCGGCAACTGATAAGGAGATTCCCACTACCAAGACCAATCCGATGTTCCAGAATCACTGGGTAAACGACGAATACACCATCGTCCCCTGTTCCGACGGCCGTCACGAACTGCTCTACAAGAGCTTCAACGACAGCGCTGAAGGCTACAGCGTCGCCGAAAGCATGAAGGACTACCAGGGCCATCTGGTCGTGGTGGTCGGCATGGCTGATCCCACCCTGCCGCCGCAGATCAGTCTGGAGTTCTTCAAAGAGTATCCGGGCCAAAAAAAGACCCTGCTGAAGATCGAAGACGCCAACCACACCTTCAACGCCAAGACGGGCGATTACACCAAGGTCCACGAGATGAATGACAGGCTTACCGCTATCCTCAAGGAGATCTGCAATCAGCGGTAAATCGCTCATAATCAGCTCGGTTTAACAGCCCAACTTATTAAACATGACAAAACACGCATCAGAAATGCGTGTTTTTGCATGGCAGATATGCGCTTTCCCAGATTCGCTGCGTTGTTGTCTTTTCGTCCCGGAAACCATTGAAAGGGCTTTTACAAGCCCGTAGAATGGGGGTGTAAAGGCCAGTGAACATGATATATACAATTACCTTGAATCCATCAATCGATTACTATCTCCACCCCGCCAGCTTTGAAATCGGGGTCATTAACCGTGCTTCCAAGGTTGAATACATTGCGGCCGGAAAGGGAATCAATGTCTCCCGGATGCTCAGCGAGCTGTCCATCCCCTCAACCTGCATTTTCCCGGCCGGCGGCTTCACCGGCAGCTTCCTGGTGGAAAACCTGAAGAAGGTTCCGCTGGTCAATGTTGAGGCGGTCATGATCGAAGGCATCAGCCGCATCAACGTCAAGATCCGCCACCAGCAGGAAACCGATCTCAATGCCGAAGGACCAAGATTATCCCAGGACACCCAGGACAGGCTTCTTGATCTCATGAGTGCCGTCAGCAGCGGCGACTACGTCATCATTTCCGGTTCCATACAGGCCGGTCTCAGCGAACTGATCAGAAGGATCGCTGAAAGAGTAAACGCGCAGAACGGCCGGCTGGTACTGGACGTTCCCAATCTTTCCCTGGAAGATCTGATCGAATGCCGTCCCTACCTGATCAAGCCCAACCTGGAGGAACTGCAGAGTTTCCTGCAGAGCGATCTGCCGCTGGAGCAGCTGCTCCCGCTGGCCGGCAGCCAGCTGATCGACCGCGGCGTTTCCAGCATCCTCATCTCGCTGGGCAAGGACGGCGCCTGCTATCTGAGCAGCGAGGAGCGCTATACCATTACCGGTCCGGTCATGAAGCCGCTGAATACCGTGGCAGCCGGCGACTCGATGCTGTCGGCGACCATCGGTCATCTGGCTCAGGGCAGTGACATAAAGACCGCCCTGAAGTACGGCGTAGCCTGTGGCAGCGCTGCCGTCATGGCTCCCTATCTGCCGACCCGTGATCAGGTCGAGACCATCTATAAGCTGGTTTCCATAAACTGAAGTAGGAGAAGAAAATGCTGAAGAATCTGTTAAGCAACATCAGAAAGGAACTGTTCAGTAAGACCACCCTGTATCTGTTTGCCGGCGGTGCCGTGGCCGTGTTCATCTACATGATGATCTATCAGGAAGGCTTCACCGTCTGGCAGAAGGCGCTTGAAGCGTTGGGCTTCGCTTTGGCGCTGTGTCTGGTGTTCGCCCTGACCAAGGCCTACATGCCGTTTCTGGACGAATACTACGA
>JAFZBT010000103.1 GCA_017561615.1 Erysipelotrichaceae bacterium
CCTGGCCCGGAAACTCTATGACGAACTGACGGCAAGAGGCATTGAGCCGATCATGGATGACCGCGACGAAAGACCCGGCGTCAAGTTCAAGGACATGGAGCTGATCGGCATCCCGATGCGCATAACCGTCGGCAAGGGCGCCGTGGACGATCAGGTGGAATTCCGTCTGAGAACGGAAAACGAAAACACCATGCTGACGTCTCAGCAGGCGATAGACCGAGTCATTGAATTATGCAAGTAGACAAAGCCCTCAGGGGCTTTTCCTTTTTCCTGATCATCCGGAAACGGCAAGGGGGAATAAATAATGGTGGTAGTTTTTCCGTGGGAGTGCTAGAATATTAGCATTATAACTGAAAGGAAACCTGTTATGAGAAAAGACGCTACAAGAGTTGAAATACCCGCCCTGATGCAGTGCATGATCGACCTCAAGCCGACCAGAAAGGAATGCGAAGTCTACATCGACCGCAAGATTGACGTCACCGAACTGGTCAACTACATCACCGATCTGAAGCAGAAGGGTATCCACTATACCTATTTCCAGGCCTTTCTGACCGCCATTGCCAAGGTCATGTACAACCGGCCGCGGCTGAATTACTTCGTCGCCAACCGTCACATGTACACGCACAATGACATCACGCTCTCCTTCGTCGCCAAGATCGCCCTGGAAGACAAGTCAGATGAGCTGATGCTGGTCGTCCCGGTCGAGGAAAACGACAATCTGCAGACCCTCGCAGCCAAGGCAACCGATCTGGTCACCACCCTGCGTAATTCCAAGCCGGACAAGACCGGCGCCAACGGCGCCGCCGAAGCCCTGGGCAAGCTGCCCAACATCATCAGAGTACCGATCTTCTGGCTGATGAAGAAGCTCGGCGAACGGGGAATGCTGCCGAAGTCACTGACCGACAACAACATCTACTTCACTTCGATGATCATCTCCAACCTCGGGTCCATCCGCTGCGGTGCCATCTACCACAACATCGCCGATTTCGGTTCCTGCTCATCGCTGGCTACCATCGGCGAGATCGAAAACGAGATGCGTACTAATGATGACGGGACTCAGGAACTTCGCAAGGTCTGCCACTTCGGCGTAACCCTGGACGAAAGGATCGGCGACGGTTTCTACTTCGCCCGCTCCATTGCCCTGATGGCTCACATCCTTCAGCATCCGGAAACCCTGAACGATCCAGTAAGCACCAAGATCGACTTCTAGGTTATTAAGCCAAAAGAAAAGAACTGTCCGTTCTCTCAACCGACAGTTCTTTTGTTTTACTTCCGATACTTTTCCCTGAGTCTTGCCGCCACATAGTCATCGACGAAGCTCTCCAGCGGGCCGTTGTTGGCCGCAATGGTCTTGGCGGTCGAGGAGGACAGGAAGGAATACTGCGGCTTGGCCAGAATGAAGACCGTCTCCACTTCCGGAGCGATGGTCATGTTGGCGGTCGCCAGCTGCATCTCATACTCGTAGTCGGAAACGGCGCGGATGCCTCTGATGATGACTCCGGCCCCAACCTTGCCGGCAAACTCGGCCGTGAGTCCTTCACCGATGACGACGGAGACATTGTCAAGATGAGTAACGGCCTGTTCGATCATTTCCTTCCTTTCGGCAAAGCTGAAGGTGCCCGACTTTTCGTCGTTGGCCATGATGACGATGATGAGTTTGTCAACCAGAGCCGCTGCTCTTTCAATGATGTCCATGTGACCGTAGGTAATGGGGTCAAAGGAACCGGGATAAATTGCGATCATTTCATTTCCTCCTAGGCGATGAGCTTACGGCGCTCTTCGCGGCTTTTAAGATGTCTGTCGATGACCGCCTGGCACAGGCCCAGGCAGATCATGATTGACAGCATGGCGCTGCCGCCATGCGATATCAGTAACAGCGGGACGCCGGTCAGCGGGATCAGACCGCTGACGCCGCCGATGTTCATGAAGAAGTGGACAAACAGGTAACAGACCGTACCGATCAGAATGGCCTTGTCAGCTTCCTTCATTACCCGGCGGCTGTAATGGATCAGCCTCCAGATGATGATGAAGTAGCCGGCAAAGACGATGGCAATGCCGATCAGGCCCAGTTCCTCGGCGATGATGGCGAAGATGTAGTCCGCCTCTGCGGAAACCAGATAGCCGAACTTCTGAACGGAGTTGCCCAGACCGACACCCAGGATCGAGCCCTTGGAAATGCCCAGCAGGGAATAGAAGATCTCTCTGGTGGCGTCGTTGGTATAGCTGGGATGGTAGACCGCCTGGAAGCGGGCGGCGATGTGAGCCAGTCCGATGCTCTTCAGGAATTCCTGTCCGGCTTCCGTGAGCAGATAGGAATAGCCGAATCCCACGAGAACGATTCCGAAAACGGCAAAGATCTGCCAGGGAATCAGCACCCGGTTGGAGGGCAAAAGGAAGACCAGCACGCCGATGGCGGCGATCGCAAAGGCCGTGCCCATGTCCTTCTGAATGAAGGCGACGGTCAGCACCATGACCAGAAAGACGCCCAGAGGACGCATGATGGCCCTTGAGTAGAAGTGGAAACCGTTAAACCGCTTGTCGCAGAAGAAGACTGCCGCGATCAGGATCACCACGATCTTGGCGAATTCGCTGGGCTGAATGTCAAACGGCAGCCACTTGGCGTAGATCCAGGAATAGTTGCCGTTCTTGGGTCCCTGCAGGTAGCAGCAGACCACGGCTCCGAAAAGCAGGCCCAGTTCCAGAATGATGACGGCATACATGCTGCCGACGCCGAACTTCTCCGTGCTGAAGTAGTTGGAGACGACGTGATAAGCGACTACGCACAGAAGAACGATGGCCGCCGTCTTCCCCAGGGCGCTGATGGTTGCCTTTACCGTGGCGCCGGTATTGATCCGGGCGCTGCTGGTAACGATGATGCCGAAAACCAGCAATGCGTAGATTGCCATGGAAAGGATCGTATCGCTGCGCTTCGGGCAGACGAAGATGGAGCGGATCAGCTTGCGCAAATTACTCACCTCATACCTATTCTAACACTTCAGGACGGCAGCTGTCCCAGCAGCTGCCACAGACAGCGGGCGCTTTCCCGCAGGTTTTCCTGATTACCGCTGGCCAGATTGGTGAAAAGCTGGCCGGCATAGACCTCATTTTCAAAGAGTTTTCCGAATATTTCATCCATGATCTGCCGGCACTGCGGCTGTCTTTCTTCCGGGATGCACGGATTTGCCAAAAAGACAGAGGCAAGTTCATTCCGTCCTTCCGGATCCTTCCTCATGTGTCTTCCTTCGATCAGGCAGTCTCGGAACTGCCCATAGTGCTCAAAGCGCTCTATGCCGATGCGCTCGGCGTAATTGTTGGCATACAGGACCATGTCGATGACATGATCGCAATTGATCATCTCATGACTGCTGATCGGCAGGATGACCTTGGGATCCTGCTTCTGCAGATTGATGAATACTCCCTTTTCGATGTCGCGGTAGACGTTCTGCCAGAGATCATCGAGCCGTTCAAGGCCTCCGGTCTCGCTTCCCCTGGCCACGATGCGGCTATCAGCGATCCTCAGGGTACCCATGTCGTCAAATACTACTTCAACTCTTCTGACGCTTCTGTCAGTTCTCAGTTCATTGGAAAGCTCCATCAGCGCTTCGATCGTTTCGCTCTTGCCGGCTCCCATGTCACCGATCAAAAGAAGGCTTTTTCTGGTATCGTCACGGAAATAGATCTCCATCATCGAGCCGCGCACCGGCAACCGGCCGCGGTCCAGCTGGGCAAGGTTATGCAGAGTCAGGATCGCATCCTTGATGACGGAAAAGCTGCCGTCACAGTTTCCGGATGACAGGGCTGCCAGGTGAATGCCGTTGTCTGCGTCGTGGTAGAAACCGCTGCGCGCCCCTTCTCCTGTCAGCCCGAACAGGCAGATCAGATCGGGGGTGCGGCTGAGACAGTCAGTTTCCTCGGCCAGTTCAAACATGTTCACCAGGCAGATGGCCTGAGCCAGATAGTCCTTATGGAAACAGGTCAGACACAGCAGATCGCCGACCTTCAGCGGCAGGCAGAAGAAATCCCGGATGTCCAGCGAAAAGGAATCCAGGGGATTTTCATCAAGACTCGCCATATCGCAATGCTTATCCGCATTCTCAAAGTCCATCATGATCGGTGTTCTCAGCATCACTCTGGCGATGAAGGGAACATTGCGCAGGGAAGCGTAGGCACCGGGCAGTCTGATCCGGTATTTCATCAGCAAACAGGAAGCGTTGCTTCCGGAACTGGTCTGCCGGTAGATCTTGTCTCCCCGGCCCAGCAGCTTCTCCCGGCAGGTGCGGTAAAGCTGGCGGATCAGGCTGTTGTATTTTTCGTCATAGTCAATAAAACTGCTCATCATGGCATCCGCGCGGTTGCCGCTGAGCAGGGTAAAGCGTTTTTTGCTGCGCCAGTAGCTGTAGCAGTCCTCAGCGATGTACAGGGACTTCATGCGGTCCAGCTGGCTCATCTGCACTTCAGTGATCTCCTCGCCCTGTACCAGCAGCTGCCTGATCAGTTCGATCAGGGAAGGAACGGTCTCCTCCAGCGGCCGGCCGTTGGTCAGCCAGCGGTAGATCCGGATGTCGCGGACGGCCAGATCCTTGAAATAGCGCTGCAGAAAGGCATTGAAGCTCTCGCCCGCGACGAGTTCGTCAACGGACTTATAGGACTTGCGGGACAGGTTGATGATCACCGTGTCGCCGGCAAGATACACCGGCTGCTTCACTCTTCAGGCTCCATGCTCTTCTGTCTGAAGATCTCCGAAGCAATGACCGCCATGGCGCTGGAGCCATTCAGGGCATTGCGGAAATCGCTGGCGTAGGGAATGTAGATGAAGTCATCGCTGTTGTCCAGCACGGTTTTTGATAAACCGCGTAAGGGTCCGCCCAGACAGATCAGAATGCCCTTACCGGTAAAGTCGTAGTCATACAGGCAGACCGGTTCGCCGCCGCGGTAGGCGGAGATGATCCGGATGCCGTTTTCCTTCAGCACGTCCAGAGCCATTTCCAGATCGCCGACATGGCAGATCGGCAGCATTTCCGAGGCACCGGCTGAAGACTTGATGATCGTCGAATCGTCAAAGTCGACGATGTGATCCTTCAGGATGATGCCGTCGCAGCCGAAGGCATACAGGCTTCTGATCACATAGCCCAGATTATAGCTGTCTTCCACGCCTTCAACCAGGGCCAGGAAAGGCTGTTCCTTGTATAACAGAGAAGTAAGCGACTGCAGCTTGCGCTCGGAAACGTCGGCGAGAATGCCGCCGTGGGTCTTTCCGCTGGCCAGCTCCTCGATCCGGTCCGGTCTGACCTTTTCGACCTCAATGTGCTTGAGTTCAGCCTGACGGGTGATGAAAGTCACGTCCGAGCCGCTCTTGTTATAGGAAATGTAGATCTTATTGACCCGGCGGTACTTGCTCGCCAGGGCTGCCTTGGTCGCTATTGCGCCTTCGATAATGCTCATATGCTAATCCTCACTCATCTTGATGAAACTGTAACGGTCTGCTTCCGCGGGAAGCTTTACCCACAGCCTCTGCATCGGCTTATTGGCCACCGTGACTTCATTGCCATCCTCATCCATCATCCGTTCGACCAGGAAGCTGATGTCCTCACCCTGAGGATTCATCAGCGCCAGCCGGTCACCCTTCTGATAGAAGTTGCGGGTCTCCAGCAGTCCCATGCCGTTGCGGTAATCGGCTACGGAGGCGACATAGTTCTGAGAAACCTGGGATGGCAGATTGTAGATCTGGCTTTCCGGATCCAGGCCGCCGTAGAAGCCGTCATAGGTCGGCCGGTTGGCCACCCTGGCCAGCAGACTGCGGCCATAGGCCAGATCCTGTTCGCTTATCTCACCTTTATTATAATATCTGTCGATCAAAAAGCGGTACGCTTTTATGACATTCGCCAGGTAGTAAGCCGTCTTCATCCGGCCCTCGATCTTCAGAGAAGCCACGTTCAGTCTGAGCAGTCTTTCCAGATAGTCCGGGGCTGCCATGTCCCGGGAGCCCAGGGAAAGCAGGTACTCTTCCCGGTCCAGCAGCTGATCGCCGTGATAGAGATGATAGTTCCAGCGGCAGGACTGCGCGCAGCCGCCGCGGTTGGCATCGCGGTTGGTCAGCAGGTTGGAGATCGTGCAGCGGCCGGAATAGTTGGCGCACATGCCGCCGTGGATGAACACCTCAATGGGTACTTCCGCCCTGCTCATGATCGTTTTGAGGTTTTCGTAATCAACTTCCCGGCCCAGAACGACCCGGTCAGCGCCCCGCTGCTGCCAGTAGGACACCGCCTGCGAATTAGTTGAGGTCTGCTGGGTGGAAATGTGCACTTCCAGTTTCGGGGCAGCGCTTCGGCACATGGCCATGATGGCCCGGGAAGCGCAGATGATGGCGTCAACGCCGTATTCCTCCAGCTTTTTCAGATAGTCTTCCAGGCCTTCGAAGTCGCTGTTATGCGGTATCATGTTGACCGTCACGTAAACCCGGCTGCCATGCTGGTGGGCAAATTCGGCTGCTTCCCTGATGTCTTCCAGAGAGAAGTTGGAAGCCCGGGCGCGCAGGGAAAACTGCCGGCCGCCGAAATAGACGGCGTCGGCGCCGTAGACGATTGCGGTCTTCGCTCTTTCCAGATCACCGGCCGGAGCCAGCAGTTCGGTCCTCATTCCTGTTTCTCCTTATCCAGCACCGTCCGGCGGACGGCGGAAATGCTGCCATAGGAAGTGTGGCCGTCCCGGACGGGCAGCTGTTCATAAGCTTCTTCAGCGCTCTTTTTCCCGTCCAGCACCTCCAGATGCAGACGCAGAGCTTGCAGAGTGTCGTCATCAACACCGATGGGATCATCGAAGATGATGCCCTTAAGCGGAAGAGCGGCGATTTCCCTGATGCTGTCCAGGGAATGCAGGCAATAACCGTACAGCCAGCTGCCTTCCGGCTTTTCGACGATCGGCATCATCAGCTGACGGCTTTCTTCCTGAAGATACCAGTTCTCCAGCCTTTCCTGCTGTTGCTGCAGATAAAGGCTTACGAACCGGCGCCGGCTGCAGGCAATCAGCACGGGGCCGTAAACTCTCAGCCAGCAGCCGTACTCATTATCCTTGGCGATCTGATAACTGTCCTTCAGGGGAATGTCCTTGGAAATGACGCAGCCGTCCATGCCATCCAGCAGCAGCTGGCGGACATCATAGCTGTTGGTCAAAAGCGTCTCCGGGGCATACAGGCATTCAAGATCCAGATTGTCCCTTTCCACCATCATCCGGACACCGAGATCGCCGATCAAAAGTCCGTCGGCTCCTTCATCTTTCAGAAAACGAAGATAAGCGCTCAGATCTTCCAGCTCATCTTCGCCATAGAGGCGGTCTGTCCGGATGATTACCTTCAGTTCGTGTTCGTGGGCTTTGCTGATGAACTTCCGGATCTGCTCTCTGTCCATAAAGCTGTTCCCACTGGAAAAATGCCCGTCACCGATCAGCACGTGGCTGATGGGAAAGCGGGCGGCTTCAGACAGACTGTCAATGTTGTTCAGTGAAACGATGATGTTCATTTTCCTAATGACTCAGCTTTATGCCGAACTTTTTCAGCAGTCCGGCGGCGAAGTTCAGAACCTTGCTGATGAACCAGCGGATGGCCTGACGGTAGGAGGCATCATGCCAGTAGAAAGCGAAAAGCAGGATCAGCGAAACAGCAACAACGCTGACGCCTCTGATCAGCATGCCCAGGATCCCTTCCGGCATGTATGAGGTAACGAAATAGCAGGCGGCGCAGACGATCACGGAAACGATGACTTCCCTGATCTCCCAGAGGTAGTATCTGCCGACCGGCTGATGGAAGAAATTCTTGAAAAGGACCTTGTCCAGGAAAGGAACGCTGATCGCATAGACCAGTACCGAGGCGCCGATGACGCCGTAGAGGCCAAACGGTCTTACCAGGACGATGCTGAGAATGATGTTGGCGAAATTGGCCACGTACATTCTTACCATGTCTTCCCGCCATAGACCGGCGGCATCCTTGTACAGGGCAACGATCTTCTGCATGACCGTAAGATAGAAGCACAGGACAAACATTACGACCAGATCGACCGTCAGAAGGCTTTCCTTGCCGAAGCTGAGCTTGATGAACGGCTGGTAGAGGCAAAGCATGGCAGCTGAACAGACGGTGATCAGCCAGCTGTTGATGCAGCTGAACTTGCGGAAGTTGTTCATTACCTTATCGCGGCTTTCCACCACCATCGAGTTGCCGACACCCGCCAGCATGGAATCGTAAATTACCATCAGCAGTCCGAGCACGCCGCTCATGACATAGTAGTAGTTATTGTAAATGGCGTTCATCTCCAGGGAGATGGCGGCGGTGATGACGATGGTGTCCAGTGACAGCATCATCATGTTGTTAAGCTTGACGGACAACAGCGGGAGCATCTTGCTCTTGATCTCAGAGCGGCGCTGATCAGTGATCCTGGCCCGCTGGAGAAACTGCGGGTAGTGGCGGTCGACGTACAGAGAAGTAAGGATGGCTCTCAGCGCCGTGGTTATCGGCAGCATGAACGCGTAGACATAGAAGTTTTTGGTCAGATACAGGGCAGCGGCCTGGCCGCCGTAGAGGATGACCATGACGAAGAAACCGATGCAGGAAACCACGTCATTGCTCTGCATGGCATTCAGCAGCGAAGTCTTATAGGCAAACATCGCATAAGACAGGGCCGTATGAACCAGATAGATCAGGTAAAGAAGATAAAGATTGATGTCTGCCGGTACGGAGCCGCTGATCAGATGCGGCAGAAAGGGCATGATGATGATGCCGGCCAGCATGACGACGGAGCCGATGATGAAATACAGCCGGCGCAGATAGCTGAGTATCTGGCAGATCGCTTCCTGATCATCTTCGGCTATGGGCTTGTAAAGGTAATAGACGACGGCCGTCCCGACACCGAGTTCGGAAAGGCAGAGAACGTGCAAAATGGAATTAAACATGCCGCTTAATCCCAGATAGTCGATTCCCAGTCTCTTGAGGACGATTATTCTCAATATGTAAGGGCCGACCAGACGGGTGATCTTCTCCATCATCCCCCAGAAACTGCCCGATATTGTCTTTTTCGTTCTTTCAATTTTCATCATCACACCTCTTTATCGGTTCTGACAACAAAAATTATAACATATCCCCCGGTTCTTTTCCGCCGTTATTTGCTCAGCTCGTATAGCTGCTGATCCAGCTGACGGATCAGCTGCGCAGCGGAGAGCGAATAGCGGTAATGTTCCTGCCGGTAGTTTTCCGCCGCCCGGTAACATACCTCATTGGCGCAGCTCAGCGACATGATGTCGTTTCTCTGAGCCAGGAAGGCAC
>JAFZBT010000010.1 GCA_017561615.1 Erysipelotrichaceae bacterium
AAGAGCTGTCTGGGCAATGACTTCACGGGCTGGGTCGACTGGCCGGTCAATTACGACAAAGAAGAATTCGCCCGCATCAAGGAAGTGGCCGAAGAGATCCGGGAAAGAGCAGATGTCCTGGTAGTGTGCGGCATCGGCGGTTCCTATCTGGGAGCCAGAAGTGCCATTGAAATGATGAAGGGACTCTATCCCGATGACAAGCCGGAAATCATCTTCTCCGGCAATACTGTTTCCTCAACCTACCTGGCCCAGACGCTTAAGCATCTGGAAGGCAAGAGCGTTTACGTCAACGTCATTTCCAAGAGCGGTACGACGACCGAGACAGCCGTCGCTTTCCGCCTGTATGAGAAATACCTGGAAGAAAGATACGGAAAAGACGAGGCTGCCAGAAGGATCATCGCCACTACCGACAAGGCCAGAGGCACCCTGAAGAATCTGGCGGATCAGAAGGGCTACCGCACCTTTGTCATTCCCGATGACATCGGCGGACGCTTCTCCGTCTTTACCGCCGTTGGCTTACTGCCGATCGCCGCGGCCGGTCTGGACATCGACAGGCTGATGGCCGGCTGTGCCAGGGCCAGAGAAGACTATCAGACCAGCGATCTTAAGGCCAACGCCGCCTACAGGTATGCGGTATTGAGAAGGATCCTGGAAAAGCAGGGCAAGAACGTCGAATTCTTCGTCTGCTACGACCCGGCGGTCACCATGGTCGCTGAATGGTGGAAGCAGCTCTTCGGCGAGTCGGAAGGCAAGGAAGGCAAGGGCATCCTGCCGGCTTCCGTTACCTTTACCACCGACCTGCATTCCATGGGCCAGTTCATCCAGGAAGGAACCAAGAACTTCTTTGAAACCACGCTGATGATCGACAAGCCGCAGGAAGACATGGTGTTCCCGGCCGATGAGGACAACCTGGACAACATGAATTACCTGGCCGGCAAGAGCATCGACTGGGTCAATAAGATGGCTTTCCAGGGCACCGTAGACGCCCACTCCAATACCGGAAAGAACGACAATATCATCCTGCATCTGGATGATAACAGCGAGTTCAGCTACGGCTACATGATCTACTTCTTCTTCAGAGCCTGCGCCATGACCGTTCTGATGCTGGACGTCAACCCGTTCAACCAGCCCGGTGTCGAGGTCTATAAGAAGAACATGTTCAAGCTTCTGGGAAAAATCTAAGGAAAATAAAACAAAAGCAATATCAAAAAGTCCGAAAATGTTCTGTTTCGGACTTTTCTTTTGGAAAAACAGAACAAAAACCGTTGACTTGCCCTATTCAGGAGCGTAGAATGTTCTTGTTATGAAAAAGGAGAGCGTTATGAAAAAACTTCTTATCGTCTTATTATCTGTACTCATGCTCAGCTGCACTGTCGGCTGCAGTTCATCAAAATCCGAAAAAATCGTCATCTTCAGCTGTCAGGAAGAAGAGCGCATTCAGGCCATGAAGGCCGCCATCGCCGAGAAGTTCCCGGATCTTGACATCGTCATCGAGAACGTCGGCACCGGCAACCTCGCTGCCAAGATCAAGACCGAAGGTACCGGCATTGAAGCCGACATCATCGTTGACCTGGAAGCTGCCCACATGGAAAACCTGAAGGACAACTTCGCTGACCTGTCTTCATTTGATACATCTGCCTTCATCGACGGCATCAATCCTTCCCACCACAAGTATGTCATGTGGGTTAAGCAGTACTGCGGAATTACCGTCAACGCCGCCTACTTCAGAGAACACGGCTGGGATTTCCCCCAGACCTACGATGATCTGTTAGACAGCAAGTATCAGGGCTTACTGGCCATGCCTGATCCGACTACTTCCGGTACCGGCTATGCCTACTACCTGAACGTCGTCAACCTGATCGGCGAACAGAAGGCTCTTGAATACTTCAAGGCTCTGGCTGCCAATGCCAAGCAGTTCACTTCCTCCGGCTCCGGCCCGATCAGCTTACTGAAGCAGGGCGAGATCGTTCTGGCCATGGGCATGGTCTTCCAGGGCGTTGCCGAGATCAATGCCGGCGCTGATTACGCCGTCATCGAACTGGAAACCG
>JAFZBT010000104.1 GCA_017561615.1 Erysipelotrichaceae bacterium
GAACGCATCGCGGAAACTGCCCTGATGGATGCCCAGGGACAGGCAGCCGCTGGAGGAATTGAACAGCAGGCATTCACCGATGTTTACATCGCCGAAGGTGCGCACATAGGGAACGCTTTTCTTAAAATAAACTCCGTCTTCGTTTTCCAGCGTGACTTCCAGCTGCTCACCATATCGGTAACCGGCATTCAGAAACTGCCGGACGTCGATGGACAGGACGATGGATCCGAAATGATCGGAGACGTTGGTAACGATTCCCGTGCACTGCTTTTCAGATATCTCGGCCTTAAGGTATCTTTCGTCAAGAAGCACGATGTCTTCATAACGCTCGCCGATCTGCTCAAAGCTGAGCTGACCGCTGGCCAGCAGCGCCGCAGCGTAGGCGAAGATGTCGCGGCCATGGAAGACGGAAACCTCTTCCGTATCCGGCCAGCGCAGATCCTTTCTGATCTCGCGCGCTTCCGCAATGCCCACATTGTAGTAAAGATGAGTCAGCGCTCCGTTATCGGGCGAAATTACGTACTGCCCGTTATTGAGTTTAAAGCAGCCGGCCCAGCGGTCAGTACCCACGCCCGGGTCGACAACCGACACCAAGACGGTATTGGCGCTCCAGAACGGACTGATGTAATTCAGCTGCTGGGAAGCCTCGAGAATGCTGAAAGGGGGGATCTGATGACAGCTGTCGAAGATCTCCAAGCCGGGATCGACCTGCTTGATGACGCCCTTCATGGTGGAGACAAACGGCCATTCGCTGCCGAAGTCCGTCTGCAGAACAATGTACTTCTTCATTCTAAAGCTCCTCTTCGCTCACCAGTTTTCTGATGGCTTCGTAATAGATCTCAAAGGCTTTCAGGGCATCCTTCATCCGGATGTACTCATCAGCCTGATGAGCCATCGTGGGATGCAGGTCATTGGCCTTGGGCCCGAAGGCCACGCAATGGCCGAAGACCTTGCTGTAGGAAACACCGCCGGAGACAAACGGCTTCATGAAGTCCCAGGTCTTTTTGCGGTAGGCCTTCAGCAGGGTTCTGATGTAGGGATCATCCACTGAGTTGTTGGTCGGCGGGGAATCATAGTCCAGCGAAACCTCGGCGATGCATCTGCTCTTGAGGATCTCCGTCAGTTCGCTGCTCTTCAGCTGATAAGGATAGCGGCCGTCTACCTGACTGTAGATCGTGCCGTCTTCATCGATGCGCAGAATGCCCAGGTTGGTAGTAAAGCTCTTCTGCAGGCCGTGACTGAGATGATAGCCGAAGCCTTCGCCATAGGGAGAGGCAAAGATCTCATAGAGATTGGCCGCCAGCTGATCATGGTCCTTCAGCACATAAAGCAGATCCGTCGTGGCGCTGTGACCGGCCCAGGGAATCGAACAGTGAGCCTGCTTGCCGTAAACGGTAAGGGTATGGTCTTTCAGTTCATACTTTCTGATCCTGCCGAGGCTTTCCTTCAGCAGGGAAGTGTCGAAATCAGGATCAAGCTGAACTGTTGCGACCGGCGGGATGACATTGCACTGAACGCCGCCGTCCAGTCTGCGGATCAGCGTTCCCTGATACTTTCCTCTCAGATGCCACATCAGCGCGCCCTTTTCCCCGATGGCCATCGGGAAACGGCCGTCCGGCGTGAAGGCAAAGTCGGGAAGACCGGCCTTTTCGACATAGTGGAACATGTCATTCATGGTCCGCTCCTCGTCGCTGCCCAGAACGATCCGCAGTTCCCGGACAAAGGGAACCCCGTCTTCCGTAAGCTTCTTGAGAACCAGATAGCTCTGGAAGGCGGCGGTCTTCATGTCGCTGGTGCCCCGGCCGTAGAGCCGGCCGTTGATGACTTCCGGCTTGAAGGGATCCCTGCTCCAGCCATCACCGACCTCAACAACGTCCAGATGCGAGGCGATGTCGATGCGCTGGCGGTGGCTTTCACCCTTTCTGCGGATGGCAATGGCCTGGTTATCGTATTCCAATACCTCAAAGCCGTCCCGCAGGGCCATCTGACGCATGTAGTCGAGCGCCCTGGCCACACCAAGACCATACGGCATGCTCTCGCATGCCGTCTGTTTATCATAAACCGAATTAATGGCCAATAGTTCCTTCAGCTCATCAAGATGAGCCAGAAAATAGTCTCTTACTTCACCCATGGTGCCCAGATCAGGAATTCACGGTGGCTGACGATGCGTACCACCACGATGGCAATGAAGCCGGCATACAGCAGGATGTTGGCGATGTTGACGATCCGGTCACCTTTGGTCGGTTCGTGTTCGGCATAGTAAGTCCTGGTCTTCATGCGGCCGTAACCGCGCAGATCCATCGCGTCTGCGATGTTGCCGACCCGGTCAAAGGAGACGATGATCAGCGGTACCAGGATCAGGACATTCTGCTTCAGCCTGGTTATCAGCGAACTCTTGCGGGAGTCCAGTTCCAGACCGCGGGCCTGCATGGAGATCTTGATCTCATTGAAGTCCCGGGCGATCTCGGGAATGTAGCGGAAGGCCAGAGAGATGACGGTGGAGATCTTATAGGGTATTCCCACGCCGTACAGTCCGGCAGCCATCTCGCTGGGCGTAATGCACTGAATGAAGGTCAGGGAAACGAAGAAGGTGGCCATGAACTTGGTCAGTCTGACCAGGAAATACCACAGCGTTTCCGCCGACAAAATGTAGGTTTCCGTGAATCTGAACAGAACCGTCGTCGCTCCGACCTGGCTGTATCCGTAGTTGGGGGAAACGACCCAGATCAGGAAAAGATTGAACAGGTTCATCAGCAATGTAAAGACCGTCAGGCCCCTGACTGTCTTCCATTCCGGCTTGATGGAGATCAGGCCGATGATGGAGATGATCAGGATGGGGAAGAGTATGCGCATGTCCCAGGTCGCCACCAGAATCAGGATGAAAGCGAAGAACAGGCGGATCTTGGTCTTGCCCTGCAGTCTGTCCAGGAAGGTCTTTCCGGGAGCCAGAGCAATGAAAAGTCTCTTGCCAAAGCTATCCATTTTCTCTCTCCTCCCTTTCTCTTTCGATGAAGTGCCTGATGAATTCCTCCGGATCAAGGCCGACCTTGCGGGCCAGCAATACCAGTGAGGTTTCCTTCAGATTCGCTCTTTCGATGATGTCCTTATCGGACAGAACCTTATAGACGAAGTCATCGGCGATCAGCCTGCCGTCGGCAAACACCAGCGCCCGGTCGGTATACTCGATGGCCAGGTGCATGTCGTGGGTGATGAAGACGATCGTCTTTCCGTAGTTTCGGTTCAGATCGTCAAGGAACCGCATGATCTCCGTGTAATGACGGTAATCCTGTCCGGCCGTCGGTTCATCAAGGATGATGACGTCCGGCTGCAGCGCCAGGATCGAGGCGATGGTTACGCGCTTCTTCTGACCGTAGCTCAGGGCGGAAACCGGCCAGTTGCGCATCGGGTAGAGGCCCGTCATCTTCAGGGTCTCCTCAGCGCGCTGGCTGATGAGTTCTTCCGGGAACTCGTTGAGCTGCAGAGCCAGGGTGATCTCGTCCATGATCATGTCCTTGACCAGCATCTGATTGGGATTCTGCATTACATAGCCGATCAGCTGGCCGATCTCCCGGATCGACATGGAGAGGTAGTTTTCTCCGTTGATCCTGATCGTACCGCTGATGGGCCGGATGATGCCGCATAAAAGCTTGGCCAGCGTGCTCTTGCCGGCGCCGTTCTTGCCGACGATCGCCAGCTTTTCGCCTTCCCTGATGGTCAGGGAAACGTTTTCCAACACCTTGTGTTCGGGATTGTACTGGAAGTCGACATTTTCCACTTCCACAACGACCTTTCCCTTTTCGCCGACGGTATAGGGCTTGGAACGGGCGAACTCGCTGAGAACGGCATCACGGTATCTGTCGATGTCGATCTTTTCGATGTCATCAAGATGTTCGCCTTCCGCAAATCTGATCCCGGCGTTTTCCAAGGCGGCAATGTACAGCGGTTCACGGATACCGTGGGTCTTCAGCTGGCCGCTGCAGAGCATCTCATCAGGCGTGCAGTCTTTTACGATGCGGCCGTCATTGATCAAAAGAATGCGGTCAACGTGACGGTAAAGGACGTCTTCCAGACGGTGCTCGATGATGATGATCGTCTTTCCCGATTCCCGGTGGATCTTATCAATCAGATCCACGGCGGTCATGCCCATGGCCGGGTCAAGAGAAGCCAGCGGTTCGTCAAACAGCAGGATCTCCTCGGCGTCATGCAGAATGCCGGCTAAGGCGACCTTCTGTTTCTGGCCGCCGGAGAGGTCAAAGGGCGGATGGGTCAGGAATTTTTCCATGTCGACGATGCGGGCCGCCTCATCAACGATCGGCAGCATCTCGCTTCTGGGCATCGACTGGTTCTCCAGGGAGAAGGCAATGTCCTCGCCGACGGAAAGGCCGACGAACTGCGCGTCGGAATCCTGCTGAACCGTACCGACGTGCTTGGATAGTTCAAACAGACTGGAATTCTGCGTCTGCAGACCGGCAACGGTCAAAGACCCGGTAATCGTACCGGGGTAGGAAAATGGAATCAGTCCGTTAATGCAATTAGCGAGTGTGGACTTGCCACACCCGCTTGGACCGAGAATCAATATTTTTTCACCCCGATAGATGTCGAGGTTGATATCATGAAGAGTTGCCTCTTTCTGATGCTTGTACTTAAAGCTGAAATTCTTGAATGAAACGACTGCTTCTCTCATGGTTCCCTTTCCAACTGGTATCCGAGGATAGCAGTAATTAGTCTTTGCTTAAGCCTGTGAACTTCTTGTTTCTGTTAGCTAAGGCGATCAGTAAGGGAATACCGACAACCAGTAATACCAGACCATCGGAAATGATGGCAGCAGTTACCTGTCCCCAGGTAATGGTCAGTTCGCTTGAATAGAAGAAGTAGGTCAGGACCGGAGTGACAACGCCGAAGCCTAAGCCACAGCCGATCAGGACGAATAAGGCGTAGGTAATGGCACTCTTGGTGTTGAAGACGCCTTCCTTGACATTGGAGCCTAAGACGCAGCCTAAGCCGGTGAAGAAGCCTAATACCAGGTTGCCTAATGACCAGTCAAACCAGAAGCCCCAGCCGCCGATCAGGTCAGCCAGAACGTTACCAAGGCCGGCAGTAATGGCAGCCGGAACCGGTCCGAACAAAGCTGCGACAACAGCAACGACTACATACGCGGAAGTCAGGGAAGTGTTGGTGAAGACCTTGACGCCTCCGTAGACCATCAGGACACCGAACAGGGCGACACCGATAGCAACGCCGACGATCGTTCTGGTATTCCAGTTACCTAAAATCTTTTTTGCCATAAAATATCCTCCTTTTTTGACAAGTATATATTACCACATCAGTGGATAATAGCCGTAAATCATGCCTTGCCGCTGCACTGAGCGGCACCAATGTATATATTGTAAACTACCGAGGTCAAAAGTCAATTGCGGAAAACGGTTACAGTTTTCAAAAACTGACTGACCGGCCCGCCGTTACATTCTGGTGATGGTCACCACGTAGTTCAGAGCCTTCAGGGTATTGCCGTCGCACTCCGGCATGTAGGTCTTGACGAAGTTGCCGCGGTTGATGGAAAGCCTCAGCGACTGTTCCTCTCCCAGCTCGCTGTTGCCGCAGATCAGCACCTGACCGGCCGCCGTATAGCCGAAGGAGCGCTCATAGATCACGTTGCCGTCATAGACGGTGCGCTCGCCGTCCATGATGTTCAGGTGAACGGTGTCGCCGTATTCAAAGCCGCCGATCTGGCGGAACTGCTGATGCCTGATGGCGATGCGCGGAGTACCGAAGGCCATGTCAAAGTTGAAGATGCCGCCCTGGGCAAAGCCCTCGCGGATCACGGTCGGTACCGTGGTCATCGGGAAGCGGATGACATCTTCGACCGGATACTGCGGTCCCACCTGCTCATAGGTGATCTGGCCGCTGGCCAGCCTTCCGGCCGTGTAGGCATAGACATCCCGGCCATGGAAGATGAAGATGTGCTCGCTGCCGGGCAGACGGTTGACGGTCTCGTCAATGCTCCGGACCGATTCGATCTTGTCGATCATCGGCGTCAGAATGCCGTTATCGGGAGAAACCAGATAACTGCCGTTGGTGAAGCGGGCCACGCAGGAGCGCCTGAACGTTCCCACGCCCGGGTCAACGACCGATACGAATACCGTTCCCGCCGGCCAGACCGGCAGGATGAAATTGATGCCGAAGGCCGCTGAGGGAATGTTAAAGGGTTCGATGTTGTGATTGTAATCTATTACTTCGAGCTCGCGGTCAATGGACTTGATGACTCCCGTCATCGCTCCGCCGCCGCCGTCGCCGAAGTCCGTCTGCAAGACGATAATCGGTTTCATAATGACACCTCCAGACTCATCAATTATACAACATTCTCGCCGCTGTGATTACCACCGTTTTTCCGGCTGTGCTTCCTTTTATCCGGAATTTGTGATATTCAGGGCCCATTTCACAGATATTGCGGAATACCCCCGTTAAGATGTTATAATAAATGCAGATTTCATTATGTAAATAATGTAGAGGGATTTAATCATGACTAATGAGAAAGAGAAAAACAAGTTAACGAAAGTGGAAAGGGCATGGGTTCTTTACGACGTAGGTAACTCCGCCTTTACCATGCTGGCCTGCTCCCTGATTCCCATCTGGTTCAAGGATCTGGCCATCGGCACGGCTCCCGGACAGATAAGTTCTGACAAGGCCACCGCCTACTATTCCATCGCCGTCGCCATTGTCACCGTCGTCGTCGCCGTCATCGGCCCGGTCTGCGGCGCCATTGCCGACCACAAGGACACCAAGAAGATCGTCTTCACCACTGCCATGGCCTTAGGTGTCATCGGCTGCATCATCAACGGCTTTGCGACCACCTGGGTAGCCTTCATCGTCATCCACGTGCTGTCCAAGATCTTCTACAGCGCTTCGCTGACCTTCTATGACTCCATGTTAAACGACGTCACCACCGAAGATAGGATGGATGAGGTCTCCTCATACGGCTATGCATGGGGCTACATCGGCTCCTGCCTGCCCTTCATTCTGGCCATGATCGCCTACATCCTGGGCGGCGGCTTAAGCGAAGACATCATGTATTTCTCACCCAAGGTTGCCAAGATCATCGGCTTCACCGTCACCGGTGTCTGGTGGTTTTTGGTTACCGTTCCGCTGTTAAAGCACTACAAGCAGATCAACTACGTAGAGACCGAAAGAGGCGCCATCCACAAGACCTTCGCGCAGATCTTCAATACCTTCAAGAAGATCGCCACCAAGAACAGGAAGGTCCTGTTCTTCCTGATCGCCTTCTTCCTGTACATTGACGGCGTCGGCACCATCATCGACAACTGCATCAACATCGGTACTGATTTAGGTCTGCCGACTGTCGGCCAGGTCGTCTTCCTGCTGGCGACTCAGGTCGTTGCCTGGCTTGGTTCACTGGTCTTTGCCAGACTGTCCAAGAAGTACGCAACCGTGCCGCTGATCCTCATCTGCATCTGCGGTTACTTCTGCGTCTGCGTCTACGCGCTGGCTCTGAAGACCCTGCTGGACTTCGGCATTCTCGCCTTCGGCGTCGGCTGCTTCCAGGGTTCCATCCAGTCGCTGTCCAGATCGTATTACTCCAAGATCATTCCGGCGGAGAACTCCGGCGAATACTTCGGCATCTACGACATCTTCTCCAAGGGTGCTTCCTTCCTGGGTTCAGCTATCATCGCTGCCGTCAAGCTGATGGGCGGTTCCATCAACATCGCCGTCGCTTCCCTGGCCATCTTCTTCGCTCTGGGCTTCGTCTTCCTGAAACTCTCAGACAAGCAGCCCAAGACCGAATAACCGACAAAAGGACGTCAATGACGTCCTTTCTTCATGCCTTTACAGTAAAAGAACGGCGCTGCCGTTCTTTCTGTTTATCTGATTTCGCTTACGGTGAACTCGCCGTTTTCAAAATCCACCTGCAGAGTGGTATTGCCGTCGATGCCTTCGGAGACGATCTTGTAGGCTACCTTGGTTTCCACATTCTGCTGAATGAATCTCTTCAGCGGACGGGCGCCGTAATTGATGTCGCTGCCTTCGCTGATGATCTCCTGCTTGGCTCTGTCGGTCAGAACCAGCCTGATGTTTCTTTCCTCAAGCCGCTTGGCAAGCAGGCCGATGAACTTGTCGACAATGCCGCCCAGAACTTCATTGGTCAGCGGATTGAAGATGACGATGTCGTCAATGCGGTTGACGAATTCCGGCTTGAAGGTCGCCTTGACGATCTGCTCATACTCCTTCGTCTTCTTCTCCATGTCCTCTTCAAAGGCATATTCACTGCCCAGATTGGAGGTCATGATGATGATGGTATTCTTGAAGTCGACGGTCACACCCTTGGAGTCGGTGATCCGGCCGTCATCAAGGATCTGAAGCAGGATGTTGAAGACGTCGGGATGGGCCTTTTCAATTTCGTCCAATAAGACAATTGAGTAAGGCTTTCTTCTGACCGCTTCGGTCAGCTGACCGCCTTCGTCATAGCCGACGTATCCCGGGGGAGCGCCGATCAGACGCGAGGTGGAGAACTTCTCCATGTATTCGCTCATGTCGATCCTGACGATCTTGTTCTCGTCGTCAAACAGCTGCTCGGCCAGAGCCTTGGCGACTTCCGTCTTGCCGACACCGGTAGGGCCCAGGAACAGGAAGGAACCGATGGGACGGTTGGAGTCCTGGATCTGAGCCTTGGAGCGCAGCACGGCATTGTAGACCAGGTCAATGGCATGGTCCTGTCCGATGACCCGTTCGCTGAGCTTGTCCTTCAGGCCCAGAATCTTCTGGCGGTCAGAGGCCATCAGCTTGCTGACGGCGATGCCGGTCCAGCGGGAAACCACGCTGGCAATCAGCTGCTCATCGACGGTCTCCTGGATCAGGGCGTCCTTCTTATCGGCGTCCTTGGCCTGCTGGATCTCCTTCTCCAGGTTGGGAATGGTCTCGTAGCGGAGCCTTGCCGCTTCGTCATAGCGGGCGGAATTCTGAGCTTCCTCAAGCTCCAGCTTGGCCTTTTCCAGTTCCTCGCGGTTCTTCTTGTTGGCTTCCAGAACCTTCTTCTCTTCCTCCCACTTGGAGGAGATGGCGGTCTGCTCTTCGGTCAGGTCAGCGATCTCCTTTTCGATCTGCGCCAGTCTTTCCCGGCTGCGGTCGTCTTCTTCCTTGGCTAAGGCGCGCTGCTCGATCTGCAGCTGCATGATCTTGCGGTTGACCTCGTCAAGTTCATAGGGCAGCGAATCCATCTCTACTCTTAAGGAAGCGCAGGCTTCGTCGATCAGGTCAATGGCCTTGTCCGGCAGGAAACGGTCGGAGATATAGCGGTTGGACATCGTCGCCGCCGCGATGATGGCTTCGTCCAGGATCTGGACGCCATGGTGGGCTTCAAAGCGGTCCTTCAGGCCTCTCAGGATCGAGATGGTCTCCTCAACGGAGGGTTCGTCGACCGTTACTCTCTGGAATCTTCTTTCCAGCGCCTTGTCGGTCTCGAAGTACTTGCGGTATTCGTTATAGGTGGTGGCGCCGATGCATCTGAGTTCGCCTCTGGCCAGCATCGGCTTGAGCATGTTGCCGGCATCCATCGCCCCTTCCGCCTTGCCGGCGCCGACGATGGTATGCAGCTCGTCGATGAACAGTATGATCCTGCCCTCGCTGGTCTTTATCTCGTTCAGGACGGCTTTGAGCCTTTCCTCGAATTCGCCGCGGTA
>JAFZBT010000105.1 GCA_017561615.1 Erysipelotrichaceae bacterium
GCTTCTGGATCTCATAGGCAGCGTCGGCCATGGCGATCTTCTTGTCGCTTTCCAGCTTCAGCTCCGCCTTCTGAATGGCCAGTTCGTTGTTCTTCTTGGCCATCTCCGTCTCCGCCGCCACCCGGGCGTCATTGGCAGCCTTGTCAGCCAGCGCCTTGGCAATGGCGACATCTCTGTCAGCCTCGGCTCTGGCGATCTGGGCGTCCTTCTTGATCTTTGAGGTATTGTCCATGCCCAGATCATTGATCAGGCCGTTTTCGTCGGTGACGTTCTGAATGTTGCAGGAGAGGATCTCAATTCCGAGTTTCTCCATGTCCTTGCTGGCCTTGGCCATCACCTGATCGGAGAATGAATCGCGGTCGGTATTGATGGTCTTTAAGTCCAGGGTACCGATGATCTCACGCATGTTGCCCTGCAGGGAATCCTGCAGCTCAAAGGCAATCTCTTCAGGTCTCTTGTTCAGGAAGTTCCTTTCGGCCTTCAGCATGCCTTCGGCGCTGGTGTCAATGCGCACCTTGGCGATGGCATCGACCTTTACGTTGATGAAGTCATTGGTGGGAATGTAGGAATCGGTCTTGATGTCCACGGATATCTGTCCCAGATGCAGGTAGTCAACCTTCTCCAGGAAGGGAAACTTGATGCCGGCCCGGCCGATCAGCACTCTGGGGGTCCGGTTGAGACCCGAGATGATCACGGCGACGTCCGGTGAAGCCTTGACATAGCCTGACATCAGGATGACGATCACCGCCACAACTACTGCCGCGGCGATGATGTAGGGAATAAATCTTTCCATAGTAAGTTCCTCCTAATCTTTCTTTCAAAGAACACTATCCCTTTACGCAAAAAGGATACGGCAGTACTGCCGTATCTTGGTCTTATTTAATAAAAGACTCATACAGCAATACTGCATGAGTCTCACAGTTCAATGTTCGCCGGGCATTTCTGCCGGTTGACGGCTTCACAACACTTGCGTGCCTGTTACTCCCTCATTGGGACCTTATTATAACATGTCCGCAGGGGTTGTAAAGTACTTTCTGAACGATTTTTAAGCCTTTTCTGAGCGTTTTTGCCCCTCAGACGGTTATTCATGCCTTCCAAAAGCCTTCAGCGGCCCTGCCGGCCGCAAACTGGCCTCAGGCGCAACCACCCAATCAGACATCAATAACGTCATTACTATCGTCATCAAAATCGGCAAACTGGTCTCCATCATTTGAGAAATGAGTGTTGGATCCTAGCAACGTAGCTGCGACTCCTAAGACTGCAAAAACGAACACGGTTGCTCCTCCAAGGATCTTAAGGATCATGCCCTTATTCTCTCTGTCCTTTTCCCCAATCATTGAAGCGACCTTTATCATTTTGTTTTCAATACGGTCTCTCTCATCTGAATCGATATGGTCGTCTCGAAGCTCTTCTTGCAATGATTGTATGATGGAGTTGCAGGCATTATAAAAAGCTTGCTGACTAATTCTGTTTTCCTCAAAGGCCTTGTCAATGATAGCTTTATATTGAGTCACCATATCACCCGCTAAATCCTTGAATGATGGGAACTGCTCTAAAGCCTTCTTTGCCACTTCAGGGTCCATATAAGGAAGCATAGTTGCAAAGTTCATGACTTTATCCTTTGTCATGTGTCTAAAATCAGGAATCCTCAGTTTCTTTAATACTTTTTTCTCACTTAACGTATACTTCATATAACTATCCTTTCTTCAGTTAGCAACTTAGTCTGTGGTAAGAAATAACAATCGTCTCATACTTTAGCGATTTTACCCTACCAAATGCAATCTAATGCTAATTTATAATAATGGAGTCTACCATTCTTCGCTTTTATAATCGTTTCTCAGTATCCAAGACGCTGATGCGACTATTTAGGCAGGCAGAAGGCAAAATACTGAAAGGCCACCTCGTCATATTCGTCATTCTGCAGCGCGTAATTGAATTTGCCGTACTTCTGACGGTTATAGTCGACAAACTGTCTGCTCTTATCCAGATGCAGGACATCGCACAGGTGTTCGGCGAAACTCCGGGCGCTCAGTTCCTCATAACCGTCAAGCTTATAGTATTCGCCGGCTTTGAGCGTGTAACTGTCCCACGCTCCCTGTAAAAGCAGGTAGCGGCCGTCATCGGTAATGGCCGCATTGTCCGTGACGTACCAGTATTCCCGGGGATCATAGCGCTGCAGCCGCACGCACCTGATGATCTCCCGGCGGGTGATCAGAAAGGACTTCTGCTTGTGTTCGTACTCTTTCCAGACACCGTTTCTGACCAGAGCCTGGTGGAATTCGGGAAGCGCTCTGGCAAAGGCATCGACGTAGCGGGCCCTGCGCTGTTCGCCTTCCAGCTTCTTCCGGGCTTCCTCAGCAATCCTGTCAGCCTTTTCCTGGCGGTTCTGATCGATCAGTTCATCATATCTTGACATAACATACCTCCTCAATGCTTGCCGGCAGCTGCCGGAAGCTGAATCGTACTTTTTCTTTATTTTACCACAGCTCAGTGATCCTGCCGCCGTTTCCGGTTTCTGATCACGATCACCAGCAGGGAAAGATCGAGAACGAAGATCAGCGGGACATAGACTCTGGGCACCTCGAAATGTTCAAACATCTTCATGTTGATCTCATAGTGATGCCTTAAGGCCATAAAGGCCAGAAAGACGTCCAGAGCCAGCAGCACCATGGCCGTGCCCGAATAGCCGACCAGGCCGATCACGATGGGCAATACCATCCCGGCGATCTCCAGGCCGATGTGCTCCCAGAACGCCCAGGAGTTCCAGAAGCGGCAGTAGATCTGATGCCAGTTGTAATAGGGTATCAGCGCCTTTCTTCTTTCCAGGCCGGCCAGGGGAAACAGGCGGTAGAAAAACACCGCGTCCAGCACCATGACCAGAAAGGTCACAGCCAGGACCGTTTCCTCAACGATCTCCCAGAAGCCCAGGAAATTCAGCTTGCCGAAGAAATGCAGGATGTTCATCGGTTTCCTCCCGTCAACTAGATGATAACACACCTTTCCCCTCTTCCATCCATCCTCCCGCCAAAAAGCGTCCGCTGTCATTCAAGCAATGACCATGCGGACGTCTCAGGTATTATCCGATTATCTGAAGACCTGTCGTCAGTCAGCGTCAACGACGATGACATCGACGTTCTCGATCCGCCCGCCGGCTGCCCGGTTTCGAAAGCCGTTATCCTGAACGTAGTCTTCATAAGCGATTATCTCGATCTCAATGACCATGCCTTCCACCCACTTGAGCTGACGGCTGACGGATTTACCGAACAGCGAGTGGCCGGGGTAACTGACTACCGTGCCGTCCAGATCAATGAAATACGTCCCTTCGGTAAAACTGACGGTCAGCTCAGCGCCGTCAGGAAAGACGGTGTTTTCCATCGGGTCGCACACCACGGCACGGAAGCCGTCCCTTACCCATTCGATGAAGTTGGCGTGCAGCAGCTGGCTCTGCGGCAAAATGTGCATCCTTTCTTCTTGTGAGTACAGCACATAGGTTCTGTCTTCCTGCTCTTCCCCGTGGACTATCACGCTTACGCCCTCAGCCAGCCATAGGACTTCAAAGTCCTCCGGCGCCATTCTCTTGCCGTCATTGGCGACTGAGAAATCGATCATGTCAACTTCCCTGCCATCCTGCTTAAGCGCCAGCCGGCAGTGGCTGTTGCCAAACGGGAAGCCCGGTTCGCCGATCTCATA
>JAFZBT010000106.1 GCA_017561615.1 Erysipelotrichaceae bacterium
GGCCTACACCTTCCTGAAGGCTCAGGGCAAGGAAGTCGGCTAATCACTGGTCGACCCCGAACAGATCGAATACTGCGGCGAAATGATCAAGAATGCTGCCGATCTGGGCAAGAAGCTGCTGTTACCGGTTGATACCGTGATCGCTGACAGCTTCCCGGATCCGATCGATGCGGAGATCGAGACCAAGGTCGTTTCCGTTGACGAGATCCCGGCTGACATGCAGGGTCTGGACATTGGTCCGAAGACTGCCGAACTGTTCGCCGAAGAAGTCAAGAACGCCAAGACCGTCGTCTGGAACGGCCCGATGGGCGTCTTTGAGAACCCGACGCTGGCCAAGGGCACCAAGGCTGTCGCTCAGGCTCTGGCCGACAGCGAAGCCACGACCGTCATCGGCGGCGGCGACAGCGCCGCAGCCGTCAACCAGATGGGTCTGGCTGACAAGATGACGCACATCTCCACCGGCGGCGGTGCTTCCCTCGAATTCCTGGAAGGCAACGGCCTGCCCGGCGTTGACTGCATTGATGAACTTTGAAGGAGTAATTACAGAATGAGAAAACCCGTTATCGTAGGAAACTGGAAGATGAATAAGACGATCGCCGAGACGAAGGAATTCGTCGCCGCGATCGATCCGCTGGTCCATGACGGCGCCACCTTCGGCATTGCCGTTCCGTATCTGGACCTGCCGGCTGCCATTGAAGGCTGCCATAATCTGATCGTTGCCGCTGAGAACTGCCACTTCGAGGACAAGGGCGCCTTCACCGGTGAAGTCTCCGTCCCGATGCTGGAAGAGATCGGCGTCAAGTGGTGCATCATCGGCCACAGCGAGAGAAGACAGATGTTCGGCGACACCAACGAGACCGTCAACAAGAAGGCCAAGAGGCTGATCGCTGCCGGCATGACTCCGATCATCTGCTGCGGCGAAACGCTCGAGCAGTTTGAAGCCGGTCAGACCGAGGAATGGGTCAGATCGCAGATGAGAGGCTGCCTGGATGGTCTGGAAGCCGAAGACGTTGCCAATCTGGTAATTGCCTATGAACCCATCTGGGCCATCGGCACCGGCAAGAACGCCACCAAGGAAATTGCCGAGAACACCTGCGCCATCGTCAGAGACGAAGTCAGAAAGATGTTCGGCGACGATACCGCTGAAAGAGTACGCATTCAGTACGGCGGATCCGTCAAGCCGGAGAACATCGCTGAATACCTGGCTGAGGAAGACATTGACGGCGCCCTGATTGGCGGCGCTTCCCTGAAGATCGATTCCTTCACTGCCATCATCAACGCAGTTAAGTAATCAGGCTCAGGATACAGTCAGACAAAGGGTGTGGACACGCACCCTTTTACTTCGGCTTTCCGGAAGCCGGCCGTATGGTATAATCATCGGTAAGAGGACAATTACATGGAAAAACGTGAAAATGAATACCCGAATATTAAGCAGCTGAGGAAACTGCAGGAAGACCACGGTCCGCTCATCGAAGTGCTCTGGAGCAATTATTCCAGCGGCATGATGATGGGCAGCGTAGCCCGCAGTTCGATCAGGATTTACCGGGAAAACGGTGAGGTCAGAGTGATGAACAGGGACATGAGAGTATATGAACCGGAATATACTTCCGTTTATGAGGCCG
Source organism: Erysipelotrichaceae bacterium (assembly GCA_017561615.1). The sequence goes on from JAFZBT010000106.1 coordinate 1,623, forward strand.
ATGAGGGACTGCTTGAAAAACTTCAGAATATCTCCGACCGGGAGAACCTGCCTCTCTGGGGTCTGCTGAAGGCCGATCCGCAAAAGACTCTGCAGGTGCTTGACTACTCGTCCGTTTCCACCATTACCCTGACCTATGACGACTGTCAGATCGGTGACCGCCTGCCGCTGACCGTATGTTTCAGCTGGGAAGCCGTCCGCCAGCAGAACGTAACGGAAGTCTGGGAAGAGATCGTGGGAATACTGAAGGAAGGAATTGTTGCTGAACGCCTGCTGGAAAGCAGTTCAGAACCTAATCCCTACGGCAACCCATTCGGTCCGGCGAACAATGAACGGCCGGAAAACAGGGAGCCGGTATTTGCCGAGGATGGCAGCTGGACCTGCCCGAGCTGCGGAAAGAAAGGCAACACCGGCAAGTTCTGCTGCGAATGCGGCAGCCGAAAACCGGATCGGCAGGCAGAAGGCTGAGTGATTTGGTGGTATTATAGTTATGTAATCCTCATCTGCCGGAAATGGTGTATGAGGATAGAGTAAATGATAGAGGGAAAAAACATGGGAGTTTACTTAGGCTGTGAATCAGGCTTTTTGTCAGAAATAAAGAATCTGTCAGATGAACTGTTTAGCCAATTGAAAAGCAGCATAGACAGATATCTGGATTTTTACTATATCAAAAAGGAAGAGGCAACCAGAGAAGAGGTCATTGAAATACTATATGGTTATGTGGATAAGGCAAAGACGGCAAACCCCTATCTTAAGGCCAAAAAGAAAAATAAAGATGTTCTTAGAATAGCCTTTGATACTCTTGATCCTCTGTTTGTTTCCCGCGTTAAGGAAGGCAGCCGTGCCGGCAAATACTATCAGAGGATGCTCAAAATCAGCGAGCACATAAGATCATACCCCGATCACATTGAATTAGCTGATCATCTGAATTATTATCGGATCTGCATTACTCTGATGAACGAATTACTGAAAAGTAAGGAACCTGTCAGCGATTTCTGCTTTGATATTGATAAGATCAACTATCCCGAGTTCATCGCGGGGTTTTCCAAAGGCAAACTGTTTCCAACGGTTAAGGCCATAAGAAAGAAGAGCAAGATCAAACCGGATTACGATCTGAAAGAACCGTTCAGCAATATTTCGGTCACCTTTCTGTTAATCTGCATAGCGTATGCCGTCATGATGAACAATCTGCCGGTCAGAGAGGAATTACAATAATGAGCACAACATATACCGCTATCGATATCAATGAGCTTTATAAGTTTGCCAATGACCACGGGATCGTTGAGATCGTCACCAGGCGAAAGAACGGCACGATGAGAGAATACATCCATCTGGTTATTTCCCGTGCTGAATCTGATTCGAAAAAAAAGGCTGCGCAGCGTTTGGGCGAAGCCAGCGGCCTGCTGCCCCAATATGCCAGCAAGCTTATGAATTTGGAAAAGGTCAGCATGGCGATCGGAATTGCCGATCTGGTCTTGGAAGCAGTTAATCTGTGCGTAACCGTAGCTGGTTTTAAGATCATCAACAAACGGATGAATGATGTCATGAAGGAACTGGAAAAGGTTGGAAAGACTATCAGGGAGATTCATGATGTTGATGTTGAGAAACTGTTTGATGAAGTTGTGCTGACGCATGCCGACATGCTTGACAGACTGGAAAACCAGAAACCCTTCACAACTGATCAGTACATGGAACTGGTTAACAAGGAGTATTCTCTGCTTAACACCCTTTACCGGTGCTTTATGAGAGGCCTCACGGCCGATTCTACTCATGTTCTGTATCTGATCAGTAGTCTGTCTTCGATGCTGGCCGCGACGATCATGCGCTTTGATGAGGCTTATTATTTTGAGAACAGGAACCGGAAAACCGAAGGAAGCCGGTGGCATCCGAATCATGAAAGGTGGATGGGTATCTATAAGGATCTGATGTCGGAAAAGTATCAGGAGCAATTGCAGGATTACATGTTCATCGAAAGAAAATTCAGCCAGTTTGAGACCGATCTGTTCGTAACCGCCAACATGGATTCGTACTGCCGAATAATCAAGTATATTAACGATCAGCATGAACTGCTTGAGAAACTGGATGACAGAGATCTGTACGAGAGCCTGAAGAAGGCAATAAATAATAAGGCCAGAGAAGATGTTGAAGTGATCATCAATAACGCAGAAGACATCAGTCCGGATGACAGAAAGCAGTTACTTCAGGCACTGGCTGCCTGATTATGAAACAGCGATTTAAAAACAAGCATATCGAAAAATGAGCTTTCTCATTTTTCTTTATGCAAACAAATTGTATCAGCTTGTTATAAGCACAGCTCTCTTGCAGTAGTGACGATGAAGCCCTGAGCGTTAGTAATGATTGAACGGGCCGCCAGCGAACTTGAAAGTCATGCGTTCATTTTCTCACTCTCTGTCAATCTCCATGTCCCGTATTTCCTTCTTCAGCAGGGCTGTTTCGGCCTCATAGCTTACGTTGTTTCTGATGAGTTCGTTGAGGTCGGTAACGGCACTGAAAACGTAGGTTACCTTTTCACCGTACTGTCTGTCTAGAATCTCAGCATGCTTTTGAAGAAGCTGTTCAGCCCGGCTGTTGAGGCTGTAGTCCACGGTCAAAGCACAAGTAAGCACTTCCGTCGGCACCGTCAGTATGGCATTGTCGGCAGCAAGGGAAGCGCATTGCCCATAGGCTTTTATCAGTCCGGCAGTTCCCAGCAGCGTACCGCCGAAATAGCGGACGACTACGCAGAGCACATTGTCCAGATCGCGGTTCTTCAGGGCTTCCAGGATCGGCTTGCCGGCTGTTGAA
>JAFZBT010000107.1 GCA_017561615.1 Erysipelotrichaceae bacterium
CCTGCGGGGCAAAGAGGACCGGACGGCCGCTGGCCATCAGCCTTTCCACGATGATCTGACCGCGGCTGAAGCCGCCGGCATAGATGATCAGGTCATAGCGGCTGTAATCGATCTCCTTGAGGTCACCGGTCAGGCCGCTTTCCTCAAGCAGTATTCTCTCCACTTCATAAAGGCGGGAACCAACCATGTCATAGCTCTTCTGATCGCCGGCCAGGGTTACCCGCTCACAGCCGCTGGCCAGAAGGCTTTCGCAGGTCAGCAGGTAGCCGGAAGTCGACAGACCGCTGCCGGCAAACAGCAGCACATGGGCATGGCTGTCCATCCGCTTAAGCTGGTTCTTCAGATCAGACGGCTCCAGCGTATTCACGTTGGAAGAGATGGAACCGATGGCATCATAGCTGAGTCCGACCGATTCGCATACCAGCTCGCCGACATAGTCGCATCCCGGCTTCAGGAACAGTCCCAGCTTGGGCAGTTCAATGGTCATGGTCTTGTCAGCCCTGACGCAGCAGCCGTACAGGGAGCCGTCATTGCCGTCCAGACCGCTGGGCAGATCACAGCTGAGAACGTAGTTGTCAGCCTCGTTGACCCAGCCGATCACATAGCTGTCCGGATAGCTGATCATCTCGTCGAGATCGCTGCCGAAAAGACAGTCGACGACATAGCGGCTTTCCATGATCACATCCTTCATCAGGCGCGGATTGTCAATGACTTCCAGGCCGTTCTGGATCACCAGTTGATAATAAGGGTTCTCTGAAGAGCCGTGGTAGATGATCCTTGAGCTTAAGTGGCTGTTCTTGAGCAGAAGATAGGCCAGCACCAGGCCGTAGTTGCCGTTGCTGTTGTCGCCGCAGAGAATGAGCACGTCTCTGGCCCCATCGGCCAGAACGATGTTCTGCAGCGCCTGAGCGACCAGAACGGCATAGTCCTGCGGGCTGTATCTTCCTTCATTGATGTCGCGGCTTTCGATCAGCCGCATCTGTGAACTGCTGACAACTTTCATGTTTCTGCCCTGCCTTCTTACTTGATGTTATGGTTATAGAAGCTGCGGTTCTCCAGAGCGAAGTTTCTCTGGGTGAACTCCTTGGTTCCCACAGCTGAGAGTTCCTTCTGGATCATGGTCATCTTCGCATCGATGTCATCGATGTAGTGGAGGGCCTCGGCTTCAATGGTCGCCGGAAGGACCGGTGAGCCGAATTCATGCTCCCCATGATGAGCCAGGACCATGTGCCTTAACAGCAGCACGGCCTCGGAATCGATGCCCAGCTTGTCAGCGGTCTGCTTGATGATGGTCTGGGCTATGGAAATGTGACCGATCAGCTTGCCTTCCAGAGTATACTCGGTTACCGTACCCTCGGAAAGCTCGACTACCTTGCCGATGTCGTGCAGAAGCACGCCGGCAACCAGCAGGTCGCGGTTGAGATAGGGATAGTTTACCACCATCATGTCGGCCAGCTTGAGCATGCCGCAGATGTGGGTGGCCAGACCGCCGTAGTATTCGTGGTGATTGCGCACGGCGGCGGCGCTGCTGTAGATCTGCCGGTCATAGGTCCGGTAGACATCGGAAACGATGCGGAAGATGTCCTGATTGTTGAGGGAATGGATGGCGTCATCGATCATCGCGCGCAGCTGCGCCTGGCTGTAGGGGCCGGTCAGCACGTATTCGCTCATGTCGATGCCCTCGTTATCCGTTTCCTCCACGTCAATGACCTTCAGCTGCAGCTGATTGCGGTAGGAGATGACTTCTCCCCTGACCATGATGACGCGGCCCGGACGGACGATCTCCAGCTGCGGTTCCCGGACGTCCCAGAGCTTGCCTTCGATCGTGCCGGTATTGTCCCGGAAGGTAATGGAAAGATACGGCGCATTGGCATTGGTCACGCCGCTCTTGCAGGCCACCACCAGCATCGGTCCGTCGACCTGCATCTTGCTGACAAATTCACTGATCTTCATATTCTTCCCCTTCCTGTCCGTAACATTCCTGGATCATGCTGTATTCATAGCCCCGGGAAAGCAGATACTGTACCGTCTGCCTTCTGAGCTGAGTCCCACTGTATTTCTTCCCATAGCGGGTTACTGCCTTGGCCAGATCGCGCTGAAGATTGGCCTTTTCATTCTCCTCATCCATCTTCAGATCCAGCTGCTGAAGGATGCCGTCGATGTCTTCGAAGCCGTCAGCGGCCAGCTGCTGGCGCAGATGCTGTAGCTTCTGCCGGTAGGAACGGTTAGGATCGCGGCTCCAGATCTTCTGAGCCTTCAGCACGCCCCGACGCAGTTCTTCCTGCTCATCGACATCGGCGATGAGCTGGCAGGCCGTCTGGCGGTCAATGCCCCGTCCGGTTAAATTATACAATGTTTTGCGGCGCCCTAACAGTTTATTCTGGTCGGCGTAAAGCTGGGAAGCAGCCACATTGCCGTCATTGAGATAGCCGGTCTGCTTCAGGGTGTTCAGTATCCTTTCGCCGTCTTCGGCAGGCAGTTCCTTCATTCTGGAAAGGACCTGCCTCATTTCCTTTTCGGTATGGTCGCTGGCCGCCAGCTTGCGCAGGCAGCGGCGGTAACAGTAACAGTAGGTATGCTGCTGATTAAGCCGCTCGGCGGTCTGCTGATCGACGATGTCCCCGGCGGAAAGCGGCTGCCGGAGATAATCATCCAGAAGGATCCGGTAGACCCGGCTGCTCTGCTGATCTTCACAGCGCAGCGAGACGACGTCGCCGTCGATCTTAATCTTCTTAACGGTCAGTTCCATCCGCTGTTCTTCCCCATTCTTCCAGGCTTTCTCCCTTTACCAGCCAGGCTTTTTGAGCCAGAGCGGCCAGCGGGTCGTCAGAATGGGAATCCGAATAGAATTCCTCGATCTGAGAACGGTCATAGCCGGCTCTTTCCATCTCCGTGATCTTCTGAGCGCGCGAGCAGTTGGGCCGGCGGACTTCTCCGGTCTTTCTGTCGACATCGGAAGCTACCAGGTGGCTGATGAACAGCCGGCGGCAGGCGCCCTCAACGAGAAACTGCGGCGAACCGCTGATGACCAGATCGTCATCGCGGTGCTTCTGAAGATACCAGCCGTGTACTCTCTCTATATTCTTATCCCAGAAATCCTCAAGATCCCCGTCAACATCGTCAAGCAGCGGCAGAAAGCTGTACAGATGTCTTTTCATCTCCGTGATGTCGATGATTTTCAGGCCGTAAAGAAGGAATCCCCATAACTGTCCAGGCAGGCATTTCAGGATGCGGGGATGGCGGCGGAGACAGTAAAACAGGAAGTCAGCCGTGCTGTTGCGGTGATAGATTGTCTTGTCAAAATCGTACACGTTCATATGGTTATGATATCACACAATTTCTTTCAAAATCACATTATTTCACATATAGTTTACATAATTGTGTATGGTATTGGATGCTACCATAAAGGTGCAAGTAAAGAGAGTGCTTGTAGAATATTCTCCTTTCTATTTTTGAATATTATATCCCCCTTAAACGTAATAAAGCAGGACGCCGTCCTGCTTTATTCATTTTTATTCGTTATTCGTTACGGCTGCGGTGATTCTTGATCATGTCATGCCAGCAGCTCCAGCAGACACCTTCATAGAGATCATTGCCGCCGATGACCACCTGGGCACCGTCCACGCAGACATAGCCGTCGGAGTCGAAGCGGGCGTTGACCGTCGCCTTGGCGCCGCAGCGGCAGATGCTCTTGATCTCGGTAATGGAATCCGCCAGTTCAAACAGGCGCTTGCTGCCGGGGAAAAGGTGCGTCTGGAAGTCGGCTCTTAAGCCGAAGCACAGCACCGGAATATTTCTTTCCGAAACGATGATCCGCAGATCGTCGACCTGTTCAGGCGTCAGAAACTGACACTCATCGCAGATGATGACGTCGATGCCGTCAGGGCAGCGCTTCAGAATGCTGTCGCCGGCAGCGATGACATCCGCCTCCGCCTGCAGTCCGATCCGGGACTTCAGGATGGTGGCGCCGTCGCGGTTGTCGGTAGCCGGCTTGATCAGCCAGACCTTCTTGCCCTTCTCCATGTAGTTGAACCTCGTCATCAGGGCATTTGCCGTCTTGGAGGAATCCATCGCACCGAATTTGAAATAAAGCTTAGCCATTGTGGTTACCTTCTCTCTGTAAGTAAATTATATCACCGCCAAAGGCCCTGTGATATAATTTAGGCGGAATTAAAGGAGGAAGAATCATGTCTGATACCTTCAGGATCATCCTGGTGCCGCTGTGCTTGACGCTGGTCCTTTTTTCCCTCATCGTGATGACCGTCTTCCGCCGGCTGATCAGCCATGGCGATCAGATGACGAATGAACAGCTGAAGAAGACGAAGCTCTTCGCATTCATTCTGCTGGCTCATATCATTATCTCCCTTCTGGTGATCAGCGTCTATCTGCTGATCAGGTTCATGAGATAATGAACGGCTGCCTTACCTTAACCGTTAACCGCGACTGCCGGCTGGAAGAACTGCTCAGAGAGCAGCTTTGCCTTTCCCGCCGCAGTATTAGTTCGGCAATGCAGGAAGAGCGCCTGCGCCTTGACGGCCGGCTTCTCAAACAGGACGCTGAGCTGCATCAGGGCGACCGGCTGCTCTTTTACTATGCCAAGCCGCAGCCGCTGAACTACAAACCGGTCAGTTTTGATCTGAAGATCCTGTATGAAGATGATCTGCTGCTGGTCGTCGACAAGCCGGAGGGATACATCATCCATTCCGACGGTACCGAGGAAAGCCGGCGCAGCGACCCTCTTACGGTCAACAACTTCGTGGCCGGATACTATGAAAGGACCGGTCAGAGCCACGGCATCTACAATCTGCACCGGCTGGACCGGGAGACTTCAGGCTGTCTGCTCTACTGCAAGGAATCCTATCTGGTCTCCTACTTCTCCCACGCCATCGAAAACAAGCAGATCAGGCGCAGCTATCTGGCCATGGTGGAAGGAGTGCTGCGCAGACCGGTGATGATTGACAGGCCGATCGGAAGAGACCGGCATGTTTCCAACCGCTTCCGGATCTCCCGAACCGGCAAGAATGCCGTGACTGAAGTCACGCCGCTGAGCCGCGGCAAAGGCGTTACTCTGGTAAGCTGCCTGCTGCAGACCGGCCGGACGCACCAGATCCGCGTCCACCTCTCCTCGATCGGCCATCCGATCGTCGGCGATGTCATGTACGGCGCAAAGGAAAACAAGAGGATGATGCTTCACTCCTGGCAACTGGAGTTCTACAGTCCTCTTGTCAATGAAACGGTTACGGTAATCTGCCCGCCTGACGACTGCTTCAGTCTTTGACGGCCCAGGCCGGGGTATCCTTGCCCCGTCTGATGATGACCGTCTTCTGGAAATCCGTCTGATTGAGGAATTCCAGGATCTTTCTGGTCTCATCATCCGTACAGCCGGCCAGAAGCTTGACTTCAATGTCTTTCTTCAGAATGTCGGCGCAGACGACCAGAGCATCAACGCGGGAGGTATTGAGTGAGCCCACATACACGTTGATCTTCTCGTCAGAAACATCGTCACCCAGGGTGCCGTAGTCAACCGGATAGACCAGGTTATTATAGAAAGCATGTGTCGAGCCCTTGGGCTGGTTGATCGTCAGATCGCTGGAAAGATACAGCGTATCGACTTTCTGCCAGAAATAGGCATTGTTTTCAAACTCCACAATATCACCTTCCAAATCGTTAATGGTATTATATATAACCATAATTTATTATACAAGTTAAAAAATCGGACAAAACCGGCCGCTTCTGTTGAACCGCGACCGGCAAAACAGCAGAAAAGCATTGATATTTAATGCTTTTTTCATTTTTCATTAATCTGTAAAAATTTTCTTTTTTCTCCGAAAAAAATGTCATTTTTCTCAGCGCAGTGATATCCCTGGGCCATCGGCGGAGAACATGCTATAATGATTACAGCATGAAACCCGGAGGTATAATATGGACCCGAAACAGAGAGTCAGAGATTTCTTAGCGAAGTATGATCAGCTGCCGGAAGGCGTTGATCTGCAGAAGTGCATGGATGCCATGCTAGAGGAAATGCAGCAGGGGCTGGACGGAAGAGATTCATCACTGATGATGATCCCCACCTATCTGTCATCCAACGGCGCCGCCAAGCTGGAAGAGCCGGTCATCGCCATCGATGCCGGCGGCACCAACCTGAGAACTGCCCTAGTCAGCTTTGACAAAAACGGCAGGCTGAACGTCAGCCACCTCGCCAAGCAGGCAATGCTGGGCGTGGAGAAGCAGCTGAACAAGGATGAATTCATTGAAGGCATCTGTCAGCTGGTTCTGCCGTTACTGGAATACACCGACAAGATCGGCTTCTGCTTCTCCTTCCCCTGCGAGATCCAGCCGGACAAGGACGGCAGGATCGTCCGCTTCAACAAGGACGTCAAGGTCAGCGGCGCGGAAGGCGCGATGCTGGGAGCCGAGATGAAGAAATGGTTCAAGGCTCATGGCGTGGAGAAGGAAATCTCCATAGCCATCCTTAATGATACCGTCGCCACCCTTCTGGGCGGCCCGGCCATTACCGACAGCCGCAACGTGGACGGCCAGATCGGCCTGATCGTCGGCACCGGATCAAACACCGCCTACAGCGAAAACTACGACAAGATCGGCAAGGCGCATCTGAACGGCGAAGGCACGATGATCATCAACATGGAATCAGCCGGCTTTGACCGCTTCGAGATGGGCGAGTTTGAAAAGCGCATGGACAAGGCCAGCGGTACTCCGGGCGTCCATCCGCTGGAAAAGTGCATCTCCGGCCTCTATCTCGGACATGTCATCGGTCAGACCATCCTGCAGGCCAGCAGAGAAGGCCTGTTCTCAGAGAAAAACAGAATTGAAGAGCTTCCGGAATTCTCAATGGCCAAGGTCGATGCCTTCCTGAGAGATCCGCATGGCGACAATCTGCTGGCAAATGCCTGCGGCAGCGACGAAGACGTGGAGATCATGTATCAGTTCGTCGAGCAGGCCATGGACAGGGCAGCGAAGCTCATCACCGTCAACCTGGCAGCCTGCATCGTCAAGATGGACGGCGGACGGAAGGCCTGTTCACCGGCCCGCATCGTCGTCGAGGGCACGACCATCCTGAAGGGCTACAGCTACTTCCAGAGACTTGACTACTTCATGCGGCAGTTTGTTACCGGACAGCTGGGACGTCACTATCAGTTTGTGACTGCCGACGACGCCAACCTGGCCGGCAGCGCCATCGCCGTGCTGCTCAACAGCTGAAGCATAACCCCAGAACCAATATGAAAGGCTTCCTGCGAAGCCTTTTTCTTTTTTAGAAATCGAGATTCCTCGGCGTTCTCGGATAGGAGAGGACGTCGCGGATGTTCTCCATGCCGGTGAGATACATCAGCAGCCGTTCGAAGCCGACGCCGAAGCCGGAGTGCTTGCAGCAGCCGTATTTCCGCAGATCCAGATACCACTGCAGGCTCTTGACCGGCACATGCATCTCGTCCATGCGGTTCAGCAGAACGTCGTAGCGCTCTTCTCTCTGGCTGCCGCCGCACAGTTCGCCGACTACCGGCATCAGCAGGTCGGTGGCCGCTACCGTCCGGTTGTCGTCATTGAGGCGCATGTAGAAGGCCTTGGACTCCTTGGGATAGTTCATGACGAAGACCGGGCCATGCTTTTCGGTCAGGTACTTCTCGTGTTCGGTCTGGATGTCCATGCCCCAGAAGACCTTGTTTTCGAACTGCTCTTCCACTTCCTTAAGTTCCTTAAGGGCATCCTCGTAATTGATGCGGGCAAAGGGGGTCTCCAGAACGTGGCTGAGTCTTTCCTTCAGAGTCTTGTCGATCATGCTGTTGAAGAACTCCATTTCCTCAGGACAGTTGTCAAAGACATAGTCGATGCAGTACTTGACCATGTCCTCCATCAGGTTCATGTCGTCTTCCAGATCGGCGAAGGCGATCTCCGGTTCGCACATCCAGAATTCGTTGGCGTGCTTCTTGGTGTTGGAGTTCTCGGCTCTGAAAGTCGGACCGAAGGTATAGACGTCTCTGAAGGCCAGGGCGTAGGCTTCCACATGCAGCTGACCGCTGACGGTCAGTGAGGCATGCTTGCCGAAGAAGTCCTCGTCATACCTGTTGTCTTCCATGGTCGTTACCGTGAACACCTCGCCGGCGCCTTCCGCATCGTTGC
>JAFZBT010000108.1 GCA_017561615.1 Erysipelotrichaceae bacterium
AAAGTGTGAAGATCACGAAGTACCGATGAACATCGTCTACCCGGACGAACCGAAAGAAAAATACCCCTGCATGCTGCTGGTCCACGGCTTTCTCTCCTGCAAGAACGGCGACGGCTTCATGCTGAAGCTGATCAGCGAGGCTCTTGCCAGAGCTGGGATCGTCGCTGCCCGCATTGATTTGGTAAGCATGGGTGAAAACCTGTATTCCCGGGAAAACTACGGTCTGCAGGTCATGCTGAAGGAAGTTAAAGCTTCATTCGAATATCTGCAGAATCTGCCTGAGATCGGCGAAAACCGCGTCGGCTTAATGGGCCACTCCCTGGGCGGAAGAGTTGTCTTCCTTTCCAGCAAGCTTCCCAGTAAGCTGTTAGTTTCTCTCAACGGCGCTGTCAATGTCGACGAGAATCTGCCGATGAAGTATAATCAGGATGATTTTGACAGACTTGGCTATACCCTGCACCGCACTTCTGACGGCCGGGTGGAACTGCTTTATCCCCGCTTTTACGAGGAAATGAAGACCACGCTGTCCAGAGACATCTACGATTACCGCAATCCGGTCATGGTATGCGTCGGCACCGGTGACCCGACTCTGGACCCCAATGTCAGTTACAACTTCATCAATAACTGCGGCATGGATAACGTCGAGCACATCTTCATCGAAGGAGCCAACCACACTTTCCACGCCAAGACCAGAGACTATACGCTGCTCAATCAGCTGATCGACCGGCTGGTCCCCTGGATCGCTGACAGGATCTGATCATCCGGCTGAAGTTTTGAAAAATCTTCGGCTGTCAGAAAGAATTCTGATTCAAATGAAAACCTCATTTCCAGGAAATGAGGTTTTTTTCTGTCTGCCCTTAAGCAGATCACTGCGGAGGCATGTCAGATTATCTGTACGCGCGAGACCGCAAAGGCAATGATGGCAACCGCCTCAGCATCCGACTGGCGGCAGCTGACCCGGTACAGTCCGGCCATCATGGCAACGTCTCTCAGGCCTTTCTTGTCTTCATACTGTTCCAGAATGTTGGTTCCGGCAGCCTTCAGCTGGGCAACCTCAACACCGTAATGTCTGATCCTGAAGGACCAGGCAACGGGATCAAGATACGGCTCAACGGAGTATCCCATGTCGGCGATGTATTCCCAGATGTTCTTTCCGTCGATGTTGAACCAGGACTTATCGACAATTGAGAAACTGTCATCGCCATAGGAGGTAGTCACCGTATGGCTGACGTTATGAGCCTCTTCATGACCGTTCAGATGGTTCTTGAAGGTGAAGACAAAATCCTTCAGAAGACTGATCTTATCGCAGTTGAACTCATATACCGGTTCTCTGGCCGTTGTCTCCAGGATGTAGCTCTGATTGAGCTTGCCGCAGAAATGGAAGTAATAGTCCTTCTGCTCTTCCGTGCTGGTTCTGATCTGCTCAACGACCTGCGGATCGGCAGCACCCATGTCCACCTTGTCGAAGTAGTTGGTTTCCTTCAGGCTCGTGGTGGTGACATCCTTCAGGCCGCGGACACCGAAGAAGATCATTACCGCGCCGATCACGGCAGTGATGATGCTGACCAGCGGTGAACTTTCGGTCGTAAAGGTATTGGGCATGATGTACGGCAGAAGGCTGAAGGCCACAAAGCCGACGCCTACCAGCAGGGCCACAAAGTTAAAGCTTCCCTTCTGGGCTTTCTTCAGTAAATTAAGGAACTTCATGTTCATATCTGAGCGCTTATGCACTCTTTCCCCTTTGAATCAATTATATACCCACGCTGACCGGCGGCTCAAGCATAAAGAAAGGCGCCGGCCGGCGCCTTTGGCTTTCTCATTCGACTTCCACTTCCGGCATGTACAGCTGCAGCACGCTCTTGAACTTCTGGAAGGCGGCTTCGTTGTTCCGGGCCGTCCGGCTGGTAAGCTCGCTGTAGGGTACGACCTTGAACTTGTTTTTCTTCTGGGTATAGATCAGCCGGCCCTTGACATGCTCGAAACTGATCTTTACCTGGCCGTCCACTTCGGTCTTGATGATGTCCACGCTGGCCAGGCAGCCGGTCAGCGAATCCGCCCATTCGGATTCATTCTGGGAGGATACGAAGTTGCCCAGACCGTAGAGTACCAGAGTATCGCCGACCATTTCAATCGGCTGGATATAATGGGCATGGTTACCGATGACGATATCAACGCCCAGCGAGCTCAGATAGCTGGCAATGTGCTTCTGAGAAGCATTGGGGGTATGGATGTAGTCAACGCCCCAGTGCATGGCCACGATCAGCAGATCGACCTTATCGCGGTAGGCAGCTACGTCCGCCGCAGCGACCTCTTCATCCCACATGTTGTTGAGGTATTCGCGTCCCTTGGGGTTATGTAGCATGTTGTCCAGAGTCGTGTAGGACAGCAGGGCATAGGTAACGCCCTTCATCTCACCGATGACAATCCTGTTTCTTTCTTCCCAGCTCAGCCAGGATCCGGTGGCGATGATGCCGTCAGATTCATACCATTTATCCCAATACGCCCGGGAATTTTCCAGCGCCTTGTCGCCATAGCGGTAACGGCCGTCCAGGGTATGGTTGTTGGCCAGCGAGACGATGTTGAAGCCGGCATCGATGAAGGCGTCGCCGACTTCCTGCGGTGAGTTGAACTGCGGGTAGTTGGACAGCCCCAGTTCGCTGCCGCCCAGGATCGTTTCCTGATTATAGTAAGCCAGGTCATACTGCTGGACGATCGGCTTGACATAGGTGAAGATGTCAAGGAAGTCGTATCCGGTAGCTGTCTTGTGGGTCTGATACACGGTACTGTGGATCAGGGCATCACCGGTCATGATCAGGGTGATCCTGGTCTCACTGGTATCGGGCACCAGCATCGTGGCCGGATCACCGGTGAAGATCAGTCCGGCATTCTGGCGGTTGCCGGAACCGCCGGAGCCGCCGCCGTAGATCACCTGCCGGACTTCCGGCAGCTCACGCAGCAGGTTTTCAACCGGTTCTCTGGTGAAGGGCAGATAGCACGCTGCCGCCGCCAGCATTACCAGCACGTCCAGTATGACAAAAAGCAATGTCGTCTTCTTCATGTTACTCACCTGCCTCATAGCTGCCATCGGCATTCAGCTTCAGCCTGGTATCCCGGCTGATGGCAATGGCCGGAACCACGTTCTTAAGAAGGGTCGGGCGGAACAGCTCGGCCTGTTTTCCATAAGTATAGGCATATTTCTCTGAGGTCGTCGTCAGCCAGTAGTCTTCCGCCTGGGAAAGCTTGATGTCCAGAAGGGACGCCAGAGCCACCTTGCAGCGGAGGGTAGTGCCGGCAAGACCGGAAAGTTCCTTTGCATAGTCGCCGCAGGACCAGTCAGCTTCCCTCAAAAGGTCCTGATAAGGCAGGGAGCTGAGATACTCATTGTTGAGATAATGCGCCAGGGTATCCTGATCATCCGGATCGTAGCTGTCGCCCTTCAGACCGAAGGCCAGAGGTTCTTCCAGCGCCTGTTTTCTGATCAGCCGGTAACAGTTTTCGTCAACGCCGTAGACGATCCAGCTGTCGGACCCCAGACGGATCTCACTGCCCAGACCGACTGCTTCCTTCTGGCAGCGGTAGGGGTCATCCTTACGGCCGGTGCCGGAAACCAGCGGGGTGTCCGCCTTCAGGGTGATCACCGGACGGATGCCGTAGAAGCGGCTGTCATCGCTGACAGTCAGGCCGCCTTCCGCTGAGCGGTAGGCGCCGGCGTCAGAAGTGTTGGCCAGCCAGAAGCTGCTGTTGAGATCGCTGAGGTAGGTATGTCCGGAAATCACGCTGTTGAGCCAGGAAGCGACATCGCACAGGCTCACCGTGCTTTCCGCAATGTCTTCGGTTATGCAGGCAGAGATGGAGGCGATCTGATCGCCGTAGTAGCGGGTGGTGCTCAGACAGCTCTGATCAAGCTGGCTGAGGAACTGGCCATTAAGCCAGTCATGCAGCTGACTGTCGGTAAAGCCCCTTTCTCCCCTCAGGCAGGGCAGCTGGTTGAAGTCCTGGGCGGCGATCAGCCTGACGGTATTGTCGCCGTTTACCTGCATGATCCGCCATAATAAGCCGCTGTAGAGGACGTAGTTGTTATCGCAGCTGCCCCGGAAGATGCGGATGCCGTTAACGCTGTAAAGGCCGTCACCGCTTTCCACGACGGCATTGTCCCTGATGACGGCGGCAGAAAGCGAATTCTGACTGACGCCGTTGCGGACATTGCGATAATAGCGGTAGCCGTAGAAGGCGCCGATCAGCAGCAGGGAAATGATGCTGAAGACAATGAACATCCCCTGAAAGGGGAAGTCCCGGCCTTCATCTCTTGCCGCCTCTGACGGCTGTTCTCTCAGATTCTCACTCATGAGCACACCTCTCTCTTACCAATATTCTATATCAACCTGAGCGATAACTCAATTTGCCGGCGGGCATGAAAAAAGCCCCAAGCGGACTTTAAGAGGCATTACAGGCGATCATTCAAGGTTCAGTATTCTCCCCGCTCTTCTGAGCACCGGCAACTCCCGGCTGGCGATCAGCCGGCCGATCCGGGTACAGCTGCACCGCTGGTATTCCTCCAGCGCCTGCCGGTAAGTCAGCTTCAGAGTCGAGAGATGGAAATCCTCTATCTCATCAGCCATCAGATGCTTCTGACCAAAGGAAACTGCCCGGCATAGATAGTAATTGTTGATGTTGTGACGGTGGATCAGGTTGTAGTAGTCGCTGACCACGGCGATCTTCTGAATGATCTGCACCTCGGCGCCCAGTTCTTCTCTCAGTTCCCGCTTCAGGGCGCTTTTCAGCCTTTCGCCCTTTTCCGCGCCGCCTCCCGATGTCTCAATCAGCGTAGCCCGGCCGAACTCATCGTCGCGCTGAGCCCGGACGAAGTAAAAGAAGCCCTCGCTGTCAAAGACGATCGCTCTGACGATCCGGCGGTCATGATCGGTATATTCGTAAGGCCACTGATCGTCCCGCAGTTCGATCATCGGCACGTCTGTTTCCTTCTCCCTCATCCTGAAAAGTCTCCTCTTTTCCTTTATCCCTCCGGCCGGCTCAGCCGGCCTTCTTCAGCGAATCGCAGGTTTCCGAAAGCCATTCATGGTAGTGATCATAGGGAGTCTGCGTCCACCAGTCCAGAAGTCGGTTCAAAGTCTCGCGGTCTTCCTCGATGCTGGTGCAGCCATACTGCCCGGGATCGCGGTTGACCGTTACCACATGATCGCCGTCTTCCCGGAAATCGATCTGATAGATGCAGTATCCGGTCCAGCTGCGGTGGGCCCGGAGAGTTGATCCCTCCATGTACCAGAACCACTTGTCCTCCATCGCCTGGGGGACATTGCCGCGGCGCAGCGCGTCCATCTGCTGATCGCTGAAAGTCCGGTTAAGCACGAAGGTCTCGTGCTGATCGGGCATCGGCAGGTTTTTCCAGTCATTCCGTCCGGCCGCTTTTGTTCTGTCCTCATCAGCTCTTCTTCTGTGAGAAAGGAGGCAGACGGTCTCCACGTGGTAGGTCTGCGGGAACATGTCCACCGGCTGGATCCTTACGACTTCATAGTCCTGTTCCAGGATCTTAAGATCACGGGCCAGCGTCGCAGGATCGCAGGAGATGTAGACCAGCCGCTCAGCTGCCAGTTTCCGGAGCAGTTCGATGGTCTGGGTACTGCAGCCCTTACGGGGCGGATCGACGAATACGCAGTCAAAATGCTCACCCGCATCCATGAGCCGGCCGCACTGCTCTCCGGCATCGCCGCAGATGAAGCGGGCGTTGGTTATGCTGTTGAGCTGCGCATTGATCCCGGCGTCCCTGACGGCCTGGGGAACGATCTCGATGCCGGTAACGCTTCTGACCTTGCCGGCCATCGACAGGCCGATGGTCCCCACCCCGCAGTAAAGATCCAGGACGTCATCATCCTTCTTAAGATCAGCCATCTGCATGGCGGTATTGTACAGCACTTCCGTCTGATAGGTATTGACCTGATAGAAACTGTGGGCGGAGATCTTGAATTTAAGACCGCACAGCTGATCGTAGACGTGATCGCGCCCGGAAAGCAGGATATCCTCATCGCCCAGCACGACATTGGTATCAGCGCCGTTGACGTTCTGGATGACGCTGGCGACCTGCGGGAAGGCTTCCCTGAGTTCTTCAGCCAGCTTTCTGAGCCCGCTTACTTCCCGATGCCGGGTAACCAGCACCGCCATGACCTCACCGGTCCTCTGCATGTCCCGCAGCATGATGTGGTGGATCTGGCTTTCGATTCCGCATGCCGTTATCAGTTCCCTGATCCTTCTGACGATGTCATTGGCCAGCGGCGACTGCAGGCAGCAGTCCGGTGTCTCAATGATCTCATGGGAGTTGTAGCGGTAGAAGCCCATCTGGAGCTGACCGCCTTTGTCGACGGCCGCCGGCATCATTATCTTGTTGCGGTAGCCGTAAGGCTGCTTCATGGTGATGATCGCTTCCACGGGCGTTTTTAAACCGGCGACATTCTTCATCAGCTGTTCAACGCGATGCTGCTTGAAGGCGGCCTGACCTTCCGGACTCAGATGCTGAAGCTGGCAGCCGCCGCAGATCCGGGAAACCGGACAGCGGGGTTCGCTCCGGTACGGGGACGGGGTGATCAGACTGACGATCTTTCCGTAGCCGTAGTCCTTCTGCATCCGGGTAATGACCACCTCGGCCTCATCGCCCAGGGCCATGTCCTTGACAAAAAGACAAAAGCCTTCATGCTTCAGAAGGCCCAGTCCGTTATATGTGTAATCTGTACAGGTTCCCTTTACGACCTGATTCTTTCTGTTAGTCATCACCCTCACCGGTGTCGTCGATGTCAGGATCGTCGGTATCGGTATCATCGGGCTCCGGAATGACTTCATCCGGATGCGTCAGCTGGTAGGCCAGTTCCGGATTGATCGGCTCGTTGAGATTGCTGATGACGTACTGCTCCATCGAGCTGTTCTTGATCAGAGTGACCATGATCGGACTTTCAGCATCCAGATTGTCATAGATGTTGATCTCCAGGTCATACTGCTTGAATTCTTCCGTGCGGGTGAAATACTTTTCGATCGGCGTAACGCCGTCGACGATCTGATAGATCTTTTCCGCCAGGGCATCGTACTCTTCGGTGGTCAGGCCGTCTCTGGCGTTGACCGTGATCCTCAGGGTCTCGACGATCAGGTTTACCTGAACGGTTTCCACGTTTTCATCGGCCTTGATCAGACTGCTGATCTGACCGACAGTGGTATCGTCGATCTCATAGGTGATCGTGTTCTTGATGCGGTCGCCGATGATCGGCGTATGGGTAACCTTGGCGGCTTCCCAAAGCAGGAAGACGAAGTAGATGATCGGTACCAGAATCACGACAAAGCTGATCCAGAAAAACCAGTTGAATCCCAGCCTCTTTTTCTTCTTTACCTTGCGTAAGCCTTCGTTTTCAGTCATATTACCACCCTTTACAAAACATACATATATATTTTACACAATTTTCCTGTCAGCGCAAATCGCCATTACTGCTCCAGCAGGCCGACGCGCACCAGTTCGTCGATCAGCTGCTGCTCGTTCATCACCTCAATGCCCAGCTCCTGAGCCTTGGTGAGCTTGCTGCCGGCATCATGGCCGGCGATCACGAAGTCGGTGGCCCGGGAGACCGAACCGGTCACCCTGGCCTGCAGCTGGGTCAGATAGGAAGTGGCGTCGTTACGGCTCAGCCTGTCCAGCGTTCCGGTCAGCACGACCGTGCGGTTGGTGAAGACGGAAGCGTAGGACTGCGCCTGCCTGTAGATCATGTTGACGCTCTGTTCTCTCAGCGCTTCGATCAGGGCGATGTTCTTCTCGTCCCGGAAGAAGGAGACCACGCTGTCAGCCATGATGTCGCCGAAGGACTCGATGGCGCTGATCTCGGCGAATTCAGCATTGATGATCTGATCGATGGAGGGGAAGCGGGCTGCCAGTACGGAGGCCGCCTTGGCGCCGATGTGCTTGATCCCCAGACCGAAGATCAGCTTGTCCAGGTTATTCTGCTTGGAATCCTCAATGGCCGCAAACAGGTTGTCACACATCCGGCTGCCGACCTTATCCAGCTCCATCAGTTCCTGGCGGTGCTCATGGAGGTGATAGATGTCCGCCACCGTCTTCAGCAGGCCGGCCTTATGGAAGCTTTCGACCTTCTTTTCGCCCAGGCCGTCGATGTTCATGGCATCGCGGCTGGCGAAGTGGCTGATGCTCTCGACCACGACTGCCTGGCAGTCAATGTTCAGACAGTACCAGTCAGCCTCATCCTCAAAGCGGTGCAGCGCTTCGCCGCAGACCGGGCAGACCTTCGGGAAGCTGTAGGGCCGGCTGTCCGGACGCCGCCGGTCCAGCACGACCTTGACGACTTCGGGGATGATGTCGCCGGCCTTGTGGACCACGACCTGGTCGCCGACGCGGATGTCCCTTTCCCGGATGAAGTTCTCGTTATGCAGCGTGGCGTATTCCACGGATGTCTGAGCCAGGGTAACCGGGGAGAGGTGGGCGTTGGGCGTCACCTTGCCGGTACGCCCGACCGTGCAGAAGATGTCCAGCAGTTCGGTCGTCACTTCCTCAGCCGGGAACTTGTAGGCAATGGCCCAGCGCGGATACTTCTGGGTGAAGCCCAGCTGCCGCTGCGCCTGCAGGTCGTTGACCTTGATGACCATGCCATCGATGTCGTAAGCCAGCTGCTCGCGCCGGGTGCTGATTTCCTGGATGAACTGCCAGACTTCGTCAACGTTGTGGCAGATCCTGCGCAGCGGGTTGACTCTGAAGCCCTGGTCCTGCAGAAACTGCAGGGCGTTTTCATGGGTGTCGATGCCCAGCTCATCGGCCTGCGGCAGATGATACCAGTAGGCCTGCAGGTTGCGGGAGGCTGCCACGGCGGAATCCAGCTGCCTTATCGAACCGGCAGCCGCGTTGCGCGGATTGGCAAAGACTTCCTGGCCTGAAGCCGCTCTTTCCTCATTGAGCTTCCGGAAGGAATCCCGGGGCATGTAGACCTCGCCGCGGACGTCCAGTTCGCCCTGATATTCGATGTTCATCGGAATTGACCTGATGGTCCTGACATTCATGGTCACATCTTCGCCCACGACGCTGTCACCTCTGGTAACGGCGCGGACGAAACGGCCGTTACTGTACTGCACGCTCATGGCCAGTCCGTCGATCTTCAGTTCGACGACATAGTCGCACTGACCTCTTTCGCTTTCGATGCGGCCCAGGAAATCCATGATGTCCTGGCGGTTGTAGCTGTTGCCCAGGGAAAGCATGCTGCGCTGGTGGACGACCTTCTCAAAGCCGGTCGCTACCTGACCGCCGACGCGGTGGGTAGGCGAATTGATGTCATCGTATTCCGGATGAGTTTTCTCCAGATGGCGGAGTTCTTCCATCAGCATGTCATATTCATAGTCGGAAACCGAGGGGTTGTCCTTCACATAGTATTCATAGTTATACTGTTCCAGCTGACGCCTCAGCTCAAGGATGCGGCTTTCGATCTCGTTCATCATTCTTCTCCCTTCCTGTGCATCTTAGGAAAATCCATCGCAATGGTCTTGTTCTTATAGGGGTAGGCAAAGGCGATCGTCACCGTTGCCTTGCCGGCATCAACGGAAAGCACCACGCCTTCTCCGAAGGCGGAATGGACCACGACATCGCCGGGACGGTAATGCGACTTGCGGGCTGTCTTGGCCGGCTGATCATCAGTTCCTTCCAGCGGCTGATCATAGAGCTGTTCGGTGCGGTTGACGCCCTTGGCCGCCAGGCCCATCGACTGGACGTACTGCTCATCGATCTCCCTGACGAAGCGGCTGGTGTCCATGGACGTGGAAGTCGTGTAGGAGTAGCCGTTGTTGTCGCTGAGAAACAGCTTCTTACGCGCCCGGGTAAAGGCGACATAGGCCAGCCGCCGTTCCTCTTCCAGACCGGCCTGACCGCTGTCCTGGATCGTGCGCATCGAGGGGAAGATGCCCTCGGACATGCCCATGACGAAGACGTTGTCGAATTCCAGACCCTTGGCCGCGTGGATGGTCATCAGCGAAACGGATTCGCCGTTGCTGGAATCCTGGATGTCGGTATACAGAGCCACGTTGGCCAGATAGTCCTCCAGCGTTCCCTCTTCGTGGCTGCTCTGGAAGGCGATGACGTCGTTGAGCAGTTCCTTGACGTTCTCCAGGCGGTCCTCATCGACCGGATCCCGGGACTTTTCCAGCATGTCGCGGTAGCCGCTTTCCTCCACGGCCATCTGAAAGATCGCTTCCAGATTCATGTCGGCGGCCCGCTGTTTCCAGTCATTGATCATGGCGACGAATTCCTCGAGCTTCCTTCTGGTCTTTTCCGGTCCGTCATAAAGCAGGGCGGCCGCAAACAGGTTGGTGCCGTTGGCCCGGGCCAGTTCAAACAGGCGGTCCACGGTCTTCTCGCCGATGGAACGCTTGGGAACGTTGACGATCCGCTTGAAGGACAGGTCATCACCGGCGGTGATCATGCGCAGGTAGCTCAGAACATCCTTGATCTCCTGACGCTCATAGAAGCGCACGCCGCCGTAGATGAAATAGGGTATCTTGAAGTCGATCAGCTTCTTCTCCAGCGGCCGGGAGAGGTAGTTGCTGCGGTAGAGAACGGCGATCTGGCTGAGCCTTTCGCCGGAATTCAGCAGCGAGCTGATGCGTGAGAGAATGTAGCCGGCTTCGTTGTCCGGCGAAGAGGCCGTGAAGTGAATGATCTTGCTGCCGGTCTCGTTATCGGTATACAGGTCCTTCTTGACCCGGTTGCGGTTGTACTGGATCAGGCTGTTGGCGCCGTTGAGGATGGTGGCCGTGGAACGGTAGTTCTTCTCCAGGATGATGGTCTGAGCATCCGGATACAGCTTGTCAAAGCCCATGATGATGTTGATGTCCGCGCCGCGCCAGGAATAGATGGTCTGGTCGGGATCGCCGACGACATAAAGGTAGGTGTTGTCCCCGGTCAGCAGGTTGATGAGCTCGTTCTGCACCGGGTCGATGTCCTGGAACTCGTCGACCAGGATGAATTCAAACTTGTTCTGCCACTTCTCCCGCACCTTGGGATACTTCTTGAGGATGCGGTTAGCCCATAAGAGCAGGTCGTCAAAGTCCAGGCCGTAGAGCTCATGGCAGCGGTTGACGTAGAACTCGTACATCTTGGCCTTGTATTCGCCATGGATCGACTTGACGAAGCCGTAGCTCTTTTCCGGCGAGATGCCGGCGGTCTTGCAGGAGGCGATGAAATCCAGGGTTGCCGCGATCGGGTATTCCCGGATGCTGATGTCCAGCTGCTTCATGGCTTCCTTGATGATGCTCTTCTGGTCGTCGCCGTCCAGGATGGTGAAGTTGCTGGGGTATTCCTCCCGGCGGATCTCCTGGCGCAGGAAGGTCACACAAAAAGAATGAATGGTCGAGATGTGGGCGCCCATGCCTTCCGGCCCCAGCATGTTTTCGATCCTGACCTTCATTTCATTGGCCGCCTTGTTGGTAAAGGTGATGGCCAGAATGTGCTCCGGCGCGATCCCCCACTCCCTGATGACGTGGACGATCCGGGTCGTCAGAACCCGGGTCTTGCCGCTGCCGGCACCGGCAACGATGCGCACGTACTGGCTGGGTGTGGTGACCGCCTCGCGCTGCTTTTCATTGAGATCCTTAAGATAGTCGTGCATATATTCATTATACCATTGCCCCCCTGGCTTAACTATAAGTAAGGCGCAAAACGTGCTATAATTACTGCGGTGATCTGATGGAAACCGTAACAAGCTGCTGGCAGGATTACGAGATAATCGATGCCGGAAACCGCGATAAACTGGAACGCTGGAAAGACGTCATTTTAGTGCGCCCTGACCCCCAGGCCATCTGGCAGCCGACCGATGACCGCCGCTGGCAGCGCTATGACGGCATCTACCACCGCTCGGACAAGGGCGGAGGCAGCTGGCAGTTCAACCGCAAGCTGCCGGAGTACTGGACCATCAGCTACCGCGACCTGGTATTCAAGGTCACGCCGACCAACTTCAAGCACACCGGTCTGTTCCCCGAACAAGCGACCAACTGGGACTGGCTGGCGGAACTGATCAGAAACGCCGGACGCGACATCCGCGTCCTCAACCTGTTCGGCTATACCGGCGCGGCCACCATCTCCGCCTCAGCGGCCGGAGCCAGGGAGGTCGTCCATCTGGACGCCGCCAAGGGCATGGTCGCCTGGGCCAAGGAGAACATGGCGCTCAACCACCTGGAAGATCACGTGATCCGCTTCATCGTTGACGATGCCATGAAGTTCGTGAAAAGGGAACAGCGCCGGCAGAGCTACTATGACGTGATCATCATGGATCCGCCC
Organism: Erysipelotrichaceae bacterium; assembly: GCA_017561615.1. The sequence goes on from JAFZBT010000108.1 coordinate 12,320, forward strand.
TCATACGGACGCGGTCCCAACGGCGAAGTCTGGAAGCTGGAAGACAAGCTGGAGGAACTGATCAGCGAGAGCATCAGGCTGCTCAATGATCAGCCGCTGGCCTTCCTGGTCAACTGCTACACCACCGGCTTTTCCGCCATCGCCCTTGACAACATACTGAAGAAGCATCTGCTCTCCCGTTTCCCTGACGGGAAGATCAATACCGTAGAACTCACACTGCCGATCTCCGACAGCAGGATGCTGCTGCCCTGCGGCATTTCCGGAAGGTTCCAGCGCTGATGAAGCTGCCGGTCCTTTATGAAGACAACCACCTTCTGGTGGTCGTCAAGCCGGCAAACCTGCCGGTAAACCTCGATGAGTCCGCTGACGAAGATCTGCTGAGTTTACTGAAGGGGTATCTGAAGGAGAAATACCATAAGCCGGGCAATGTCTACCTGGGTCTGGTCCACCGTCTGGACAGACCGGTAGGCGGCGTCATGGTCTTCGCCCGTACCTCCAAGGCGGCCTCCCGGCTGGCCAGAGCGATGCAGTCAGGCGGTTTTGCCAAGAGCTATCTGGCTGTCGGCTGCGGAAAGGCAGCGGAAGAAAAGCAGCTCAGAGACTATCTTACCAAGGACCCCGGTACCAATACCAGCCGCGTAACCGATGAAAAAAGCGGCAAGCTGGCCGTTCTCAGCTACCGGCTGCTGGAATACCGCGATCCTCTGAGCCTTCTGAAAGTTGACCTGCAGACCGGCCGATCTCATCAGATCCGCGTTCAGCTCAGCCATGACGGGCTGCCGTTATGGGGCGATCAGCGCTATAACCCCGATGCCCGTATCGGCCAGCAGATCGCTCTGTTCGCCTGCTCGCTCAGCTTTCCCCATCCCATCACCGGGCAGCTTCTCACCTTTTCGGCCAGGCCGGAGGCAAGAGAACCCTGGATACGCTTTGACATAGAAAGGTTGTGTAACGAGAGTGAAAAAGAAGAAATTCAGCTTTAGGATCCTGACGCTGTCGCTGATCATCGTCCTGCTTTGCGGAGCCATCGGCTTTGCGGGCTACAAGACCTTCTTTGAGGACAGCCGGCTGAGAAAGCTGGGCTATTCCTACCGGCAGATCCAGCAGCTGAAGAGCTATGACATCGACGATCAGGTAACGGTCTTCAACCAGTCACTGCTCTATGCCCTCAGCTCCCGGGAATTCAACAAGAACAATCTGCCCTATTATCTGCTGTTTGACTCACAGATGGACCTGACCAGGATCGTCAATTCCCTGGCCAAGAGCTACACCGTTGAGGAAGTAGCCCAGATGCATGAGTTCATGGATAACGAGACGATCGAATCCGTCGCCGATTACGAGAAGATCAGAAATATCCCGGCGCTGAAAGGCATCCTGGAAAAGGGATACGGACTTGCCGAAGGCATCAAACTGGCCAACAGCCTGCCTGCTGAGGCACTCCCCTATTTCCTGTCTCTCAATCAGCTGACCATGCCGGAAAACTACCTGCGCTATCTGGCCAACGGCTTCGACAATGAAACGATCTGCCAGATCGTCAGCCGGCTGGGAGATGACGGATTCAACAACCTCTGCTTCATGCGCTTCTACGACGAACTCTACGGCATGATCAGCAGCGAACTGTTCAACATCGACAATCTGCCCCGCTACCTGATGTACTATAACGGCAGGATGTCCACGACCGTCGCCAAGAGCATCAGCGAGGTCAACGCCAACAAGGACGTCACGGCGATCACCGACTATTCCGCCCTGGATGTCCGTAATCCCTATAAGGTCGAAGCCAGCGACATCACCATGCTGGTCAACCGTTCGCATCAGCTGGCTGCCTCCTACCTGCCGCTGAGGCTGGTTGAGGTCAGCGGCAATTACCGCTACGGACCGGCTCAGCTGGTCGAAGAGGCCTATGAGAATTTCTGCCAGATGGCCGATGACTGCCTGGCGGAAACCGGCAAGCAGATCCTGATCTACAGCGGCTACCGCTCCTACGCCACCATCCAGGCAGCCTATCAGCAGGCTCTGGATGACAGCGGCGACAATCATCAGATGGTCGACAGTTTCCTTTTCCGAGCCGGCTTTGATGAAAGTCAGACCGGTCTGGCCGTCGAGCTGATGGAGAAGGGCCAGGAAAAGGACGACTTCGGCACTTCCGAAGCCTACAAGTGGATGCTGGAAAACGCCCACAACTACGGATTCGTGCTGCGCTATCCCCAGAACAGGGAATATCTTACCAAGATCACCTTCTCGGATTGCCACTTCCGCTACGTCGGCGTACAGGCCGCCACCGTCATGAATGCCTATGACTGGACGCTGGAGGAATACCACTACCTGCTGGCCGGCAACTAGGACATCAGAACAGGAAAAGAAAAAGGACATCGACGATGTCCTTTCATTACGGTTTAATCGAGTTCAGCCTTGCCGGTGTAGAGCTGGTAATAGCGGCCCTTGTTGGCCAGAAGCTCCTCGTGGTTGCCCCGTTCGATGATCTCGCCATGCTCCAGCACGATGATGGCGTTGGAGTTGCGGATGGTGGAAAGACGGTGGGCAATGACGAAGACGGTCCGTCCGGCCATCAGCTTGTCCATGCCCTTTTCGATCAGCCGCTCGGTATGGGTATCGATGGAAGAGGTAGCCTCATCCAGAATCAGAACCGGCGGATTGGCGACGGCAGCCCGGGCGATGTTCAGCAGCTGACGCTGGCCCTGGGACAGGTTGGCACCGTTGGCCGTCAGCATCGTGTCATAGCCCTTGGGCAGACGCCTGATGAAGCTGTCAGCATTAGCCAGCCTGGCCGCTTCGATGCACTCTTCATCGCTGGCGGTCAGATTGCCGTAACGGATGTTGTCCATGACCGTGCCGGAGAACAGGTTGGTGTCCTGCAATACTACGCCCAGCGAGTTGCGCAGGGAGGCCTTTTTGATGTCGCGGATGTCGATGCCGTCATAGGTGATCTTTCCCTCATTGACGTCATAGAAGCGGTTTATCAGGTTGGTAACCGTTGTCTTGCCGGCTCCGGTTGAGCCGACGAAGGCGATCTTCTGACCCGGCTTGGCATAGAGAGAGACGTCCTTGAGGACGGTCTTGTTCTCTTCGTAACCGAAGGTAACGTCATGCAGGCGGATGTCGCCCTTCAGCGGGATGATCTCGCCGCTGTTGGGATTGAGCCATCCGTAATCGTTGGTGATCTCTTCGCACTGAACCGGCTTGCCGTCCTGATAGCGGACGTTGACCAGTTCGTAAATGCCCTCATCGATCTCCGAGGGACCGTCGATGATGTTGAAGACCCGCTCCGCTCCGGAGATGGCCATCATCATGCCGTTGAACTGCTGGGACAGGTTGGAGATCGGTCCGGCGATCTGCCTGGTATACAGCAGGAAGGATGACAGAATGCCCAGCGACATCTTTCCCTCGATGCACAGCCTGGCGCCCAGAACGGCGACCACGGCGTAGGTGATGTAGGAAAGATTCTGGTTGATCGGCATCAGCATGCCGGCATAGGTATTGGTCATGACCGAGGCATGGAAGGCCTCGTCGTTGTACTTCTTGAAGCCGGCCACGGCTTCTTCCTCGTGGTTGAAGACCTTGACGACCTTCTGACCCTGGAACATTTCCTCAACGTAGCCATTGATGTTGGAGATGCTCCGCTGGATCTGGATGAAGTACTTGCGGCCGTTCTTGCCCAGCACGTAGGTGATCAGCACCATGAACATGATGCTGATGGCGGCTACCACGGTCAGATACAGGTTCAGCCTGAACATCATGAAGAAGACGCCGACGATGTTGAACAGCGTCGAGAAGGCGGTCGGCAGAGTCTCCGCCAGCAGCGGTCTCATGGTGTCAACGTCGTTGGTATAGAAGTTCATCAGCTCGCCATGGGTATGGGTGTCGTAGAAGCTGATGGGCATTTCCTGCATCTTGGCAAACAGCTGCTTGCGCACGTCGTTGAGCACGCCGGTGGTTACGTGGGACATCAGCCGGTTCCACGTCCAGGTGGCGATGACGGCGGTCAGGTAGATGGCACCCATCAGCATCAGCATCCTGACGAATTCGCTGAGATCGGGATTCTCCTGGCCGATATAGGGAATGACATATTTATCAATGATCGGCGTGAAGAAATAGGAAGAGGCGACGGATGCCAGGGCGGAGATGATCAGGCAGCTGAATACCAGAAACATGCCGGCCGGATAGCGGTTCAGATAGCTGAAGATCCGCCTGACCGTCTTGGGGATGTCGTTGGCTCTCGGGGTCCGTAAGGCCCGGTACTTAAGTTCGCTCATTACTCGGCCACCCCCTTCTGCTGGGTATAGTACAGATCGGAATAGATCTGATTTCTTTCCATGAGTTCCTCATGCCGGCCGCAGTCGGCGATCCGGCCTTCATCGATGACGACGATCTTGTCGGCATCCATGACCGAGGCAATGCGCTGGGCGATGATGATGGTCGTCATGCCCTTGAGCCTTTCCCTGAGGGCCTGGCGGATGCGCTTGTCGGTATCGGTATCGACGGCGCTGGTCGAGTCGTCCATGATGATGATCCTGGGCTTCTTCAGAAGCGCCCGGGCAATGCACAGCCTCTGTTTCTGGCCGCCGGAGACGTTGACGCCTCCCTGGCCAAGATCGGTCTGATAGCCATCCGGGAAGGATGATATGAAGTCATGGGCCTGAGCGCACTGGCAGGCTTCGATGACCTGCTCTCTGGTGGCATCCTTGTTGCCCCATTTCAGGTTTTCCTCGATGGTCCCGGTAAACAGGGTGTTCTTCTGCAGCACCATGGCCACGGCCTGGCGCAGATTGTACAGGCTGTATTCCCTGACATCGTGACCGCCGACCGTCAGGCTTCCTTCGGAAACGTCGTAGAGCCTGGGGATCAGCTGGACCAGCGAAGTCTTGCCGGAACCGGTGGAGCCGATGATGCCGACCATCTCGCCGGAATCGATGTGCAGGCTGATGTCGGCAAGGGCCTTCTTCTGCTTTTCGGCGTCGTAACAGAAGCTGACGTTATTGAAGTCGATGCTGCCGTCGGCGACCTGAAGGTCGGGATCGCAGCCCTCATCGGTAATGTCGATCTTCTCATTAAGCACTTCATTGGCTCTGTCGACCGCAGCCTGAGCGAAGATGATCTGCATCAGCGTGCTGCTGAGGAACATCAGCGAGAACAGGATGTTGCGCATGTAGGACAGATAGCTCATGAAATGTCCGGTGGTCATCTCATTGCGGATGATCATGTTGCCGCCGAACCAGCTGATGGCGATCATGCAGCAGTAGGTGACCAGATTGAACAGCGGACCGTTGAGAATGACGATCTTCTCGGCCCGGCGCTGGAAACTGGTGACGTTGTCGCTGGTAGCGGCGAACTTCAGTTTCTCATACTGCTCCCTGACAAAGGTCTTGACGACGCGGATGGCGATGAAGTTTTCCTCCAGGGAGCCGTTCATGGCGTCAAAGCGGGTAAACAGGGCGCGGAAGCGCGGATGGGCGGTATGGGCGATCAGATAGAGGCCGACGGCCAGAATCGGCAGGGCCACGAAGAATACCGTCGAAAGCTTCCGGTTGATCAGATAGACCATCAGACCGCTGAAGAACAGGTTCAGCGGAGCCCGGAAAAGCTGACGGATGATGGCCACGTAGGCCATGCGCATTTCCCTCATGTCCTTGGTCATCCTGGTGACCAGCGAGGGAACTTCAAATTTCTCAATGTTGGCAAAGCTGTAGCTCTGGACCTTTCTGAACATCGCCATGCGCACGTTTCGGATGAAGCTTGCCGACGCGATGGCAGTCAGCCGGCCGGCGATGGCGCCGCAGATCATGGCCAGAACGGAGAGTCCCACCATGATGGCGCCCATGCGGTAGATGTAGCCGATGTCGCTTCCGGCCGGGTTGTTGACGCCCTTGTCGATTATCAATGACATGACATAGGGGATCAGCACGTCCAGAATGACTTCCAGAATGACAAAAACAGGAGTCAGGACTGCTTCCCTGCGGTGATCAGTTGTATATTTGAATACCAGTCTGAACATTTCCTTCCTCCTTTTTTTCTTATCGTAAAAAAATACAATGCATGGCTATGCACTGTATTTATTGTAGTCCTTCTGCCGGCTGTTTACAAGTTATCAGCCTTGCCTGCTAACGGCTGTTGAAGTCGTCATTGATGGCCTGCAGAGGCTCTTCCGCCAGCTTTCTGCTCTCTCTGAAACTGCTGATCGCGCAGCCGAGGGTCTCATAGCTGACGCCAACGCCCTGACGGTCGGCATGCCAGTTGGCCGTACGGCTTCTGTCAATTCCCAGGCCCTCACTCACCGTAAAGGAATCGATGTTGGCTCCCAGAAACAGGAATTCCCAGCCCTTTTCCTTCCGGGCTTCGATCATCTTTCTGATCTTTCCGCCTTCGAACTCCCGGGAGGAGTTTTCCAGACCATCGGTAATGATGACCATGATCACGTCAGCATCCGCCTCGTTGGCAGTGATGTTGTCGATCCGGCTGATGGTCTGACCGATGGCGTCATAAAGTGCCGTGCAGCCGGAAGTGAAGTATTCATTTCTGGTGATCTTCTTTACGTCATGGATATCCAGGTGATCGTGCAGCCAGGCGAACTGATGATTGAACAGCATCGTGGTGATGTAGGCCCGGCCGTCCTTTTCCTTCTGCTGCTGGAGCATGGAATTGAAACCGCCGATGGTATCCTCAACCAGATCGCTCATTGAACCGCTTCTGTCCAGCACAAACGCTACTTCGGTAATTCTGTTGTCATTCTTCTTCATTTTCATGTCCTCCTTCTTTACACACTCATGATAAAGGACATGAGAAAGTAAAAGGTCGCCTCAGAGGCGACATTTTTACCGGTCAGTCACCATAGGACCCCAGGGTCTTCTGGTCGTTGACGAACAGCAGTTCGTTGACTTCGTGAATGTTGTAGATGCCGTTGAGGAAGCAGTGCTCGACGATGATGTCAAACATGCTGGAATGGCCGATGCGGTAACCGGCCTTCTCCAGCAGCTCATTGGCTTCATCCAGGCTCAGTTTCAGGGCAATGGCCAGGGCAATGGCGGTATTGCGCGAGGGCTGGTAGGAGGCATCGGTACGGATCTTGGAAAACAGCTTGCGGTCCAGGTTGGCCCGGCGGTAGACATCAGGGTCCAGCATCTGACGCTGGTCGATCAGCTTTAACAGGGCAATGGAGAAGCTGTCCTCCGGCTGACGGAAGCCTTCAGCTGAATCCAGGCTGAGGTCACTGTCCGTGATGTTAGATTGATAAGCCGGCTCCCGGCGCTTGCTTTCTTCTGCCGGGGCCATGGCAAATCCCGTAAAGGCGAAAGACTGCTGGCTTTCCATCTGCTTGAGATCGCTCATGACTTTCCGTCTGGCAGTTGTCTCCTCATCCTGACGTTTGTGCCAGAAGCTCAGCATCTGACGCTGTTGCCACTTCAGGTAGCCGGAGGGTTCATCGTAGATCATCAGCCGGACATCCAGATCGCTTTTTTCCAGATGATCGCCGATGGCCCTGACCGCTATCTGCAGGGCTTCATCGCGGGGATAGCCGTAAATGCCCGAGGAGATAAGGGGAAAGGCGATGGATTCGATTTTCAGCTGCTCGGCCAGATCCAGTGAACTGGCATAGGTGCTGTAAAGCTGTTCAGGTTCGCCATGCTCACCGTCCTGATATACCGGACCGACGGCATGGATGATGTAGCGGCAAAGCTGCAGACCGTCCGTATAGACAGCTGAGCCGGTCGGACAGCCGCCGATCTGATCGCACAGCTGCTGAAGCTGCTGACGGCCGGCCTTTTCGAAGATGGCTCCGCAGACACCGCCGCCGGCCTGCAGCCAGGTGTTGGCGGCGTTGACGATGGCGTCGCACTTCTGCTCGGTAATGTCTCCGTGAATGATGCTTAACGGCATAACAGATACCCCCTCAGTTCTTCTGCGCTGTCAGCCAGGAAATCCGGCTCACAGCTTTCCAGCAGATCACGGTCGCGGTAGCCCCAGCTGACGGCCACTGAAGCCATCGGAGCGTTGCGGGCGGTTAGAACGTCGACATCGGAGTCACCGATGTAGACGGCATCCTGACAGCTTACACCCAGAAGTTCCAGAGCATTGTAGACGCTCTGAGGATCGGGCTTTCTTCTGACGTTTTCCTGCTCGCCGATGGCGGCATCCATCAGCCCGGGGAAATAATGCTCGTCGATAATGTGCACGGCACTGTCGATCTTGTTGGAGACGATGGCGTTTTTAACACCCTTTTCCTTCAGTTCCCGGATCAGTTCGGGGATGCCGGGATAGGGGACCGTCTTGTCCAGACAGTGCGGCAGATAATAGTCGCTGAAATCCTTCCTGATGGCCGGCAGGTCCGGATTGTCCTGACCTCCGTCAACGGAAAGGGCGAAGAGCCTGCCGATGCCGTTGCCGATGCGGGCACGGGTCTGCGGCAGGGTAATCGGCTGATAGCCGTTTTTCTCAAGCGCATAATTAACGGCGTCAGCCAGATACTCCAGGGTATACAGCAGCGTGCCGTCCAGATCCCATATAACTGCTTTGAACATATTGATCACCGCCTTCATTATAACATACCTCCACCTTCTTCCTTTGTGCTAGAATAAAGGCGGAGGACATTTGTATGAAAAAACTGTTCAATGAATTCAAGGAGTTTGCCGTTCAGGGCAATGTTCTGGATATGGCTGTTGGTACCATGATCGGCGGAGCCTTCGGCAAGATCGTTACCTCACTGGTCAATGACATCCTCACTCCCCTGATCTCCCTGTTGCTGGGAAACATCGACCTCTCCGGTCTGTCAACTGACGTTACCGTCGGCGAGAATACCATCAGCGTCGGATGGGGTCTCTTCCTGCAGAATGTCGTCGATTTCCTGATCATGGCTGCCTGCATCTTTGCCTTCGTCAAGTTCTTCACTTCTCTCAAGAAGAAACCGGAAGAAGAACCGGCTGAACCGGAAGAACCCAAGCTCTCAGATGAAGCCAAGCTGCTGACGGAAATCAAGGAACTGCTGGAAAAGAAGTAGTTCCAACGTTAATTACCTGACCAAAGGGACCTGTTAACAGGTCCCTTTTGTTCTCTTTCATTTGTCTACATATTCTGAAGAGTCTGAATCGTGCAGTATCATATTTTCACAGTCAATGCCATGCTCCGCAAGAACCTTCCTCAGCTTTTCAATTTCTTCTTCTTTCTTCTTCAGTGATTGTTCTGTTTCCTGAAGCATCTGAACGGCATTCAGACGAGCCTGTCTTTCCTTTTCCATTTCAGCATCATGCTCAGCTTTCAACTGTTCGAATCTGTCTCTGAATATTCTCTCAACCAATTCGCTCAACTTCTTTGCCTCCTTTGAACCCGGACTCTTGAAGTCCCTGATGGTATTGCTGATGACCTCACTGTCCATGCTACGGTAGTCACTGCAGGAAAAGTCGTGCATCAGTGAGCCTATGGTATTGCTGGTATCACGGTAGGTTCCGTTGACGAATATGACATTGCTTCCATCATCATACGGTTCGTCAATCTCCCTGAACCTTGATTCCACATGATATATGGGCAGACCTTTCCCCAGCAGATCGTAATCTAATATAAATATTATATACGAATTGCTGAGATTCTTAAACTTCTCGCCGCTGCCCAATGATTTGCTGTCCATCAATGCCTGATAATATCTGGCACGCTTGAACAGGTCAGGGTCTTTGGCCCGCTGAACTTCAATGTCATAGCGGTTGCCATACGTGTCGACTGCCATAACATCAAGTCGGACGCCATGGCCAAAGCTGTTACCGTAATTGTACTGACTCTTGACACTGGTAACTGTCAGATCATTCCTGTCCAGTATCACTCTGAGTACATATTCGGTCAGTTCGGTGTTGTCATTGAAGACCACCGACATGAAGGCATCATCAAGCAGGGTAAACTCCTTGATTGTCTCCATGATTTCTTCCAGATTTTCCGGAAACTTCTCATTTAGGGTACACATTGTTTTTCCTCCTGTAAACCTTTCTATAATGGAAAAACTGTAAAAATCCGACTGCCGTGGAGGTCTCTTCACGTGTACCTTTTTTCTGATTATATTGTACTATAATTTATTTCAAGTTTCAATGTTCTTTTTTCTTTTCCGCTTGAATTCTGTATTTCCTTTTCTCATTGAAAAAGCAGGTTTCCCCGCTTTCTTCTTTCTTATGTCTTTATCATTGCTCTTCACGGAAATAGGTGCCGGCTTCTATTTTTCAATGAAGAAATCGCAGTCGATCAGGCTGATTTCGTTTTCCGCTTCCGGTTTTTCCATGACCAGTACAGTTTCAGCCTCTTCACGTGTACTGACTCTTTCCGCTTTCTGACCTTCCAGCAGCATTTCCAGATAAGTCTCCAGATTAAGCAGGGAAGTCGTATGGTCCTTGACGGAATAAGCGCCTTCCATCCACTGCTGTTCGGATTTCGTGCCATCCAGACACAGATAACGTCCCACGGCGTTTACGTATCCGTAGTTGATGGTCCTGGTTCTGGTGCGGATGTCATTGTAGAAGAAGCAGTTCTTGGGATCGTACAGCTTGACATTGGTGCCGGTCTTCTTGACAGCCATCAAGCCAACAAAGCACTTGCCGATCTGATCAAAGGTCGGCTTGCCGGCGTACAGGTTGATGTTGAACTGGATCTCATTGACCTGGGAGTCCAGCTTAAGATCCACGTATTCAGCAGCGTCGCTGTGGGTGATGTCGCCGCTGTGGACGCAGCAGTCATTCTTATAATCGGTATTCCAGCCAATGTACAGCTGATCATAGTCCCTCGTGCTGCCGCTGGCGTGCAGGTCAATGTCCACTCGCTCCTTGTCATTCCAGTAGACGAAGAAGCGTATGTAATCAACGTTTTCAGGTATCTTATAGGCCAGACCGTTACGGACATAGCCGGCTTCATCGCCCTTGGCCAGCAGCATCGAATGCGCCAGGTCAAGCCGGCCTTCATCAATGAAGACCTTCTTTCCGGCCAGCGGAGTCTCAATGAGCTGCAGCTTGCGCTGGAGAACATCACGGAGCACTTCATAGCTCTTCAGGCTTTCTTCACTGCGTCCCAGCTGCGTAGCCGCAAAGATCAGGGTGCGGGTGGAAAGATCCTGAGTTCTTTCCAGCAGGCTGTTTCTGATCTCCTGACGGTCCAGTCCGAGCTTGAGCAGCCAGTTGGTCCAGCGCAGCAGCATGCCCGGCCGCTGAGCTATGAAGCTGACGACGCCTTCCTCGCCCCTGGACAGCATGGCCTTTACCTGGCCTTCCCAGGAAGTCAGCTCGCCGTTGCGCAGGGCTCTGACGACTTCCTTATGTTCTTCTGAGCGGGAAAAGCGGTTATAGGAAAGGTATTCCAGAACCTTGACGGTCCTTCTGGCCTTTCTGTTGGTCAGGATGACGTTGGCCTTCCAGTCTTCCACCGGATAGCTCTCGATCAGGCTGACCAGCCGGTTCTTCTGAGCAGAAGAGAAATGGTACTTGCTGTGAGTGAGAACGTAGTCCAGACACTTGAGCACGTCTCCGGTATGCTGGCACAGAGATGAAGCGGCCTTCTGGAACGCTTCGTTATCGTCCAGCCTGAACAGTTCATAAAAGACCGGCATCATGTTCTGCTTGAAGGGAACGTCATACTCCAGAGCGGTCACGTCGATAAACTGGAGAGCCACGCGGATGATCTCCAGTTCCTGAGCGGTCAGCCGCTCAGCCTTTTTCAGCAGTCTTTCAACCGGCAGACGGTAAGCGTCTTCGGTAGTGATCAGTTCGATCGTCTTGGCCTTCAGAAGGGCTTCATCGCTTTCGGTCTTTTCCGTATCTTCCACTTCCGGCAGCCAGCCTCTCTTCACCTGGTAATCCTGGCCGAAAAACCGGGCAAGCTGCTCAACGCCGTAAGTGCTCATGTAGTGTGTCAGCTGATGGAAGCGGAACTGCGCTTCCTCCATGTTCATGACCTGCGAGGGGAAGTCGGGATACATCGGCTTGGCTGAGACATCGGGGATCAGGTCCCGGAAAGAAACCAGAAAGTTTTCCAGGCTGTCCGAACCGGCCAGCTGGGCAACGCCCTGAGCGGTAAGAGTGTATCCGAGATTCTGCAGCTCGGCGTTGACGGTAACGGCTTTCTGCAGCCTTTCATCCGTCAGTTCATGATTCGGTTTCTCATAAACGGCCAGACGGAGCTGTTCCAGAAGATTCCTGCAATACTGAGACATGATCATACCTCCATTCATTTTTTTAATCTATGTTAATGGGCCTGAAGTCAAAAATAAGCCCGACTGCTTTCAAGCAGGCTTTCCTGCCAGCCTTTCCATGGATAAAAGGATGCTTGACGTGTGATTCGAACACACAGAATTGACAGGAAAACGTCAGGCTCGGCGAAGACTATGTGTTACCGGATGATCGTGAATGGATAAAAGGAAGGTAACAGGCGCAGTGCACGTCTTCTGCCTTCATTATAAACCAAGGCCGGCGATAATGTTACCAGAAACAAAAAATGCCTGCTGTATCTCCGGCAGGCAGAAGACTATGTGTTACCTCGTTATTCGTTTATGGACAAAAGTAAAAGGAAGGTAACAGGCGCTCTCGCACGTCTTCTATGGACATTATAAACCAGCCCCTTCCTTCAGGGCAAATGCAGGAAAAAAGGCGGATCTCTCCGCCTTGATTCCGCAGTTATTCAACGGAATTGACCAGAGCGTAGATCTCGTCCTTGATCCTGTAACAGAGGTCATAAGCCTCCTTGCGGCTGCTGCCGCGGACATAGAAATAGAACTTGATCTTCGGCTCGGTTCCCGAAGGTCTGATCGCAAACCAGCTGCCGTCATCCAGGAAGAAACGCAGAACGTTGGAAGCGGGGATGTCTTCATAACCGTTAATGTAGTCAATTACCTTTACGACCTTATGACCGTAAACTTCTTCCGGCAGGTTTTCTCTGACATAACTCATCATTCTTCTGATGCGTTCAGCGCCTTCCAGACCTTCCAGGATCATGTTGGGCTCATATTCAGCGCACCAGCCGTACTTATCGTAAATTTCATTGAGTACCATCCAGAGTGTCTTTCCGTGCTTGCGGTAATAAGCTGCCGCCTCAGCTACCAGCATGCCGGCGGAAATGCCGTCCTTGTCGCGGATCAGCGGGCAGGCTGCGTAGCCGACTGATTCCTCATAGCCGAACAGAATCTCATATCCCTTTTCAATAAGTCCGGGGTAGCGTCCGCAGATGTTCTTGAAACCGGTCAGCGATTCAAACATTTCAACTCCATAGGATCTTGCGATTTCGCTGGAAAGTGTTGAGGTGACAATTGATTTGACCATCGCGCCTTTTTCAGGCAGCGTTCCGGCAGTCCGGTGAGCCTCCAGAATGTAGTTGACCAGCAGGTAGCCGGTCTGGTTGCCGTTTAAGGGAATATAGATGCCGTCATCATTCTTCAACTCGATGGCAAAGCGGTCACCGTCCGGGTCACAGGCCATAAGCAGTTCAGCACCGAACTCGCGTCCGACCTGCTCAGAGATTTCAAAGGCATGCGGATCTTCGGGGTTGGGATAGCCAACGGAAGTGAAGTCGGGATCCGGGTCTTTCTGAATCTCAACGATCTGCCAGTTGCGGAAGCCGCGGTCCTGCAGCATCGTCGCAAACGGTATGGCGGCGGCGCCGTTGAGCGGGGTGAAGACCAGCGGAATGTCCAGGTCGATCTCATCACCGCCGTGAATGGACATGCTCTCAACCAGATCGAGATAGGCGCGGTCATATTCAGGTCCCAGGACGATGACCTTGCCCTCTTCAACGGCCTTGTCAAAATCATACTTCTTAACGTCTTCAAACAGGTCCACGGCGTTGATCTTTTCGGTCATGCCATCGGCAACCGTGCTGGAGACCTGACAGCCGTCTTCCCAGTAGGCCTTATAACCGTTGTAGTCCTTGGGGTTGTGGGAAGCGGTAATGTTGATGCCGGCAATGCAGTTGAGGTAGGTAACCATGTAAGCCAGCTGCGGGGTCGGCCTCAAGTCAGGGAAGACATAAGCCCTGATGCCGTTAGCGGCCAGTATGCCGGCGGTCAGCTGACTGAATTCCCTGGAGAAGTGGCGGGGGTCATGAGCGATGACCACGCCGCGGTCCATGGCTGGCTGACCATATTCCTTAATGTAGTCGGCGATGCCCTGGGTGGCCTTGCCGACGGTATAGTAGTTCATGTTATTGGTCCCGGCGCCCACCTTGCCTCTTAAGCCGGCGGTGCCGAAGGACAGATCCTGATAGAACCTCTCCTTTATCTCCTTATCATTACCCTTCAGATCCAGAAGCTGCTGCTTCAGCGGATCACCGTCCTCCAGCTTCTGCAGCCAGAGTTCGTATTTCTGCATGTAATCCATAATTATTCCTCCGTATGATCGGTGTCTTCTATGACTTCATTATAACAAATGTAAGGGTCCTGAAAGCGAAAATCGGCCTTCAGGTGTGCTGAAAATGTCCCAAAAGGAAAAAATTTCACAATAATTACACACTTCCTCGCAGTTGTGCTACAATAAAAATCAGTAAGGGAAATGTGAGTTTCCAAACAGAAGGAGAGAAAATTATGAAGAAATTACTGGTAGTTTTATTATCCGTATTAATGGTTCTTTCCATGGCTGCCTGCAGCCAGAAGGCAAAACCGTTAGCGGACGACTCCTATGCCTTATGGGCAGCCCTCGGACAGCATGAGCTGGCTGACGGCACTGTCAACGGCTGGGGTGACAAGGATGCTGCCTTATTCGAAAAGTCAGCTCTGACCGCCATCGCTGTGGAAGATGTCAAGGCCATTGACGAAGGCGTCTACAACACCCTGAAGGGCAAGGAAGTCAAGTTCCTGTACACCATCGACCTGATCTTCGGCGTCAACGACGCTGGCTGGAACACCAAGTGCATGAAGGACGGCAAGCTCTACAATGCCAACGGCTCCTATGCGTTAAAGATCGGCAAGTGCAGTGTTGAGACCGACGGCGATCTGAAGGTCTACAGCGTTGACCAGTGGATCTCAGACCCCAAGACTGCTTATGTCGAAGCTCTGACTCCGGAGACAATCTTCTATCCTGTATGGCAGGAAGAAAAAGATGAGAAGGGATTCTCATGGGCTGACAACCCGGTCGTCATCGGCGGCGCTGGCTTATACACCGTAGTCATCGCTCAGTATGCCAATGCTTCCGCTGCCGGCGCTCCCGGCTATGGCGTTGCTCTGATCAAGAAGCAGGCCATGGAAGGCATCGACTACGAAGAGATCCTGGAATACGTTCCTGGTGATCATACCTACGGCATCGTCGGCGAATTCACCGGTTGGGGTTCAACCGAAGACATCGCCATGGAAAAGGGCGAAGGCAACACCTGGTACGGTGTAGCCACCTTAAATGCCAACAGCCCCTGGAAGGTCCGTGCAGACGGCGCCTGGGATAACAGCTGGGCAGTAGCCGGTTCCGACAACCTGAAGGAAGTCGACGGCAACCTCGTTGTTGATGCTGACGGCACTTACAAGATCACCATCACCTTCGACGGTGGTATCAAGATCACAGCTGAAAAGCAGTAATTAACATTTAACATGCGGAAAAGGGACTTCACTGACAGCAGTGGAGTCCCTTTCTTAAGTCAAAATCAGCCGATAGTTTCAAAAAGGAGACCATTATGAGAAAACTGATCATTCTGCTCATCTCAATTCTGATGATTCTTCCAACCTCCGGCTGCAAGGCCGATAAGGTACCGGAGTATGAGGATTTCCCCGATAACTATGTCGCTGCCCTGCCGGAAAACGCCCGGGACGGTCTGACGCTGCACGCGTTCAACTGGACCTACAACGAAATCTACGACAATCTGGAAAACATCCGCAATGCCGGATTCAAGAATGTACTGACCATGCCCGTTCAGCAGCCCAAGAGCGGCGGCAGCGCCTGGTGGGCCTTCTATCAGCCTCTGAGCTTCTCCATCGGCGACAACTCGCCGTTAGGCAGCAAGGAAGATTTGATCAGACTCTGCGCCGAAGCAGAGAAGCAGGGCATCTGCATTCTGGCCGACATCGTGGCTAATCATATGGCTACTACCGATGACGAAGGCAAAGAAGCCGACGGAACACCCACCGTCAGTCCCCTGGTGGCTCAGTATGAGCCGGTGCTCTACAATAACCGCAACGAAGACACCGACGGCAACGGCCTGACCTTCCATCACAACCGCAACGCGGCCGGCTCGGGCGCCGAGACCCAGTACTATCAGTACGGCAACCTGCCCGACCTCAATACCGCCAATCCCTATGTCCAGGGAAGGATCCTGGCATTGCTGAAGGAATGCATCGACGCCGGCATTGACGGCTTCCGCTTTGACGCCGCCAAGCACATCGAGACCTCCGGCGACCCCAATTATCCCAGCGACTTCTGGGACAATACCGTCGGCGAAGCAAAGAAATACTATAAGGAAAAGACGGGAAAGGACCTCTACGTCTACGGCGAGATCCTGGGCGGACCTTCCGGACGTTCGCTTTCCCTTTATACCCGAATGATGCTGGTTACCGACGACGGCTTTGCCTCCCAGTTCAAGTCCGTCTATGCCAAGAAGGACCCCAGCCTCATTCTCAACGCTTCCCTGAAGACCGATGACGCTTCCCAGCTGATCGCCTGGGTGGAAAGCCATGACGAATACGTCACCGCCAGCACCCACTATCCGGAAAACCGGATCGCCAAGTACTGGGCCGTCATCGCTGCCAAGAAGGACCTCGGCGGCCTGTTTTTGGCCAGACCGACTGACGAACTGACCGTCGGAGTGATCGGTTCCTATGGCTTTGAGAGTGAAGACGTGGCCATCGCCAACCGCTTCCACAACCGCTTCTATGGGGCGGAAAGCCATGAATCGGTATCCGGTAACTGCTATGTCAACGAGAAGATCGCCGCCAATGACCAGGGTGCCCTGATCATCAATGTCGGCGATCTCAGTGAAGAAACCGTCAAGGTCGCCGTTGCTCATCTGGATAACGGCAACTACTACGATGCTCTGACCGGTGAAAAGGTCGTCGTCCATGAGCATCAGGCTTATGTTAAGTTCAATTCCAGCGGCTTATGCATCCTGACCCGCAGCAGGGACGTCCATCCGCAGATGGAGATCTCCGAGCGGGACTGCGGCTTTACCGGCGACAAGGACATCACCATAACGGTGAAAAACGCCGATGAAGCCTGCTACTGGTTCAATGACGATAAAGCCAATAAGACTCCCATCACCGACAGCACCACCGTCAACCTCAACGGCCACGCCGTTGACGGCATCGTCGATCTGCATCTGTACGGTCGCAAGGGCGTCAATGTCTTTGAGCAGACCGTCACTTACCGGCAGGTCCAGCTGATAGAGGGCAAATTCAATGTCATCAACCTGGATCCCAGGTATCTGAACGGTGACTACGAGATCTACCTCTGGAGCTGGTCACCCGGACGCTGGAGCAAAAACTATGAAATTAAAGACGGCGTGCTTCTGGTCGATACCACCGGCATGACCGGCTTCCTGGTAGCCGTCTTTGAAAAGGGCTACGTAATAACCAATCCGAACGAGTGGGATGCCAACGTCATCAAGCAGTCCTCCGACATCAAGGGCGACATGCTGAAGGCGGGATTCTTCGACATGTCCGGATTCTAAAAGGATGGTGATCACATGAAAGCAAGAAAGACCATTGTTCTGTTACTGGTGTTCTCATTCATCTTCAGCCTGCTTTTGTCCGGCTGCAAGGCTGACGAAGGACCGGATGAGAAACCCGTCGAACTCACCCCGGCCGGCAACGTCATCGCCAAGTACAGCCGGGACGACACCGACTACGGGGCCATGCCGGCTCAAAAGACCCGCATCGTGCGTCTGCACTACCGCCGCAACGACGACAACACCAATGACCGGGCCTGTTACGATCCCTGGAACGTCTGGGCCTGGGACGTGACCAACGGCGGCAACGGCGCGGCCTATGACTTCACCGGCTATGATGACTACGGGGTCTACGCCGACCTTGATCTGGCCGTCATATCCGACAACCGGGAGATGGAGAAGATGGGCTTCATCGTACGCACCGACACCTGGTCCAAGGACCCGGACGGCGACCGCTTCATCGACATTGAGCCCCAGACGCCCGGAGGCGTCCAGAACGTCTACGTAAGGACTTCCGAATCCACGGTGTTCGACACCCAGGAAAACGCGCTCAAGAGCATCATCAGCTATGCGATGCTGCGCTCATCCAAGGTGATCAGCGCCTACTTCAAGCCGCTCTCCAACGACTTCAAGCCCTATCAGCCCCGCTTCTCCATGACCGTCAACGGCAAGGAGTACAGGGACTTCACGATGGGCGAATATGACGCTTCTCTCAAGATGGTAAATCTGGAACTGAAGGATGACATTGACCTCAGCGACGTGGTCACGGTCAGCTACCGCTTCGATTCCAGCTGGATAAACAAGGTAGAACTGATGATGACCAATTACTTCGATACCGACGAATTCAATGAGAAATATGCCTATGACGGCGATGATCTGGGCGTGAGCTTCGATGACCCCGAAAAGGTCACGGCCACCACCTTCAAGGTCTGGGCGCCGACCAGCCAGTCCATGGTTCTCAACATCTACGCCACCGGCGACTATGAGACCGACCGGCAGCCTCTGGCCAGCTATGAGATGACCAAGGGCGACAAGGGCGTCTATAGCCATACCGTCAGCGAAGATCTGGACGGCCGATACTACACCTACACCGTCACCAACTCCAAGGGCACCAATGAAGTGGTCGATCCCTATGCTCTCTCCGCCGGCGTCAATGGCCGCAGGGGCATGATCGTCAACTTCGCCAGGCTCAACAGAACGATCGAAGGCTGGGATCAGGACGTCAGACCCTTTGAGGGCAATAACGTCGATGCGGTGATCTATGAGATCCACGTCCGCGACATGACCATCAGCGAGACCAGCGGCGTTCCGGAGCTCTACCGCGGCCGCTTTATGGGTCTGTCTCTTAACGGCACGACCTATACCAGAAACGGCATCACCGTCAAGACCGCCCTGGATCACCTGCAGGAGCTGGGCATCACCCATGTTCAGATCCAGCCTTTCTATGACTATTCATCGGTCGACGAGGCCAACCCGTCGACGGCGATGAGCAAGACCAACTACAACTGGGGCTATGACCCGCTGAACTACAACGTGCTGGAAGGCAGCTACGCTACTGACGCCCATGACGGCTACGTCCGCATCCGGGAATTCAAGCAGATGGTCATGGCCATGCACCAGGCCGGCCTGTCCATCAACATGGACGTCGTCTACAACCATACCGCTGCTTCCGAGAACTCCAACCTCAACCTGTTAGTGCCCTATTACTATTACCGTACCAAGGCCAACGGCGCCTTCTACAACGGCTCGGGCTGCGGTAACGAGCTGGCATCCGAGCGCTACATGGTCAACAAGTTCATGCGCGATTCCTGCAGGTTCTGGATCGACGAGTACCATCTTTCCGGCTTCCGCTTTGACCTGATGGGCCTGATCGACAACCAGACGATGATCGACATCTACAACGACTGCTCAGCGATCTATCCAAACATCATGATCTACGGCGAACCGTGGGCCGGAGGCACTTCCAAGCTGAAATCCGGCAAGAGCGCCGATAATCTCAGGGGTCAGATGACGGTTCAGGAATCGCTGGCCCAGGATTACTTCAGCGGCAGCGGCGTGCTGGTCGGCGCCTTCAATGACGTCATCAGAAACGCGGCCAGGGGCGAAAACAACCCCAACAAGGGCTACGTTCAGGGCAGCACGATCGAGGCATCGCTGATCGCCATGTGCGCCGAAGGCCGTTTCTCTCAGGAGACGGTCAAGACCCAGAACATCGATCCCAACCTGGTACTCAACTACGTTTCCTGCCACGACAACTACACGCTGTACGACCAGCTGATCCAGACGATGAACGAAAGCCGTCTGCCGATGGCCTACAGCCAGGCCGAGTCGATCGTCTTCCTGGCTCAGGGCGTGCCCTTCATTCAGGAAGGCGAGGACTTCATGCGCAGCAAGTACGACCCCGACACCGGCAAGTACGAGGGCAACTCCTACAACGTCGGCGACTACATCAACGTCATGGACTACTCCCTGAAGATCGATCATCTGGACACCTTCCGAAAGGTAAAGGAACTCATCGAGCTGCGCAGGACCAACGAGTCCTTCCGGCTGGCCAGCCGCCAGCAGATCAAGGAAAGGATGCGGGACGTCAGCTCTGCTGACGGCGTCATCAGCTACCGCATCGACGATCTGCTGGTGATCCATTCGGTCACCGGGACCCCCTACGATCTGGACGGCAGCTATCAGATCATCTACTCCAACGTCCGCTCTTCCTACGGCAAGGTATCGGGAACCATCACGATCGGCACCAATGAATCGATCGTCCTGAAGAAGGCTGACTGATGTTCAGGCACGGAGATATCAGCACCGAGGTCGACCGCAAGCCGTTTGTCTTCACCCTGGTGTGCCTGATCGTCGGGATGGCCGTCACCCTGGCCGCCTTCATTCTGGGCCGCGGCAGCGGACTGGCACTCTTCGCCGGCATCCTGATGGCCGTGGTCACCCTGGCTGCCGGCGCCGTGATGGCGGCGATGGTCAGCGATAGGGCCTACATAGAAGACGGGGTGCTGCACATAAGCTATCTGCTGAAAAAAGCGGATATCCCCCTGGAGAAGATCGGCAGAGTGACGCTTAGGGACGACGTCTATTCGGTTTATGACCGCCACGACAGGCTGGTGGGAACGATCAACGGCTTACTGACCGGCATCGATTCGATCCTGCACGCTCTGGACAGCAGCGGCATAAAAATAGGCTGAATAGTGGTTTACTGTTCAGAGTTTGATATATAATATAGTTTAAGGAAACAATTAAATAGAATTGGAGGAGAATATGGCAAATTTAAAGCTTTCCCATATCTACAAGGTTTATGAGAATGGGCACAAAGCGGTAAATGACTTTTCTATCGATATTGCCGACCAGGAGTTTATTGTTTTCGTCGGACCGTCAGGCTGTGGTAAGTCAACCACGCTGCGAATGATCGCCGGTCTGGAAACGATAACTGCCGGAGACCTTTTCATCGGCGATACGCTAGTAAATGACATGGAGCCAAAGGACCGCGACATCGCAATGGTCTTCCAGAGCTACGCTTTGTATCCGCACATGACCGTGTATGAGAACATGGCATTCGGTTTACGCAACCGGAAGATGCCCGAAGAAGAGATCAAGCAGCGCGTGCTGAAGGCCGCCAAGATGCTTGACATCGAGGATTATCTGGACCGCCAGCCCAAGGCAATGTCCGGCGGCCAGAGACAGCGTGTTGCCTTAGGCAGAGCGCTGGTCCGCGACCCGAAGGTCTTCTTACTGGACGAGCCGCTGTCCAATTTGGACGCCAAGCTGCGCGCCACCATGCGTACCGAGATCACGGCTCTGCACAAGAGCCTGAAGACGACGTTCATCTACGTTACCCACGACCAGGTCGAAGCCATGACCATGGGCACCAGGATCGTCGTCATGAAGCTGGGCTACGTCCAGCAGATCGATACCCCGATGAACCTCTACAACGAACCCTATAATAAGTTCGTAGCCGGCTTCATCGGCACCCCGCAGATGAACTTCTTTGATGTCAAGCTGCTCAGGGACCACGACAGGGTGATCATCAACTTCGCCAACAACGACAAGGTCACCGTTCCCTATGAGAAGGTATCGAAGATCCACAAGAGCTATCTGAACGGTGATACCACCGTCACCTTCGGCATCCGTCCGGAGCACATCAGCCTGAACAAGAAGGGCGACGGCCTGAAGTTCATCGTCACCAACGTCGAGAACCTCGGCAACGAGACCATCGTCTACGGCAAGCTGGGTGACCATCTGGGCGAATTCACCATGAAGGATGAGGGCAACAACATCGTCGTCAAGGTCGTTGACACCAACGACATTGCGGTCGGCGATGTCGTCTACGCTACTCCCAATCCCAACAAGGTCCACTTCTTCGATGCCGAGACGGAAGTAACGCTGATGAACAAGATCCCGCTGTACAATACTCTGACCGCCAAGCATGTTGGCGACAAGATGGAACTGCTGGATCACAGCGTCGCTCTGCCAGCTGTCTTCAAGGATGCCCTGAAGGGCAAGGACAGCTTCGAGCTCAGCGTACCGCCGCACGCCATCGTGCCGGGCAAGGACTTCCAGCTCAAGGTTGCCAAGATCGAAGATGTCGATGACAAGCACCTCGCCTACCTGGTCAACGGCGACAGCTACCTGTTCGCTCTGGTTGACGACAAGGTCAAGGAAGGCAGCATGTACGACTTCTCCTTACTGAACGACAAGGTCAACGTAGCCGTTGACGGAAAGAACGTTCTGGAAGCCATCGCTGATGAGGAAGCCCTGCTGGGCCACTTCACCAAGACCGAGGTCAAGGAAAACGGCGACCGCGTCCTGCACTTCTTCTACAACATCGGCGACTACGTCCTGGAAGCCGCTCCCGAACAGGGCTACAAGATCAACTCCATTGACGGTGACAACTGCTACAAGAACACCTACAGATACGCTGTCAACCGGGAGAAGATCCGCCTGGTCGGCGCCGATGAGGCCGGACTTGACGGCAAGGTGAACGAGATCCTGGATTACGGTAACATCCGCTTTGCCAAGGTCAATGCCGACAACCAGGAGCTGCTCATCCATGTCGATAAGGACTTCAAGGCCGACAAGGTCAGAGTTGCCTTTGACAGCAGCGACGTCTCAGTCTACTCCACCAGAATAGACATGAAGATCTGCTAACATGCAAAGGGAAATCAACGGAAAGACCATTGACATAGAACCTAACTGCCGGCCGCACATCCTCAAGAGGATCGCGGCAGACGGATTCGACATCACCACCGTATTCATTGTCTTCATGGCCCTGACCTATCTGCTGGTCAATACGCCGCTGGCCAATACCTATAATGAACATTACGCCAGATACAAGGCCATTGAGCAGCAGGTCACCGAGCAGTATCACGGTGATTCTCAGGCCATCAGCGCTGCCCTCAGCGCCGACGAGGAATACCTGGATGAAGTTCTGGCCGCCAACCTGCACGGCTACGTCTTGAAGGCCTACGCTGCCCTGGCAGCCGAAGCCCTCTTCCTGCTCATCATACCGCTGGCCAACCGCCGCCGGTCGACCCTGGGCAGGATGATGACGGGGACAATGCTCTTCGATGAGCGCAGGCAGGCCAAAGCCGCCTGGCATCAGGCGCTTTCCCGCTTCCTGTTCGCCTATCTGTTTGACTCTCTCGCTCTCTACCTGCTTACCGGTCTGCTGACCTTCCTGCTGGTAGTGGTGCTGAGGCTGATCCAGATGCTGCTGAACAGGAAGTACAAAACCATTGTTGATTATATGACGGGTACGATGATCATCGAACAGGCGTCATATAACGGAATAAACTAACATCAGGGAGGATAATATGATGAAAAAGATAATTACCTTATTAATGATTTCCTTCATGCTGCTGACGACCCTTACCGGCTGCGGCGGCGGTGGCGGAGAAAACGGAGGCAACACCAAGCCCGATGACGGTGTCATCAGAGTATGGGTCGGTGAGGAATCCGCTGAATTCTATCAGAAGGCCTGCGACGAATACGTCGCCAGCCATCCCGACTTCGGCTACAAGATCGAGGTAAAGGGCATGGATACCGGTTCCATCGCCGGCACCATCACCAATGACCCGACAGCCGCGGCCGACATTTACACCGTAGCACACGACAACATCGGCAAGCTGGCCAGCACCCAGTGCGCCAAGCCGATCACCGATGAAAGCCTGATCGCTCAGGTAAAAGCCGACAACCCGGCTTCCTTCCAGAGCGTCATCTACTCCACGCTTAACGGCACCCAGTACCTCTATGGCGTTCCCTACATTTCACAGGCTCTCTTCCTGTATTACAACAAGGCGCTGGTGACTGAAGAGCAGGCCAAGACCTTTGAAGGCCTGAGAGAAGCTGCCAGGAAGGCCGGCACCAAGGCCA
>JAFZBT010000109.1 GCA_017561615.1 Erysipelotrichaceae bacterium
CGAAAAGCAGGCTCGTAAGAAATAAAACATCAAGCGCCGTTAACCGGCGCTTTTCCTTTGGCGATAACCGCGCCCGCAATGTTATAATTATCTCAGCAAGCCCCTGCTTCCTGAACAGAAAGGAGACTTACCATGTATAACTTCATTCATACCTATGACGAAATGCCCAAGTGGAAGGACACGGCCGAAGGAATGGAAACCGTGGAGATCGACGTCAGTAATCTGTGCGTCACTACCCTCCCATTGGTTGAATACGCCGTCAAGGACGATTACAGCCTGAACATCCGCTTCGTCTTCCCGGAAGGGCGGGATCTGGAAAGAAAATACCCGCTGATCATCCATGTCAAGGGATCCGGCTGGGAAGAACAGAACCTGGATAATTCCATCGGCAACTTTGAACCCTATGTCCGGGCCGGCTACGGCTGCGCCATCATCCAGTACCGCCCGGCTCACATCGCCAGATATCCGGCTCAGGTCCTGGACCTCAAGACCGCAGCCCGCTACATCATGGCCCATGCCGATGAATACCCGATCGACACCGACAACATCTTCCTATCCGGCGACTCCAGCGGCGGACATACCGCCATCATGGCATTCCTTACCTGGAATGAACCGGTGCTGGACAATGAAGATGAAGAAGATGAACTGCCGAAACTGCGGGGCCTGATTGACTACTATGGTGTAACAAACGTCAGGAAACTGGCCTTTACCGAAACAGGACTGTCTCAGAAGGACAACGAAGGCCTTCTTCCGCTGGTCTTCGGTGAACAGTCTGAAGAGGAATACGCTCAGGGCAACTTCGCCTGTTACGCTCAGCTGCTGGAACAGCTGCCGCCGGTGATCATTCTTCACGGCAATAAGGACCGCCTGGTCTCTCTGGATCAGAGCGTTGAATTCTACAACACGCTTAAGGCGCGTGGTGTTGACTGCCGCTTTGTCCTGGTGAACGGCGGTGACCACGGCCGCTTCAGCTTCTGGCAGAAGCCGGTTACCGACAAGGTCATCGAGTTCCTGAAGGAAAACACTCTCTGATCTTTCCTCAATCATCCCTGACAAAAAAGTCATCCTTCCTCTGCGGGGATGACTTTTGTTAACCTATTTGCCGGTTGATCCGAAGCCTCCGGCCTGTCTTTCCGTCTCGCTGAGCTCTTCTACTTCATTGAATTCAACGCTCAGGTAGGGAAGGATGACCAGCTGGGCGATCCGTTCGCCCTTTTCAACCTGGCGGGTCACATCGGAATCGTTATGAAGGGCAACGATGACTTCGCCGCGGTAGTCGCTGTCAATGACGCCGACGCAGTTGGCCGGCCTTAATCCGGCCCGGGAAGCCAGACCGCTGCGGGCAAAGACCGCGCCGAAACAGCCGTCGGGAATCTCAATGGAAAGGCCGGTTCTGATCATGGTGGTCTGACCGGACGGTACCTCAGCGCTCTCGCTGCTGTAGAGATCGACGCCGGCGCTCTGTGAAGAGCCGCGGGTCGGTATGATGGCGCACTCGCTCAGCTTGCGGATGTTAATCTTCATTTTTCTCTTCCTCTCTGTGCAGGGACCGTTCTTCGCTGAAACCCTCGGGATAACGGCGGGCCAGC
>JAFZBT010000110.1 GCA_017561615.1 Erysipelotrichaceae bacterium
AAACTGACCGGTCTGGTTATAATCTAGTTGAACAACGGCCTGTCATGGACTTTGAACTCCTTCAGACAGGCGGATGGTTATGGGAGGTAATGAGAATGAAGACAAGAAAGGCTCTGGCCCTGCTCATGACGGCAGCAGCGCTTCTGGGATTACTGGGATGCGCCAACCGGCATAAGATCATCGTTTCCAATAAGAAGGAATGGTCAAAGATCAAGTCGTCATACCAGGAAGGAGAGAACGTAGTTCTTTACTATCAGGTCGTAGCGACTGATTCCGACCTCAGCATCGTGGTGGACGGCCAGCCCGCTAAATATGAATTCATCTCCGGCTACGGCTTCCGGATCGAATTCGCCATGCCCGATCACGACGTAGAGATCAAGTGCATCTGGACGGCTGATCCTCATGGCGCCTGATCAGGGTCCCGGTTAACAGCTGAATATCCGAACAAAAGCCCTCAGTTGTCTGAGGGCTTTGATGTGCCTTAATGATGAATGCTATTCCGTCTTCCGGCGGCCGCCCAGATACAGGGCCAGAAGGCTCAGAGCCGTGCCGGCGACCAGCAGGATGATGAAGGCCGTTTCCCGGGCGATGTCCTGACCGGAAATGCCGTGGCCGATCACCGCTGAGGCGACGGTCAAAAGCAGGCCCAGGATCATCAGCCAGATCCAGGCGCGGCTTTCCTTCTCCGGCTGAACTTCCGTCGTTTCCGGCTGTTCGTCGTCCAGCTCATCGAAGGAGATCTCCGCCAGATCCTGGGCGGTGATGACGCCCAGAAGCTCATTGGTCCTTTCCGAGAGGACCGGAATGGAGTCCTCATCGTAGTCGATCAGCTTGTCCAGGGAGTCCTTGCTGATGATCTCGTCAGCGTAGACGTAAGGGTAGGAGGAGATGACGGCAGCTTCCAGGTCTTCCTCGTTTTTGGCGATCAGCAGGTCCCTGAGGTCAACGGCGCCGTGCAGGGTGTCGTTTTCGTTGATCAGGTAGATGGTGCCGATGTTGTCGTTTTCCTTGGCCTGTTCAACCAGCGACTTCATGGTCTGCTTCAGCGTCAGTCCGGTACGGACGGCGATGAAGTTGGTGGTCATCAGCGAGCCGAACTGATTGTCGGCATAGGAGCTGATCAGTTCGATGTCCTCCTTGGCTTCCGGTTCGATCAGGCCGATGATCTCCTTGGCCTTGCGGTCGCTCAGTTCTTCCAGGATGTCCGCCGCATCGTCGGCGTCCATTTCCTCCAGAATGTCGGCCGCCTGGTCGGCTTCCAGTTCGGCGAAGTACTTGTCGACGTCTTCGTCGATGTAGGCAAAGACGTGAGAGGTGTTCTCAATGCCCAGGGAGTCGTACAGGTGCTTTCTTTCCTTGGGAGTCATGTAGCTCAGCGCCGCGGCAATGTCGTTGTCATGGTAGTAGGAAAGCGCCGTGGCCAGCTTCTTGCGGTCCGGTGTCTTGCGTACCAGGTCGAAAATCTCCTGAGTATAATATCTTTCATCCATGATTTCTTCGTTCTTCATTTCGGTCATTGTTACTTACCTCCTATATCCATTCTCCGTTAATCTTGATGTATATCTTCTTGATGATCTGAGCCAGTACCAGATAGACCAGTAACAGCAGCGCCATCCATAAGCCGTAGACGGCCGGCACGATGCCCATGTCGAAGATCAGGGCGATGGCGGTCATGCCGATCAGCAGGGTGATGATGATCACGGCAATGCTGGAGAGATAGAGCTGCGGCGAAGCGTTGGCCTGAATGAACGGTATCTTGTGCGTTCTGAT
>JAFZBT010000111.1 GCA_017561615.1 Erysipelotrichaceae bacterium
CTCACATCGTTGATCTGAAGGAATCGACCATCAGGGACAATGCCCGCTTCTTCGATGATGACATCACCAAGGTGCCCACTCAGGCCATCACCATGGGCATCAGCAATGTCATGGCTGCCGGCAAGATCGTTCTGGTAGCTACCAGCGCTCACAAGGCTGACGCCATCTATAAGACCATCTGCGGTCCGGTTACCGAAGAGGTACCGGCATCCGTGCTCCAGCAGCATCCGGATGTCACCATCATCGTTGACGAAGCCGCTGCCTCATTACTGCCAAAGGAGGAAGTAAAAGTGGAAATTCTGAATACCAATAACTTTGACGAATCCGTCAGAGAAGGAACCGTTCTGGTCGACTTCTTTGCGACCTGGTGCGGACCGTGCAAGATGATCGCCCCGGTTCTGGAGCAGCTGGCTCCGGAATATGCCGGAAAGGCTAAGATCTGCAAGGTCGATGTCGATAACGATCCGGATCTGGCCCGCCGCTTCGGCGTCGCCAGCATCCCCAATCTGGTTATCCTCAAGGATGGCCAGCTGTTTGACCGGCTGATCGGCTATGCCGCCAGGGATCAGCTGAAGGCTTTCCTGGATAACGCCCTTCAGTAACCGTCAGAAACGGAAAAAACCTGCCATCCAGCTGATGGCAGGTTTTCGTTTGTCTGATGATCTGACCGGCAGTTAATTCGTTACCGAGAACTGCAGATCGCCGTTTCCGACGGTCACGGTCTTTTTCTGATGGTGACGGTAGAAGACGGAAATGAAGATGGTGATGATGAGCAGCACGGCGCCGTAGCGGATCATCGGTCCGATGCGTACGTAACCGGGAGAAGTCCGGCTCAGCAGCTCGTCAAGAAGAGCGACGGCGGTAATGGAAGAGACGAGGATGATGATGTTCTTCCTGCTGAAGAACTCCTTAAAGGGAACATCCGGCATTAAGATCATCTTCATTACGGCCAGAATGACCAGGGAGATGAGCAGAATGACTGCCCAGAAGCCCACCTTGGCCAGGATGCCGCTTAAAAGCGAATCCCACAGCGGACTGATCACCAGCATCAGCAGCCAGCCGATCAGATACAGAGGCGTGATGACCAGTAAGCGCACGGCAAAGGGCAGTCTGTCAAACAGCGTTCTGACTCTCTGCTTGAGCGTCGGATTGGCGCGTGTTTCGGCATACTTCTCAATGACCGGATCCCTGGTCTCCTCCTTCTTGAGGATGTCGTTGACGGAATCGTAAGTGTTGCTTACCAGAAGTGAGGCTGCCGTGGTGGCGGTAAGGGTGTACCGGCGCAGCTTCTTACTGCTGGATTTCCTGTTCTTTTCCTTCTTCATAAGTATATTGTACATTATTTGGCTCAATCTGCAAGTAAGGTACCTTCTTGACGGAAAAAGGGGGAAAAATCGTATGGACTTAGCCTGCTTCAATTTGGAAAAGTTGTTGCAATTGACCTATCGCTATTGTAAAATAATAGCGCTGGTTATCCTGGTTATCTGGTTCCATAGCCAAGCGGTAAGGCAATTGACTGCAACTCAATGATCACCAGTTCAATTCTGGTTGGAACCTCCAAACGGAGATGTGGCGGAATCGGCAGACGCAACGGACTTAAAATCCGTTGTCCGCAAGGACGTGAGGGTTCAAGTCCCTCCATCTCCACCATGATGATCGGCAGACCTTCGCAAGAAGGTCTTTTTTGTGCGAAAGGACGTTTTGTGAATTATTGCGCTGTTTTAATTAGTGCCTTTCACCAACGCAAATGGTTATTGTGTATAATGGAAATGTATATTGGGTAAGTATGGCCTCAGAGGCCAAGTGGAGTACTTATGAACGATGAAGTAAGGATAATCGAAATCAAGAAGAGCGTCTTTGCGGCCAATGAACTGGACGCCGATGCTCTGAGAGCGAAGCTGAAGGAAAGGGGTGTCTTTCTGCTGA
>JAFZBT010000112.1 GCA_017561615.1 Erysipelotrichaceae bacterium
CCCGTCAGGGGCGGCAAGTGGTTTACCGAAATGTCAGTGGGCTAGAGCATGCCATCCTATGAATCGCTGGTGACCCTCACCCATTTCAAGGGCCACGTCCAGGGTGGCTTCGGCGGTTCCAACAAGAACCTCGGCATCGGCTGCGCGGACGGACGCATCGGCAAGAAGTGGATCCATTCCCGCGGCAATACCCCGATGGGCAAGTGGGCGATCCGCAACGAGGAACTGATGGAGAAGATCACCGAATCGACCAAGGCGACCATCGACCATTTCGGCGAGCACGTCGCCTATGTCAACGTCATGCGCAACATGTCGGTATCCTGCGACTGCGAAGGGCTGGCGGCTGAGCCGGTAGTCACCCCCAACGTCGGCATCCTTTCTTCCACCGACATCCTGGCCATTGACTCAGCCTGCGTCGACATCATCTTTGCGATGAGCGAAGATCAGCATCACGACATGGTCGAGCGCATCACCTCCCGCCACGGCCTGCGTCAGCTGTCCTGCATGAAGGAGATGGGCATGGGCAATGACCGCTATGTCCTGATCGATCTGGACAATGACGAAAGGGAAATGAGCGTCCAGGATGCCGTCAGGGACCTGAAGCCTTTTGAAGGCTAGAATCAAAAGAAAACCAAAGACTGACAGCTTGTCAGTCTTTTCTGTGCGCCGTTTGCCTGAAAAGGCCGGGCTTATTATAATAATGTAAAGGGGGTAAGCTGCATGTCATTCGGTGATCTGCTCAGGGAAAGACAGCTGTCGGTTTCGGCGCTTTCCCGCATCAGCAACGTTTCCGCCGCGCTGATCAGCGACCTCAGCCGGGGTCAGACTTCGCTGTTTGAAGTCAGCGGCCAGGACCTCTACGGCCTTTCCCAGGCGCTGGGAATGACCATCGAACAGCTGCTGCAGTGCGAAAGGCTGCTGCGTCCCCGCTTCGAGAATTTCAAGAAGGACTGCAAGAAGCGCCTAAGGGTACTGGGCGATCACGACTTCATCACCGACGTCATCGAAAGTCAGGACATCAACTTCTTCTTCAGCCACAAGTGGTACCCGGAGACCTTCTACCTGCTGGCTCTGCTGGACCTGGTGTGCCAGCGCAACGGCGTGCTGCTCTACCCGGACTATAAGGACCTGCGCACCATGCGGCTGTCGCAGACCATCTACCCCGACGAGGTGGTCATCCTGGCCAGTTCGGTCAGTTCCGAGAGACCCCTGCAGGAAGCCCTGAAACATGCCATGCCCCAGTTTCTGCGCTACAACATCGTGGAGACCGACATCAGCGAATGATCAATAAAGCCACGGTCAGCCGTGGATTTGCTTTGCCTTAGAAAAACCGGTACTCAGGTTCCGGTCATTTTCACTTGCTTACCTTGGCGTATTCGATCAGTTCCGAATAGGTGTCCACGGTCAGGTAATAGGTGCCCCGGCCGCTGGTCACGATCACGTATTCATACAGATAGTAGCTGCGGGTCAACGGGATGGTGACGACCGTCTTGCGCTTGGAGCTGGAGATCTCCACCTGATTGGAAAGCAGGCCCAGATCGCTGCGGACGAATTCCATGACCTGGCTGTCGGCCTCGTTGCGGGTAACGTGCATGTTTTCCTTGGCGTAGTTGTTTACCGCAATGTAGCCGTAGGCGCCGATGCCGGCCAGGATCAGCAGGATCACAAACAGCTTGATGAAGAAGCGCTTGACTCTCCGGCCGAAGCTGACGTGCTTGTCATCCTTCAGTCTGGTCTTGGCCACGCTGCGGGCCTGACGGACCGTCTCCTCGACGTACTGCACCTCTTCGGCGCTGGCCGTATCGTTATTGTACTTCTTGACTATTTCATTGAAATCCATGGGCGGACCTCCTTATTTCTAGAATACAAAGTCGCCATCTTCAAAGACGGTAACTTCGCTGCCGTCTTCCCGGATGCCGGTAACGCGCATGTCGGCAGTGCCGAACATGAAGTCGACGTGATTCATCGAATCGTTGCCGCCGGCCTCGTAGATCTCCTGCTCGCTCATGTTCTCACCGTTCTTGATGTTCTCGCTGTAGCACTTTCCCAAGGCCAGGTGGCAGGAAGCGTTCTCGTCGAACAGGGTGTTGTAGAACAGAATGTTCATCAAGGAGATCGGGGAATGGTAGCTGATCAGGGCTACCTCGCCCAGATGGCGGGATCCCTCATCGCTGTTGAGCAGATCGGTAAGGGTGGCTTCTTCCTTCTCAGCCCCGTGTCTTTCGACCCGGCCGTCCCTGAACTCGAACCAGAAATCCTCGATGACCTTGCCGCCATAGCTCAAGGGCTTGCTGGCGACGACCTTGCCGTCAACCCGACGGCGGTCAGGCATGCAGAAGACCTCTTCGGTAGGCATGTTGGGATTGAATTCCACGCCCTTGGTGCTGTCGCAGCTGCCGCCGGCCCAGTTATGATTTCTGACCAGACCGACATACAGATCGGTACCGTTGCCGCTGACGAAGTGCAGCTTATCGAAATTGAACTCATTGAGTCTGGCGCTGCGGCTGGCCAGGGAGGCATTGTGAGCCTTCCATTCAGCTACCGGATCGTTGTCCGCGCTGATCCTGACGGACTTCAGGATGGCTTCGGTCAGTTTGTCCATGGCCTGCTCATCATCCAGATTGGGGAAGACCTTGCGGGCCCAGGGAAGGGAAGGCAGGGCGACGATGCACCACTGACCGTGGTTGTTCATCGTATATTCCCTTAACGGCTTCATCTTGGTCATGGCCGCGATCTGAACGGCTTTTACCTTTTCCGGATCGGCGTCCTTCAGCAGTCCCGGAGTCTTGGAATGGATGTGCAGGAAGCAGCAGCCCTTATTCTGGACATATTCCCGCTTGTCGTAGGCCCACTGGGGCACTTCCGCCAGCACTTCGGTGGCGACATAGTCATAACTCATCTTGCTGACGTTTTCGTCAGACCATTCCACGATGACCTCGCCGGCGCCGGCCTTGTAGGCTTCTTCAGTGCATAGCTCGGCAAAGCGGTGATCGCGCACGTCGGAGTTGATGACCAGTAGCTGGCCCGGCTGAACGTTGACGCCGGAGCAGACCGCCAGTCTGGCGTATTTTCTTAACAGTTCCTCACTGATCATTCTTCCGTCACCTCCGCAAAGCGCATGGTGTTGGTATTGCCGTGACCGGCATGCCAGCCGGCCGTGATGATGTAGGTCGATCCTACCGGCAGATGCATCTGCCTGGCGACCTGCTGAGCGGTGATGTCATAGAGGTCGGAGTCGATGATGTTGGGCGCGTAGCAGGGGTAGACGTTGGAGTACAGGCTCATCTTCCGGCAGGTTGACAGCGAGTTGGTAGCGGCGATGATCGGGGCTACCGGCTTGTACTTCATCAGACGCTTCGGCGTTCCGCCGGTCTCGGTGAAGGCCATGATGGCGGAAACGTTTTCCATGGTCAGACAGCTCTCAGCCACGGAGATGCCGATGGCATCGGACATGCTCCTGGTCGAATCGTCGATGGCCTTGTCCAGGTAGCGGCGGTAGTTGTACTCTTCCTCGCATTCCTGAGCGATCATGGCCATCGTCTGAACGGCTTCCACCGGGTATTCGCCCGAGGCGGTCTCCGCCGACAGCATGATGCAGTCGGTGCCGTCGAAGACGGCGTTGGCGACGTCGGAAGCCTCGGCTCTGGTCGGCCTGGGGTTGGAGACCATGCTCTCCAGCATGTGGGTAGCGGTGATGACCGGCTTGCCCATCTTGTTGGCGACGTTGATGATCCGCTTCTGGTACAGCGGTACCAGCTGCAGGGAGACTTCTACGCCCAGATCGCCTCTGGCGACCATGACGCCGTCAGCGACCTGCAGGATGGCTTCCAGGTTGTCGTAGCCTTCCTGGTTCTCGATCTTGGCGATGATCTCGATCTCGTCGTGTCCTTCCTCATGAAGGATCTTTCTTATGGCCTTGACATCGGCCGGCCTTCTGACGAAGGAAGCGGCGATGAAATCGACGTTGTTCTGGGCACCGAAGCGGATGTCGGCGTCGTCCTTTTCGGAGACAAACGGCATGGAAAGCTTGACGTTGGGGACGTTGACGCCCTTTCTGGTCATGATCGGTCCGGAGTTGTAGACTTCGGCGGTGAAGCCCTCAGCGTCCACGTCCAGGACGGTCAGGGTCAGCTTGCCGTCATTGATCAAAATCCGGTTGCCGGCGGAAATGTCATCATAGAGTTCCGGGCAGTTGATGTGGAAGCGCTCATGGTTGCCCACGACATCTTCCCTGACGACTCTGACCTTGTCGCCCTTGACGAAATCGACGCGGTCGTTCTCCATCTTGCCCGTCCGGATCTCCGGTCCCTTGGTGTCCAGCATGACGCCGATGTGCCAGCCATACTTGGCATTGAGCTTCTTGACCAGCTTGATCTTCTTCAGATGGTCCTCATGGGTGCCGTGGGAGAAATTCAGCCTGGCCATGTTCATGCCGGCCTCGGCCAGCTTGGTCATCATTTCCTCGTTATCGGACGCCGGTCCGATGGTGCAGATTATCTTTGTTCTTCTCATGTGAATACCCCTTCCTTATGACAGCCTTTCAACTACGTCGTAGAGATCGGGCTTGACGCTCTTGGGATTGTCAAGCGCCTCGATGATGTCGGTAGCGATAATCTCGTCTTTGATCAAACCGACACACAGGCCGCCCTTGTCTTCGGCCAGCAGTTCAACGGCCTTGTCGCCGATCCTGGTAGCCAATAGACGGTCTTCGGGAACCGGTGAGCCGCCGCGCTGGATATGTCCCAGGATGGTGGCGCGGCCGGCGAAGGAAGTCAGATCGGAGATCTTCTGGGCCAGCTGATGGACATCGACCAGCTTCTCGCTGACGATGACCAGGGCATGGCGGCCCTTCTTCACCTGATCCAGATGGACCAGTTCAGCCAGCACCTTGGCCTCGTCATAGCCCTTTTCGGGGGTGATGACGATCTCAGCGCCGGTGCACAGTCCGCTGTAGAGAGCCAAATCGCCGCAATGGTTGCCCATGACCTCCACGACCGAACAGCGGTGATGGGAAGCCGAGGTATCTCTGAGCTTGTCCACGCATTCCACGATGGTGTTAAGAGCCGTGTGGAAGCCGATGGTATATTCCGTTCCCGGGCAGTCGTTGTCGATGGTGCCGGGAAGGCCGATGCAGTTGATGCCCTTCTTGGTCAGGGAATAGGCGCCGCGGTAGGTGCCGTCGCCGCCGATGGCGACCAGCGAGTCAATGCCGACCCGGCTCAGCTGCTTGATGGCGATCTCCTGAACCGCGTCCTCGCGGAATTCCGGCATTCTGGCCGTGCCCAGGAAGGTACCGCCGCGGAACATGATGTCGGAAACGCTGCTTCTGTCCAGCTTGACGAAATTGCCGCTGACCAGACCCTTATAGCCGTCATAGATGCCGTAAACATCCATTCCTCTGGCCAGAGCGCTCCTGGTGACCGCTCTGATGGCGGCGTTCATGCCGGGGGCGTCGCCGCCGCTGGTAAGTACTCCAATACACTTTGTCATAGTTACAGCCTTCTTCCTAGTTTCCGGCGGGATTCACCCGCAACCTCTATTACAGAACTCAGGGTTCTGATCCTTTCAATTATCCTCATGGCCTTGATCTCGTCTTGTGATGAGGAAGAACTCATCAGCCGCTTCTTCAGATCCTCAAGCGAGGAGTTGCTGGTGAAGACGGTCTGTTTGTCATGCTCCATGCGGTAGTCCAGCACCGTGAAGAGAATGTCGTCACGGATCCATTCCGTCATCTTCTCGGCGCCGATGTCATCCAGCACCAGCAGGTCCGCCCGGCGCATCCGGCTCAGGCGGGAGGCGACATAGTCCTCTTCCTGGATGTTGTTGCGCAGGTCGCTGGCCAGCTTCGGCATGTTGACGAAGGCCACGCTGCGGCCCTTCTTGGCCAGCTGGTTGGCCATGCAGGCGGCCAGGTAGGTCTTGCCGACCCCCAGTCCCCCGTGGAAGTACAGTCCCCGCCGGCTTTCCTTGGCCAGCAGTTCCCTGACCACTGCGACCACATCCCGGTAAGCCTTGGGTTCGTTGGTCAGATCGATCCGGTCAATGTCGTATTCCAGGGCCTTCTCATCAAGGTCGCACAGCAGGTAGTTTTTCCGGTGCTCGGTCTTCTGCTGCTTTGCCGCCAGATAGCGGCAGGGCTTGAGGACCGGGTTCAGGGACGGCGACAGCTCCAGACCGTAGCCTTTCATCGGCCGGTTACAGCTGTCCAGTCCCGGGCAGTTTTCGCAGACATGCTTCTGAGCAAGCCAGTCGCTTACCTCGATGCCCTTGAACTGCAGGTCTTCCGCCTTCAGTCCCTTTTCCGCCAGCATCTTCTGAACTTCCTGGTTGGTGCTCAGTCCTTCGGCGATCTTCAGAGACGAGTCCGAGCGGGCAAATCCCAGTTTTTCCATGCTGTTATTTCTGTCCATCTCATTTCTCCTCTCCGAAGAGTTCTCTTCTCAGTTCGTTTATGTCCTGTTCGCTGACCTCCATGGCGCTGGCGCTGAAGACCGGCTTGCTCTTGCCGGATCTGGCCGGCTGGCTGCTGGCGCTCAAAGCGGCCTGCGCCTTGGCGGCAGTATCGATGCCCTGACGCATGAAGGTGGCGCCGATTTTATCAACGTAAGAACGGTCCAGGCGGTTGTTGGTATTGTTCAGGACGTAATCTATCAGTACGTTAATGACCTGACGGTCAAGGTGATACTCCACCATCAGGTTTTCCAGCATCTTCTTGTCAGCCTGGGAAACGGCGGCACCCTGACGGTTGTACAGGTAAGCCACCGGGCTGACGTCAAATTCGTTTTCCCCGGGAACATAGTCTGCTTCCCGGCAGGCCAGGCATTTCTTCCTCAGCTGTTCCAGATCAAGCGTATCCGTCTTGTGGTCAACGCTGCGGCCGACCAGTTCCCGCATCTTTTCCGGGGTGATCGCGAAGACCGTGGCCAGCCGGCCGATGGCCTCCATGTTATCCCGGGTCCTTAAGGACATCGGCAGGATCAATGCCGAAGTCTCCCGCAGGAAGCGCCCGTAGTCAAAGTCGATGTCCACATCGCCGATGACATTGGCAGCCTGTAGTTTCTGATAGCGGTCTTCGTCATGCTGATTCCAGACGCTCATGACCGAGGGGTCAAAGCTGTGGGAAATGTCCTGGTAGTCTGTCCGCTGGACGACAGCGGGCAGATAGGTGCGCCGGCTGACTTCAAATTCCTTCTCCCCGACGCTGTTGAGATACTGCCGGCTGTAGACTTCGTGATTCAGGAAATCCCGCACCGACAGCGGTGAGCGCACCAGGAAAAGGTATTCGTCTTCTCTTCTGTAGGTCTTCAGCAGTTCGTATTTTTCCAGGATCACCAGGGCTTCCTCAAGTTCGTCGATGTTCAGATGCGACAGCGTGCACAGCCTTTCCAGCGTGCAGTCCAGGCGGTTCTCCCGCTCCATGACCAGCTGAAGGTACAAGGTGGCCGCCCGCTTGCCGATCAGAGGCAGATAAAAGACGCTGATGCTCTTGACGTAATCAGCATTCAGGGAATCAAAGCTGTCAACGATGTATCTGTTTCGACCTTCCATGTAAAAGACCCGGCTTTCCAATTGCCCATATTTATGCATTTTCATTCTAGCACAATTAGTCTGCCGCTGATAAAAAACAGCGAAGATTTTCTCCGCTGTCTGTCGGTTTGCTTATTGAGGCAGTTTGGCGAGGAAACTCTCGACGCTCTACTGCAGCTTCTTCAGCGTACCGTCGTTGAGGATGGCCTGATCGCAGAGCTTCAGCTTCTCCTGAACGCTCATCTGGCTGGCCAGTCTTTCCCTGATCTGCTTTGGCTCCATGCCGCGGTCTTTCTGCAGACGTAAGTACAGCTGATCTTCGGGAGCATGGACCAGCAGGCTGTAATCAAAACGGCGGTCCCAGCCGGTCTCAAACAGCAGCGGTACTTCCGCAAAGAGGTACTTCTCGGTCTGGTTTTCACTGATCCACTGACTGATGCGCTGCCAGATCTGTTCATGAAGATAAGCTTCAACTTCCCGGCGCAGCTTTTCGTCGGCGAAGATCCGGTTGGCGATCAGCTGCCGGCTGAACTGTTCTTCCGGACAGCCGACGATCTCGCAGAGATCACGGCGGCAGGCCTGCTGTTCAAGCAACTCGCTGTTGACGGCGTCGCAGCTGATGACCTGACAGCCTCTCTTCTGAAGATAAGCGCTGACTTCCGACTTGCCGGAGCCGATGGATCCGGTAATGGCGATCACGATGGGTTCAGGTTTCTGGCAGCAGGGGCAGTAGTAGGTGCCCCGGCCGGCGACCCGGGTCTTTTCGATCGCTGCCCCGCACAGCCGGCACTCTTCCCCCTGACGGGACTGCACGAAGAGATTCTGCTGGAACAGC
The DNA here is from genome assembly GCA_017561615.1 of Erysipelotrichaceae bacterium. The sequence goes on from JAFZBT010000112.1 coordinate 8,363, forward strand.
CCGGTAACCCCTAAGGACGAGGTGTAGGAGCGGATGGTGGTACCGCCCGCTTCAATGGCTTCGCCCAGGATCCTTCGGGTCTGTCTGATTATCTCTTCCCACTTTTCGTAACTGATGAAGCCGCAGGGGCGCAGCGGGTCAAGGCGGCAGGCAAAGCAGATCTCATTGGCGTAGATGTTGCCGATGCCGGCGATCATGTTCTGATCCAGCAGCTGCGACTTGATGGGCGTGTGGCTGTTATGGCAGTAGCGCTTCAGAAAGCCGGCGGTCAGCTCATCGCTGAAGGGCTCCGGCCCCAGCTTCTGCAGGCATTCAGGTGCTTCATCCTTTTTATACAGATAGAAGCGGCCGAACTTGCGCACGTCGTTGTAGTGCAGCTGGCCGTTGTCCAGGTCAAATATCAGATGGGTATGCTTATCGGGCTCTTCATCCTGATGGAAGTAGTAGAACTTGCCTTCCATCCTTAAATGCGCCACCAGCAGGTAATCCGTCAGCTGAAACAGCAGAAACTTTCCCCGGCGGCCATAGCTTTCAATCTTCTGACCCTTAAGGGCCGCGCAAAAGCATTCCGGGCTGCCGTTGGCGATGATGCGGGGATAGATGACCCTGACTTTCGTGATCGTCGGGTGGCCCATCTGCTGCTGAAGGGTGGAGATGACGGTCTGCACTTCCGGTAATTCAGGCATCTACTTGACCTCCATCCAGTTGGTGCCCCAGGTGGACTGGGCCAGCAAAGGAACCTTGAGTTCCATGGCCTGTTCCATTTCCCTTTCCACCATTTCCATGATGATCTCCCTTTCCTCAACGGGGACGTTGAGGATCAGTTCGTCGTGGATCTGCAGGATCAGCCTGCTCTTGAGGTTCTGTTTCTTCAGCTGTTCATATACGCGGATCATCGCCAGCTTGATCAGATCGGCGGCGCTGCCCTGAACGGGCGCGTTCATGGCGGCCCGCTTGCCGAATTCCCGCATGTTGTGATCGGATGAATTGATCTCCGGGATCTCTCTTCTGCGCTTCAGTATCGTGGTCACGTAGCCGTTGGCCTGGCAGTCGCTGATGGTCTTCTCCATGAACTGTCTGACCTTGGGGTATTGCTGGTAGTAACGGTCGATGAAGTCTCTGGCCATCGATACCGGGATCTGCAGGGTCTCGGAAAGGCCGAAGGCGCTCATGCCGTAGTCAATGCCGAAGTTGATGGCCTTGGCCTGCCGGCGCATGGCTGAGGTGACATCCTGCTCGCTGACGCCGAAGATGTCCATCGCCGTCTTGGTGTGGATGTCGTAACCCTGTTTGAAGGCGTCGATCAGGTTCTGCTCATCGGCCATGTGGGCCAGAATGCGCAGCTCGACCTGCGAATAGTCGGCGCCGACCAGCACGCAGCCCTCTTCGGGTATGAAGGCGGAGCGGATCAGCTGGGATTCCTCGTTGCGCACGGAAATGTTCTGCAGGTTGGGGTCGGAGGACGACAGCCGGCCGGTCTCGGCGATGCACTGGTTGAAGACGGTATGGATCTTGCCGTCCTTCTGAATGTATTTCTTCAGTCCGAAGGCATAGGTTGAATACAGCTTGGAATACTTGCGGTACTGCAGGATCTCCTCGATGATCGGGTGGCGGTCGGTCAGCTTGCTGAGAACCTTGACGTCGGTGGAGCGCTTGGTGCTCTTGGTCAGCTTCAGCTCATCGTAGATGATCTCCGCCAGCTGCTTGGGCGAATTGATGTTGAACTGCCGGCCGGCCAGCTGCCAGATGCGGTTCTGATAGAACTCGATCTTCTCGCTGGTCTGTACGGCGATCTCATCGAGAGTGGCTTCGTTGCAGCGGACGCCGGTGATCTCCATGTCGGCCAGAACGCGGGCAATGGGCAGCTCGACGTCATAGTAGAGTTCCTCCATGTCCTTCTGCCCGAGTTCCTCTTCCAGCTCTTCCGCGATGAACAACAGCCTTGAGCACTGACGGTTGAGCAGGTCGTAGTCATCCGCCGTCTCAAAGAGGTCCAGCTGAGCGCTCTGGCTCAGGCCGCCGGCCAGCTGATAGCGGTTCAGCAGGTCGGTCAGATTCTTGACCTTGCTGTCGCACAGGAAAGCCATGATCATCAGATCACAGTTGCGACCGCCCATTTCCAGGCCCTGATCAGCCAGCAGATGGTGCCACTTCTTGATGTCGTAGACGATCTTAACCTTTTCGCCGCTCAGAAATTCCCTGACCTTTTCATCAGCCAGGAAGTCCTCCAGCTTCATGTCAAAGCCGCCGGCCTCACTGCAGAAGGCAACCAGACCTGACTGACTGTCCAGCATGATGGCGGTATGATCCTTCAGGGCTTCATCGCTGACGCGCTTAACGGTCACATAATTCTTTTCCTGATAGCGCCGCTGCTGTTTCTGACTGGCGGTTGGCTGGCTGCTCAGATCGACGCGGTCAGCCAGCGTGCGCATGTCGTAGCGGCGGTAGAAGTCGTAGGCATCCCGGCCTTCCGGCTGATACAGGCAGCTGCTGATGTCCACGCCGATGCTCTCATCGGTAATGATGGTCGCCAGCCGCTTGCTCATAAAGGCATTGTCCTTATCAAGGATCAGGTTTTCCTGAAGCTTGCCCTTGATCTCGTCAATGTGCTCGTAGACGCCCTCAACGCTCTGGTAGTCATTTAACAGTTTGATGGCGGTCTTGTCGCCCACCTTGCGCACTCCGGGGATGTTGTCGGAGGGATCGCCGGCCAGACCCTTGAGGTCGATGATCTGCTCGGGAGTCAGGCTGAAGCGCTCTTCAACCCCGGCAGGGTCCATTTTGGCCATGTCGGTAATGCCCTTGATCATCAGCCAGACGGTGGTATTGTCGTCCACCAGCTGCAGGATGTCCTTGTCGGAAGTCAGAATGCTGATCTCGTACTGGCGGTTCTGCTTGGCCAGACAGCCGATGATGTCATCGGCTTCCAGGCCTTCCTGCTCATAACGGACGATGTGCAGGCTGTCCAGGTATTCGCGGATGACCGGGAACTGAGCGATCAGATCCGGCGGAGTTTCCTTTCTGGTACCCTTGTACTCAGGGTATTCCTTATGGCGGTAGGTGTCCCGGCCATGGTCAAAGGCCACCAGGACATACTTGGGGTCAATGTTCTTCAGAGCGCTGGAAAGCATCAGGGCAAAGCCGTAGATGGCATTGGTGGGCACGCCCGAAGACGAGGTCATCGGCTTGCCGTACGCCGTGGCATAGTAAGCCCGAAACAGCATTGAGTTACCGTCGATCAGCAGAAGTTTTTCCATAAACAGTCCTTCCCAATGAACAAATAGAAGCCTTGGCCTCTATTTGTTATCCTTGAATGCTTTTTCCAGATTAGTCAGATTCTCATACATGATGGTCGTGTATGACTTGTTCTTCTTGATGTCATCGGATGACAGCCGGCTCAGCGATGAAAGCTCGATGGTCTGCAGTTCGAGATCCGTCTTGACCCGCTCATAGAGCTTCTGCATGTCGGAAGTCAGGGTGCTGTCATAGACGATGTACTTGACGCCTTCGTCCCTGATCGAAGCTTCGATGTCCTGAAGCTGCTCCTCCGTCGGCAGGGCGCCGTACTTGGAGAGGATCAGCGGATATACCTGAATGCCGTAGAGCTTCTGCCAGTTGCCGAAACTGCAGGTAACGGTGACGATCTTGATGCTGCTGAGCTTTTTGAGCTCCTGATATTCAGCGTCCATGCGCACGAAGCTCTGCTGCAGGGCGCGGAAGTTGTTTTCAAACACCAGCGTGTCTTCCGGATAGTAGCCGCACAGCCAGTCCTTGATGGTGGAAGCCATTGAGCTCATGGCGATCGGGTCCAGCCAGATGAACGGATCCTTGTGATAGGTATCGACATTGGCGAACAGTTCGCTGTCGTAATAGTCGCTCTCTTCCACGATGTATGACCCGTTGCCGACGGATACGGTGGTATAGCGCTTGAAGTCGTAGATGGCGGAGAGAGAAGCCAGGTTGATGGCCTCAAACTTGTAGTCGGTAAAGATCTCCGGATATACGTCCATGTACGGTTCCAGCTCGCCGATGTAGAGAAGCAGGGTGGTGCGGGCGAGAACGCTCTTGTAGTTTTCCACCAGGGTGGAACGCTGGATGAAAACGTCGGTGCTGAGACATTCAACATCGACCCGGTCGCCGGCCAGCGCCTCGACCAGATATTTAACGGCATAGTTGGTTACCGTTATCGTTGCCTTTTCATTGGTACAGCCGCACAGGCTGCCGGTCAGCAGGGCCGTGACCAATAATACGAGAAGTTTCCTTTTCATAGTCCGCCTCCATCTTTTGAATTATAACATAACCGGCAGCGGGTAGGAAACTCTTTCAGATCATCTGATGCTCATGATAGCTGAAGTAATCGTTGAAACAGACGATGATGTGGTCCTTCAGGGGAATGGAAAGCATCTCCCCGGCCTTCTGAAGCTGAACGGTGGTCAGGTTGTCAGCCAGCGAAGGTTCGACCTGCTGGGAAGGATGGTTGTGGGCGACGATCAGCGAGGCCGCCTTAAGCTTCATGGCCTGACTGTAGATCTCGGAAGGACTGACCGTAACGCAGTTGCCGGTTCCCTGAGCCAGCCGCTGGAAGCCGGTAACGCGGTTGCGGCTGTTGAGAAAGACCGCCACGAAGTATTCTTGGTCCCGGCAGCCGATGCAGCTGCTGAGCCAGCTGATCAGTTCCCTGGGCGAGGAGATGACGTCGGACATCAGCATCTTCTGGTAATTGACCCGCTTCAGCAGTTCCAGACAGGCCATCAGTTCGCTGCCCTTGGCCAGCCCGATCCCCGGCAGCTCCATGAGCTGGTTCAGCGGCATTCCGAAAAGACCGGCCAGTCCGCCGGTCTGATTGAGGATCCCGGAAGCCAGCGCCACGGCATTCTGACCTTTCACGCCGCTGCGCAGGATCAGGGCCAGCAGTTCGCTGTCGGAAAGCGACTCGATGCCGCTGTCCAGCGCCTTCTCCCGGGGCCTAAGGCTGCGGTCGAAGTCCTTCAGATGCATTACTTGAAGGTGATCTTCAGCTTGGCGAAGCTGAAGCTGCCGCTGGAGGAAAGCGCCAGCTTGACGATGGTGACGCCTAAGGCCAGCATGATCAGGTAAATGAACAGCTTATTCATCTTCTCTCACCTCCTTCTATCTCCGCCAGCTGATGCCGAAGCCGAACAGCTTGATCCTTCCCCTATCGGACAGTACGATGCGCAGCAGAATGTAGGCCAGACCCACAAGCAGAACTTTTTCAAACAGCATAAGAAAACCTCCTGACCAATTATTGACGGTCAGGAGGCTGATTCCTAACAGGCTGTCAGATTATGCCGAAATGCTTCAGGGCATTGGCGATGCCGTCATCGTCAATGTCGGTGGTGATGTAGTCCGCCGCCGCCTTGGCAGTCTCGGAACCGTTGCCCATGCATACCGAGGTGCCGCACACCTGCAGCATCTCCACGTCATTGTCGCTGTCGCCGAAGGCGATGCACTCGGAGAAGTCATAGCCCAGGATCTCGCCGATCAGCTGCTTGAGGGAATTGCCCTTGTTGACGCCCTTCTGGAAGCACTCCACCCCGCCCTTCTTGTTGGCCTTGTAGAAGAACAGGTCAGGCATGATATCCTGATACTTCATGGCCTCGTGGTTGGGTGAGAACATGAAGCCGTCACAGGGCAGCCCGTGGGTGAGGTGGTAGTCCATGGTGGCGCTGTTGTCGTCCAGCATGTCCCTGGTGATGGCCTTGGAGACGTAGAGGTTCAGAAAGTCCTCGCCGCGCCAGTAGGCCTGCAGGGTGTCGTCGAACTTGAAGCCCAGCGGATAGTCGTCCGCCTTGCACAGCTCGATCAGCTTTTCCGTCTGCTCAAGGGTCATCGGGTGATAGGCCACCGTGGTACCGTCGCAGGTGTTGATAGAACCGCCGTTGTTCAGGACGTAGTAGTCCGCCTTAACGCGGTTTTTGACATCGCGGTGCAGAAACTTGTAGCCCCGGCCGGTAGCGACGATGATGGTCAGGTCCTTTTCCCGGGCTCTGTTGATCGCCTCGATGGCGCTTTCGGGCACCCGGTCCTCACCGACCTTGATCAGGGTGTCGTCAACGTCGAATATCAGTGCCTTATACATAATGCTCTCCTATCAGATGTTCGTTGATGAACTGGGCTACGCCGGCCTCCCCGTCGCTCTTCAGCACCCAGGTCGCCGCCTTTCTGGCATTGACCGAGCCGTTGGCGACGCAGCCGGAGATCAGCGCGGCCTGCATCATCTCAATGTCGTTGTCGTTGTCGCCGGTAGCCGCCAGTTCGTCAGCGGCGATACCGGCATCCTTCATGGCCTGCTGCAGGCCCCAGTACTTGTTGACGTGCCTGAGCGAAATGTCCATGACCGGACGCTGCGGCACGTTGAAGTTGTAAGCCAGGCGGTCCTTTTCGGGAATGGTATTTATGAAACTGTACATGTCCTTGTCATCGTCGAAAAACTCCAGCTGGCAGACATCGCCCTTGATGAAATTCAGGATCTTCTTGCTTATCAGCACGTCCATGTCGACGTTCTGGAAATCGTAGTCGACGATCCTGGAATAGTTGGTGGCGTAGATGAAGTTGTCCTGCATGGCGCTGAAGCCTACGCCCAGCTGTTTGGCCATGTCATGGAAATAGCGGATCTCCTTTTCGCTGAAGGACTCGCTGGCCAGCACCTTGCCGTCGGACAGGCGCACCACGTAGGCGCCGTTATGGACGATGGCATAGCCGTTATGGTTCCAGAGATCAAACATGTCGGCCACCTCGATGATGCCGGTATAGGAACGCGAAGAAGCCAGGGCGATGATGACGCCCCGGTCCACCAGTTCCTTCATGGCGCTGATGTTTTCCTCCGGTATCCTCCCCAGCTCTTCACAGTAAAGAGTATGGTCAATGTCGGTCGCAAACATTCTGATCATTTACATGTCCTCCGGCTCTATTCTATACCATCTGTCTTCCCTGGTAAAAGGCCGTTTCAGAGATCCAGGTAGACGTAGTTTTCCTTCCGCGGCTTGGCCACCGGCAGTTCACCGTCGTAATGGCCGACGATCAGATTGCCGATGCCTTCGTAGTCGCCTTCCACGCCCCACTGCCTGAGCAGTTCTTTACCTTCCTCAGTTTCAAAGGTCTCCCGGGCCCGATGGATCCAGCAGCTGCCCAATCCCAGAGCGGCAGCGGCGTTCATCATGTTGCCCATGACCAGCGAACCGTCGTAGACATGGGTGCGGATGTTTTTATCCGCCAGCACGACGATCACGGTGGTGGCGCCATAGAAGGGGTGGCCGGGTTCCATACCCGCGGAGGTGCAGTTGAGCTCTTCCAGTTTCTTCAGCGTCTCGGGATTCTGAACGGCAACCATGATGGCTGACTGGCGGCCCATGCCGCTGGCGGCGAACTTGCCGGCTTCCAGGATCCTGTCAAGATCTTCCCGGCTGACTTTCTCATCCGTATAACTTCTGACGCTTCTTCTTGTTAACAGAGTTTCCAAAGCTTCCATATGATGTTTCCTTTCCTGATCATTTCTTACACTATCATTATAAACGCGAGGCGCCCTTATTAGAAACGAGTTGACCGTTAACGGTTGACTAATGCTCCTTATCAGGGTATGTTAAGCATATGGAAAGAATCATCAGAGGCGTCATATTTGACATGGACGGGGTCATTACCGACTCCGAAGTATATGCCCGCAAGGCCTATCAGCAGATCTGCCAGGAAAAAGGCATCGAATACGATGACTCCTTTTACTCCCGGCTTTTCGGCATCAACTACGACTACGCCCACAAGCTGTTCATGAAATACTACGGTCCTGATGAGGAATTCATAACCTCACTGCAGGACGGCTATCTCACCTTGCTGATGCAGTGGCTGGCTGAAGGCAAGGTGCCCTATAAGAAGGGCGCCATCGAGCTGCTGACCTATCTCAATGAACACCGTTTTCCGATGTGCCTGGCGACTTCCTCCGGCCCCCGGAAGGTCGCGCTGGCCTTTAATTCCCACGGCCTGGAAGTGCCCTTTGAGCACATCGTCACCGGCGAAGAGGTCACCCGCTCCAAGCCTGACCCGGAGATCTTCCTGAAGTCCGCCGCCAAGATGGAGCTGGCCATCGAAGACTGCCTGGTCGTCGAGGACTCCATTCAGGGCATCAGCGCCGCCATCGCCTGCAACGCCATTTCCTGCATGGTTCCCGACCTGATGCCTCCCACCGAAGAGATCATTCAGAAGGTCTGCTACATCAAAAAGGACCTGCTTGAGGTCCTGGAACTGCTTAAACCGTACGTAAGCCCTTCGGCAGACGGTTCTTGATCTGACTTCCGTCCGACTTGCCAAAACCGATCGGCACCCCGCGGTAAGTGATCTGAACGTAGCCTTTAGGCACGTCAATGAATAATGACTCGCCTCTTAAATAGCGGCTGACATCTTCAGCATCTGCGATCTCGCAGGTGTTTTTTAATCCGGTAAAGCTGATGAAGAAGTGGTGATGAGGCTCCAGCCGGCCCTTGACCAGTTCACCCAGCAGGATGCCCTGACGCAGGATGCTGGCCTTCAGATCGTAAAGGGGCTGTAAGGAAACGTATACCCTCTCATTTATGATGGTGTATTTAAGATCTTCTCTTCCCACTTCTTTGAGAAATCCGTCAACTTTCTTATCATGACCGTAGTTCAGCTGCCTGAGCTTGACCGCTGCTACCTCAGATGTCCGGATCATCCGGGCCACGAAGTGCCCTTCTCCGCCCTGCCAGGGGAAAGCCCGGCGGCTCAGTCTTCTTTCATCAAAGCCTGGCTGGCCGCAGCTTAAGCCGCTGGCCGTCAGTTCAAAATCCGGATGTTCCTTCAGAAAGACTTCAACGACATCCTCGTCTTCCTGCCGGCTGAAAGTGCAGGTGGAATAGACCAGCGTGCCGCCGCTCTTTACTGTCTGAGCAGCCTGCTCGAGTATGGCCAGCTGGCGGCGGGCGCAGGCCCTGACGTTTCCTTCGGTATAGTCCGCCACGCTTTCCGGATACTTGCGGAACATGCCGGAACCGGAACAGGGAGCATCGACCAGTACCTTGTCGCACACGCCCCGCAGCTGGGGGCAGAGGTTTTCAACGGTGCTGTTAGTCAGCAGATAATTGCCGGCTCCCCATCTTTCCAGGTTGGAAAGCAGGGTATTGGCCCGCTTGCGGTCGTACTCGTTGCTGAAGAGGAAACCGGTATTGTTCAGCCGGCTCAGGATCTGGGTGCTCTTACCGCCGGGAGCCCCGCAGAGGTCCAGAACGACATCGCCTTCCCGGACGTCCAGGGCGTTGACCGCCATGGTGGCGCTGGGTTCCTGCAGGTAGTACAGCCCGGCCAGATGGAAGGGATGCTTGCCCGGCTTCTGCTCGTCTTCAAGGTAATAGGTGTCTTCATCAAACGGCACCGGCTCTCCCAGGGCGATCTCGCTGGCGATCAGTTTTTTCTCACCCTTGAGAGGGTTGACGCGCAGCGACTTGTAAAGCGGCTCATCAAAAGAGGCTACGAGCCTGTCGTAGTCTTCTTTCAATAATTCCTTCATCTGATCAAGATAAAACCGGTTTTCGATTTTCATTTACCTATTTCTTCAAGAATCTGAAGTAGACGATGACCAGGATGCCTAACAGGATCCGGTAGACGCCGAAGAGCTTGAAGTCGTGTTTCTTGATGTAGTTCATGAAGAAGCGGATCCCGAAGATGGAGACCACAAAGGCCACCAGGAAACCGATGCTCATCAATCCCCATTCAGCCATGGTGAAGGCAAAGCCGCACTTCAGAAGCTTCAGCAGGGAAGCGCCGGCCATGACCGGAATGGCGACAAAGAAACTGAACTCGGCTACCGCAGCCCGGTCGCACCCCAGCATCCGGCCGCCCAGAATGGTACTGCCGGAACGGGAGGTACCGGGAATCAGCGCCAGGACCTGGAACAGACCGATGTTGGCGGCGGTGAGAAAGTCAATGTCATCGGTGGTCTTCATAGTGATGCGGATGTGCAGGCTTTCCACGATCAGAAAGGCAATGCCGTAGACGATCAGGGCAACGGCGATGGCTGTCGGATTGTAGAACAGCTCGTCGACCTTGTCTTCAAACAGCACGCCGACCACGCCGACAGGAATGCAGGCGACCAGGATCTTGAACAGCAGCAGCCAGGTATTCTTTCTTTCTTCCTTTGTCTTGGAGCGGAAATAGAAAGGCCACAGCTTGCGGAAATAGAGAATGACAACGGCCAGGATGGAGCCCAGCTGGATGACAACGAAAAAGGTATTGATGAAAGTCTCCGAACCGGCCATCTGCAGAAACTCATTGACCAGGATCATGTGACCGCTGGAAGAGATCGGCAGCCATTCGGTAATTCCCTGGACGATGCCCAGTACTACTGCTTTCAAAGCTTCCCATAAATAACTCATATCCAGAACCTCTTAATTACGTACTCATTAATTGTACCTTAAAACCGCTCACTGAACAATCAGGAGCGGTTCATCTTATTTACTGAAGAAGTCAAACAGCCTCTGGCGGTAGTCAGGGGCCATGTCGAAAGCGGCGTGGCCGTAGCCGTCATACTCGTACCAGCTGAAGTTTTCCTTTCCTTCCATGACGCTGACGATCTGTTTCAGGGCCTCAGATCCCAGAACGGCGTCATCGGCTGAGCCGATGGCCATAAAAGGACACTGGATCTGCGGCAGTCTGTCCAGCACGTCAAAGCCCCTGGTTCCCTTAGCCAGGATGACGAACTTCTCAAATTCCGGCTTGCTGACGGGCTTGCCCAGATCAGCCAGGACCTGCTTGTACTGCTCAAAGACTTCCGGCGCGTACAGCTTGCGGCCGAAGTCCACATACAGTTCTTCGCCCTTTTCGGCTTCGGCCAGGGCGATCCATTCATTGATGGCCGTCATCTGATCATCATCAACCCTGGCGGCTGAGGAGCCGATGGCCAGCCTGCTGACCAGTTCGGGATGCTCAAGGGCGATCACCAGAGCCATCATGCCGCCCTGGGAAGCGCCGAACAGGCAGACATCATGCAGGTCCATCTGCAGCATCACCGAAGCGGTATCTTCAGCCATCTGCCAGACGGAATAGTCTTCCGGAACAACGGAACGGCGGTCGAAGACGTAAACGGTATAGTCTTCCTGGAACACGGCATATTCGTCGGCAATGGCCTGGGCGGAAGGCATGACGCTGCCGATGGACAGCCCCGGCAGAATGACCATGGTCTTTTCGCCCTCTCCAAAGCGGAAGTATTGCATGGTGAAGTCGTAGGCTTCAAATCTTTCTATCTGAATCATCGGTTCAAATTCCTCCGTATAATCCGGACCATAGTAATCCTCAGAACTTTGCGGATAGCCATCGCCCTTCCAGGTTTCCGTATGGCGATGAAGGATCTCACCTTTCTGATCATAGGTCGTGGTGATCCAGGTACGGCTGCCGTCGGCATTGACCAGCCACTGCTGATCCGAAGACAGCGTTCCGTCACCTTCATAGTAAGCGCTGCGGCTCATTTCGCCGGTCTTTTCATCAAATTCAAATTCTTCATAACCCAACAGGGTCTCCCGGCCTTCGGTGCTGTATTCAGCGTACCGGCTGATCTTTCCGTCCGGCCTGAACTCCGAGGAGGTCAGCTGGTACAGGGTCCCATCGTAGAGGTAATGGTATGATCTTAATCCCTTGAGGAAGTCCCCTTCATAACTGTTCAGCGTATGAAGATGATGATGCATTCGGGGATCTGGATCGTTGACGTACCAATAATCGTGGATCTCCTGAACCAGGCCGTCACGGTCATAGACAAGGATCAGATAATTTTCGCACTGCTGTTCGAACTCTTCGTTCCGCTCTCTGCCCTGCCATAACAGCCGGCTGTATTCATCATAGTACCGGTATTCCTCGTGAGCCACCCTGCTCGGATAGCAGCCGGTCAGAACGCTGACCATTATCAGCGCGGCCAGCATCATCAGAATGCGTCTCTTCATAAATCAATCACCCCATTACCGACAAGGCAGAAGCCTTAAGCTTCTGCGGTTGTCACATTAAATCATGCCTTTCTTTCAGGCGTATTTCTCATCCAGGTACTTCAAGGCGTCGAAGAGGACCTGAACGAACTCTTCTCTGTTGACGTGGGTCAGCACGGTCTTGGGATCTTCGCACTTCTCCACATGGGCCCCGCCCCTGAAGTCGCACACCGTGCAGCCCCGGCAGTACTTGCCGTCGGTCTCAATATCCACTCTCAGCTGCTGGGTCTCAAACAGTTCCGGCCTCATCAGATAGATGATCGGGGTCATGTCGTAGATGACGACCCGATCCCAGCCGTTTTTGGCGCAGTAGCGGCCATAGTATTCAAACAGATCATAGGCAAAGCGGGAGACCTTGCCGCCCTTCAGGAACTCCTGCTGCTCGGTAAACAGCACGCCGCCTTCGTCGCAGCATTCCGTGGGCGCCATGATGATCGGCAGACCGCTGTCAAAGACGATCCTGGCACAGTCGGGATCCTGGAAGATGTTGAACTCAGCCTTGGCCAGGATGTTGCCGCCGTAGATCGAACCGCCCATCAAGGCGATGCATTCGATCTTTTCCTTCAGATGCGGATAGGTCTTCAGAAACAGACCGACGTTGGTCAGCGGTCCCAGAGGGATGATCGTGACCTTTTCGTTCGCTTCCTCGATGGCCTTGCGCATGAACTCAATGGCGTGCAGCCCGGTAACCTTGCTTACCGGTTCGGGAAGAACGGGACCGTCCATGCCGCTGTCGCCGTGCACGAAGCCGGCCGTCTGCACCGGCCGTAGCAGCGGGTCGCTGTAGCCGGCGGAAACGGGAATGCCCTTAACGCCCAGGTAGTCGAACATCCTGAGCACGTTTTTGGTAACCTTGTCGATGGTCTGGTTGCCGGCCACGGTGGTAACGCCCAGAATCTCAAAGAGTTCCGGGTGGGCCAGGGCCACCAGCAGGGCCACGGCGTCATCGTGACCGGGGTCACAGTCAATGATCACTTTTCTCTTCTTTACTATCATTACTCATACCTCTCATCCAGTATCCGGAAGCTCTCGAAGAATGTCCGGGAGAACTGTTCCCGGTCGCAGTCCAACAGAACTTCCCTGGGGTTGATGACCTCGGGCAGATAGACCGGCCCGCGCTCGTCGCAGACGGTCATGCCCAATGTCACTTCCCCCTTTATCTCCACCTCAACATGATACTGCTTTACCTTGAAGATCTCCGGCTTCAGCAGGTACATGATCGGGGTAACGTCAAATATCGGAATGCGGTCCCAGTTGTTCTTATAGGCATACTGGCTGTAGAAGTCCAGGATGCTCTTCAGCAGCCTGGTCCCCTTACCTTCAGCCTTCAATTCTTCAATGTCCTTTAACAGGATCGCTCCGGCAAAGCAGGCTTCGATGCCGGCCATCGAGATCTTCAATGGTGAATCGAAGACGATCTTGGCTGCTTCGGGGTCATGGTAGATGTTGAACTCGCTTTTCGGCAGGGCATTGCCCAGTGAGAAGCAGCCGCCCATCATGACCAGCCTTTCGATCTTATCCAGTACTTCCGGGTAAGTCTTGATCAGCATGGCGATGTTGGTCAGCGGGCCCATGGAGACGATCTCCACCTTTTCCTCACTGTTTTCCAGCACATCCTTCAGATATTCCACCGCGTGTTTCTTTTCCACGCTGCGTTCGCTCTCCTTCAGGAAGGGAGCCCCATCCAGGCCGGTTTGGCCATGGAACTGGTAAGCCAGATGCAGCGGCCTGGTCAGCGGCTGATCGTAGCCCTGAGCTACCGGGATCTCTACGCCGAAATAGTCCTGAACCTTCAGGGCGTTACGGCTGCAGTTTTCTACGGTCGCGTTGCC
>JAFZBT010000113.1 GCA_017561615.1 Erysipelotrichaceae bacterium
CGTATTTTTCGCCGCGGTCATAGAAGATCTCGGTATCCGGTCCGCAGGGGCCGTTGCCGATCTCCCAGAAGTTGTCAGCTGTCTTTAATATGTGTTTGGGATCAACGCCGCAGACCTTGGTCCAGATGTCAAAGGCTTCCTGGTCGTCGATGTAGACGGTGATGTAGAGCCTGTTCTTGTCAAAGCCCATCCACCTTTCGTCGGTCAGAAAATGCCAGGCAAAGGGAATGGCTTCCTTCTTGAAGTAGTCGCCGATGGAGAAGTTGCCCAGCATCTCAAAGAAGGTATGATGGCGGGCGGTCTTGCCGACGTTTTCAATGTCGTTGGTCCTGATGGACTTCTGCGCATTGGTGATGCGGCGGTTCTTGGGCTTCTCGGTGCCGTCGAAGTACTTCTTCAGGGCGGCTACGCCGGCGTTTATCCATAACAGAGTCGGGTCATTGTGCGGCACCAGGGAAGCTCCCGGTTCCACCATGTGGCCGTTTTCCTGGAAGTATTCCAAGAACATTCTTCTGATCTGATCACTGCTTAACTGTTTCATTTCTGCACTCTCCTTAACAAATAAAAAATCGTCCTGTCAGGAACGATTTCATCGCGGTACCATCCTGTTTCAGGCTTCGGTAAAGAAGCCTGCACCTCAATTCGTTCCGTTAACGCCGGATTACGTCAATGTTTGCATTGCACAATGCGGATAGCTTCAGCCCTTTCCCCTGACAGTTTTCACCGGCCACTGTCTCTCTGCAAGGTTATCGCGGCTTACTGGTTCCGCATATCGCTTTCCGCTGAAAATTATAGCACAAAGCTTTTTGCTTTGTATAGCACCAATTTCTAGGGCAGCAGTTCAATGTTCCGGTAGGTTCTCTCTTCCGTTATTACCATGTTCATCCTGACGTCATGCTCTGAAGTTTCGATGCTCTCAAGCTTCTGCGCCTCAAAGCCGACCGCCACCTTGCAAACGCTCAGTCCTCTCAGAAAGCGGTCGTAGAAGCCCTTGCCGTGGCCCAGCCGGTTAAGCTGTCCGTCAAAGGCCAGGCAGGGTACGATCACCAGATCGATGGCTTCCCTGTCCATCAGAATGCCGGAAGTTCTTTGCGGTTCCCGGATGCCGTAGCCGTTAAGCGCGTATTCTTCCTGCGGACTGTAGTAAGCCTGCATGTCATCGCCGCGGATGACCGGATAGCAGACCACGATGCCTCTTGACGCCATGATCCGGTTGAACTGGTCTACGTCAGCTTCCCGGTCGGTAGCCAGATAGGACATGATGACCCTGGCGTCTTCCAGCTGCGGCAGCTGAAGCAGCCTTTCACAGATCCGGCGGGAAAAGGAAAGCTTCTCAGCCTGGCTGAGCTGCGCCATTCTTTCCCTGATGATCTGACGCTGCTGCTGCTTAGTCATCCCGGAACTCCTCCCACAGTCTTTCCTTCAGGGTAGTGCGGCGGACGTAATGATCAGCGGTGGTGATGCCTCTGAAGAAGGCGTCCCGGTCGCCGATGATGATCAGGCTGCGGTAGGCCCGGCTTACCGCCGTATAGATCAGCCGCTTCTGCAGCATGATCCCGTAGTCCATGTCCATCGGCAGGATGACGATCGGATACTCGCTGCCCTGGGCCTTGTGGACGGAAATGCAGTAGGCGTGGGTGATGTTGGAGAAGGTCTCCCGGGTGTATTCGACGATCCGGCCGTCAAAGTCGCAGATCAGCCGGTCCTGACCGTTGATGTCCTCACGGGCATAGATAACTTCCTCGATGATGCCCAGATCGCCGTTGAAGACATCGTCATCAGGCTGATTCTTCAGCTGGATGATCTTGTCCTGCTGGCGGAAGGTGCGGTAGCCGACCTTCAGTTCCCGCTTTTCTTCCGATGGCGGATTAAAGCGCTTCTGCAGGGCGACGTTTAGGTTGTTGATGCCGTTGAGCCCCATGTGCTTGGGGGCCAGCACCTGAACGTTCATGAAGCCTTCCGGCAGGGTCTCATAGTTGTTTAAAGCGTGTTCGACCACCTGCAGGGTCAGCGCCGTAATGTCCCGGCGGTCCGCCGCAAAGAAGCGGACGTCGTTTTCATCGGGTATCGCCTGGCAACAGTCATTGCGGATGTCGGAAGCCAGGGCGATGATGTCGCTGCCTTCCTTCTGACGGTAGATCTTCTCCAGCTTGATGCATCTGAAGCAGCCGCTGTCGATCACATCCCGCAGTACCGCGCCCATGGCCACCGAAGGCAGCTGGTCGGCATCGCCGATCAGGATCAGCTTCTTCAGCTGGCCGCAGGCTCTGAGCAGGCTGTGGAAGAGGTAGATGTCGACCATCGAGAACTCATCGATGATCAGGATGTCCACGGTCAGCGGGTCGTTCTCATCCTTGGCAAACCTTCCGGTCTCCTTGTCCCACAGTAACAGCGAGTGAATGGTCTTGGCCGGGGCACTGGTCAGCTCGTTGAGCCGCTTGGCTGCCCGTCCGGTAGGAGCCAGCAGGTTGAGGCTGCACATCGGATAGATCCGCCGGCAAAGTTCGATCATGCCCCGGACGATCGTGCTCTTGCCGGTACCGGGTCCGCCGGTCAGCACCAGCAGGTCGTTTTCAAAGAAGGACATGATGGCCTCCAGCTGCTTTTCCTGGTATTCAATGCCCAGCTGCCGCTGAACATCCTCGAGGCTGTTTCTCAGCAGTTCCTCATCCGGGCTCTCCAGAGATACGGAGGGGAACCAGTGCAGGTAGGATGACACGTAACATTCCGCATCAAACTGGCTTATCGGATAGATGCGGCCGTATTCGATCTGAATGCGCCGGTTCATCAGCAGCTGCTCGATGATCTCATCGCTGCTGCTCTCGCTTTCCTGCATCAGCTGCTCGGTGAATTCATCAAGTTCCAGGTAGCTGTCGCCGTTGCGCATGCACATGTTCATCAGCAGATTCTCCGCCAGCGCGCACTGGCGGTTCAGGTCATTGGGGTCGACGCCGATGGAAAGGGCGAAGCGGTCGATGGTCGCAAAGCCGATGCCGCCGACGTCCTGAATTACCTTATAGGGGTTGGAAAGCAGGATATTCATCGTCTCGTCCTGATACTGATTGCGGATCCTGAGGATGTTCTTCATCGACAGGTGATGACCGATCAGAAAGACGTTGTCGCTGTCCTGTTCCCGGGCCAGACCGTCCAGGATCGCCTGACGGCGTCTGGCCGTCATCTTAGGCACCTGATCAAGCACGGCATGATCGGCCTGAATGCGCTCGATCAAATTCAGTCCCAGAGCGTCGACCAGCTGGGCG
This sequence comes from Erysipelotrichaceae bacterium, assembly GCA_017561615.1. The sequence continues at coordinate 3,261 of JAFZBT010000113.1, forward strand.
GCGTACTTCTTGCCGATGCCCCTGAACTGGCTGGAGGAAAGGTAGCTGATCAGATCCTCACGGTTGTCATTGACCTGTTTCTGACAGGATTCGATCTCGAACTGAATGCCGTAGCGGGGGTGCTCGACATATTCGCCCTGCAGAACGTAGGTCCTCTCCCTTTCGATCCTGTCCAGATAGCCGCGGACCGTCACTTCTTCGTCAACGCGGCTGTCCAGCAATGCGAAAACGGCTACGGTGTAGCCATTGTCATCGCGGTGGTAGATAACCTTTTCAAAGTGTCCCTTGATCTCCATGTATGTGTCTGTAAACCAGTTCTCCGTGTTCTTCGCCTTCGATGAAGGTCTGTTCGATGACCGCCCCGCCGATGCACTGCTCGCCGCGGTAGAAGACGGCCTGCTGGCCGGGCGTCACCGCTTTGACCAGCTGGGGATAGCGGACCAGCAGATGATCTTCATCGATGTATTCCAGGGTCACGTCATTGTCCTGCTGGCGGTAGCGGAACTTGGCGGCTCCGGTAAAGGGCAGTTCAATGTCCTCAAGCCAGTTGAGGTGGGAAACGACGCAGCTGTCGGAATAAAGCCATCTGTCCTCATTCTGACAGGCGACGTACAGTTCATTGGTCGTTACGTCCTTGCCGACCACAAACCAGCGCCCGTGATCGCCGCCGATGCCCAGACCCTTGCGCTGGCCGATCGTATAGTACATCACGCCCATGTGCTCTCCGACCTTCTGGCCGCTGGAGACGTCGATGATGTCGCCGTCTCTGGCCGGCAGATAGTTGTTGAGAAACTGGCGGAAGTGCCGTTCGCCGATGAAGCAGATGCCGGTGGAATCCTTCTTGCCGGCTACGGAAATGCTCAGCTTTTCAGCGATCCTTCTGACCTCCGGCTTCTCGATGTCCGCCAGCGGAAACAGGGTATGCTCGAAACAGCCACGTCTGACCTGGGCCAGGAAGTAGGACTGATCCTTGTTGAGGTCAGCGGCCTTGAACAGTTTTCCATCCTGCACCTTGGCATAATGGCCGGTCGCAAAGGTCTCGAAGCCCAGTTTCTGGCCATGGCGGAAGAAGGCATCAAACTTGATGTAGCGGTTGCACAGGATGTCCGGATTGGGGGTCCGGCCGGCCTTGTATTCCTCAATGAAGTTGGTGAAGACGTCATCCCAGTACTCCCTGATGAAATCCACCCGGTACAGAGGAATGTCCAGAGTCTCGGCAACGCTTTTGGCGTCCAGATAGTCCTGTTCCTGGGGACAGATGTCATCGTTGACGGTGTCGTTGCCCAGAAAATCGTTATTGGTCATGGCGTCCCAGTTGCGCATGAAACAGCCGGACACTTCATGGCCCTGCTCTTTCAGCAAGTAAGCGGCAACGGCGGAATCAACGCCGCCGGATAATCCAACTAAGACTTTCATGGTTAAACCTCAATAATATTCATCAGTATCCGTTGAGATGATGCTCACGGATGTAGGCGGGATAGTCAAACAGCGCCAGATCCATGTCGATGCGGCCTCGCAGACCATCAACCTTGCCGTCGGAAGTATACTGCCACAGCACATAGCTTCCCTTGTAGTGCAGATTGGCGTTGAGCGTTGACCACTGAGCCAGCGCCACCCCGGCCAGATCGGTTCCCCGGGGACCGTACTGCTTCAGAAATTCCCTGTCCAGCTTGCGCAGGTCGCTGGCCGGACAGTAGACGACGACCTCGTAACCGGCCTGTCGGATGATGTCGCAGTAGCGGCTGATGATCAGCATCTGGCTGTCAGCCGGCAGGCTCATCTGCGAGGAATGCTCGAAGTCCATCATGATCGGGTATTCAAACTGATAGCTGCCCCTGGACAGGTAGTACAGCAGGGAAGCGGCTTCCTCAACGGCCGACTGCTCGTCCGTGCACATGACATAATGATAGATGCCCACGTCCAGCCCGGCAGCCTTGGCCCGCTGGTAGTTGGCCTGGAAGTACTGGTCCTGATAGCCGTTTTTGACCGTGGAATAGGCAATGCGGATGTAGGCGAAGTCATAGCCCTGGGCTTTGACAGTGTTCCAGTTTTCCTGAGTGATGTTACCCTGCCATTTGGATACGTCAAGGCCGTTGGCTACGAAGCGGTCGGAAACCTCTACCTTGATGTCGACCCGGTCGTGGCCGTCGGATGACCAGGCGGTCAGCACGGTGGTGCCGTAGCCGTTGGCCGTGATCAGGCCGTCGGCGGAGATCGAAGCGACGCTCTCGTCAGCTGAGCGGTACAGCACCCGGGCATCGGCGTTGATGGACTGGAAGGCGGTATTGCACTGGAAGGTGCGCCCTTTCATCATCGGGACGCAGACGACCGGGATCTGGATGTCGCTGATCTTGACCTCGACCCTGTAGCTGCAGCGCAGGCCGCTGGAAGAAGTTGCCCAGATCGTGGTCTTGCCGACCGACAGGGCGCTGACCTTGCCGTCGGGGCCGACGCTGGCAACCTGAGGATTGGTAGAGGTATAGCTTACCGTCCCCACCTGCTCTTCGTTGCCGACCTTGACCTTCTGAACGTAGGTGCGTCCCAGAAGGACGACCTGTGAAGAAGTCGAAAACACCATCTTCGCCGCCTCGCTTTCCACTTCAAAGCTCATGGTCTGTACCAGCCCGTTGCCGGTAACGATGTCCACGGTCGTGTGGCCTTCCTTAAGGGCTCTGACCACGCCGTCTTCGCTGACGCTGAGGATCTCTTCATCAGCGATGGTGAAGCTGACCGGCTGATAGCTTTCCTCCGGCAGAACTTCATATTCCAGCTGATAGCGGTCCTTGACCCGGATGGTCGCTTCCGCGGTATCCAGAATGAGCTGCTGAGGCTTTTCGTAGACATAGAACTTCATGACTCTGACGATCTTGCGGGAAGTCAGAGTGATCTCACAGTATCCCGGCTGAAGGGCGGTGAGCAGGCCGTTTTTATCAACGGTGGCGACTGTCTCATCGCTGCTCTGGTATCTGACCCTGGCGCTTCCGCAGCCGTGGCCCATCCTGATGGGATTGATCTGGTACTGCTGGCTTTCCATCATGCCGACTTCCTTTTCCCTCAGCAGCATGTTGTAAGGTTCCTGATAGTTGAAGGTAGGATCGAACAACGCCAAAAAAGTATCCCTGTGCAGCCACATCAGGATGGCAAGGATACCGGAAAGGATGAACAGCGTTACCGCCAGAATGATCTTTATTCTGATCTTAGCCTTCAAACTGATAATCCTCCCTCAGCTTGCCGCAGGTATCAAAACTCGGGCACTGCTGGCCGTCGCACTGGCACTGGATGTGCTTCTTGATGTTGCGGACGTCAAAGGCCTCAATTTCCTCTTCGTCATAACCGACCAGGAAATTGCGCTCATCGATCATGATCGGCCGCTTCATGGTTGAGGGATTGTTGCGGACGAATTCGATCAGCTCGTTGGTGGACATGGAATCGATGTCGATGTCCTGTTCCCTGATGATCTTGGAACGCTTGGAAATGATGTCATCGATGCCGTTTTCACTGCGGCTGAGGATGTATTTCAGTTCGCTCTCCTTGAGAAGCGAATTGAAAATGTTCTTTTCCACGTAGTTTATTCCCTTTTCCTTTAACCAGTGTTTTGCTTTTCGGCAGGAAGCACAACCCGGTGAAGTATAGATAACCAGCATAACCTCGCCTCCCGTTGTATACACATGGCCGCAGCCATTCATTCATCATCATTCAACTGAAGAAAAGCCATTTTTCTTCATTTATATTGTACACTTTCCGCTGTCCATTATTCCACATGGTTTTTGTAAATAATCAAGGTTGGAAATCTTTTCAGGCATAATAAAGCCCTCCGGTAAGGGAAGGCTGTATTATCAGTTGTCCGAGAACTAGGCAGCAACCTTTTCCAGGGCCTTCTTGGCCTTCTTGGTCAGATCGGTGAAGCCCTTGGGATCGTGAATGGCGATCTCGCTGAGCATCTTTCTGTTGACTTCGATCTTGGCCAGCTTCAGGCCGTGCATCAGGTTGGAGTAGTTGATGTCGTTGTTATGGGCGGCGGCGTTGATACGGGCGATCCATAATCTTCTCATTTCTCTCTTGAGCTGTCTTCTGTCTCTGTAGGCGTACTTCAGTGAGTGCATTACCTGCTCATGAGCGGTACGGTACAGGGCATGCTTGGAACCAAAGTAACCCTTGGCCAGCTTTAAGGTCTTCTTATGACGTCTGTGGGTAACGGGACCGGTTTTAACTCTTGCCATTATTCAATTCCTCCTACAGCTGGATCAGCGTCTTTACACGCTTGTAATCGCTGTTTGAAATAAGTGCGGATTTTCTCAGATGCACTTTCTGCTTGTGGGTCTTTCTGGGAGCCAG
>JAFZBT010000114.1 GCA_017561615.1 Erysipelotrichaceae bacterium
AGTCTTAAATAATTCTAACATATCACAACCGCTAATTCATCATTTTACCAGATCGACGAAACTGCCGTTCAGTCACTCCATCAGCTTAAGCGGGTCCACCAGCATCTGCAGGCCCCGCTGGCCGGCCGAAAGATACACTCTCTCAAACAGTTGGGCGGTCTCGTCCATATAGGTCGGAAACTGCTTCTTCATGCCCACCGGGCTGCAGCCGCCCCGGAGGTAGCCGGTCAGCGGCAGAAGTTCCTTCAGCGGGATCATTTCAACACGCTTGCTGCCGCAGGCGGCGGCGCATTTCTTAAGGTCGAGTTCCTCATTGACGGGTATGCAGAAGACGAAGTGAGCGTTTTTCTCGTCCCGGCAGACCAGTGTCTTGAAGATCTGCTGGGGGTCTTCCCCCAGCACTTCCGCCACGTGCTGGCCGGACAGGTCACTTTCATCCACCGGATACTGACGCAGCTGATAGCTGATCCCGGCTTCGTCCAGTTTTCTTAAGGCATTTGTCTTGTTCATCCCATCACCTTCCAAAAAGACCGGTTATATTCTACCATAACCGGTCTGATGTTTAATTACATTCTCCTGAGCTGACTGTGAATGATCAGCACGCCCAACAGGAAGCTGAACTGGGAGACGATGTTGGTCGCCTGCGCCAGCCAGTGCATGGTGCTGGTGTCATCAAACTTGGCGCCCAGATAGCCCATGGCCAGCATGGTCACAAAGGAGATGACGAACATGACGGCGGCGTTCTTCTTATGCATCTTCAGACTCTTGATGAACAGGATCAGCTGAGTGCCGCCCAGACCGACGACCTGGCCGATGATGAAGACCAGATTGCTGGTATAGGGCACTACGGCGAAGATGCCGCTGGTTCTCCACTTGCTGCCAAGCAGGGAGAGGAAGACCAGCAGGAAGCCCGGGGCCTGCATCGGGAACATGGCGCCGTCCAGGGCAACGAAATCGCAGATGCCCAGGGCATACAGGATCTTCCAGGTCGCCTTGTAGATGCCGCCGATCAGAACCATGATCGAGCCAGCCGCCAGCAGGGCGAAGCGGCCTTTGGACATGGCGTCATACAGGTCTCTCTGCAGGATGACGGCGGAGATGAAGAAGAAGATGACCGGCAGGAAGTCCACCAGGGCCATGATCAGGCTGATGTTTCCGGTGTTGTTCATTTCTTCTCTCTTTCTACCTTATTTAAATGGTATAAGGGAATAAGCGGGAACAGGATCGGGGTGCGGTCAGCGTAGGCGATGTATTCGGGGTCGCTGCCGTAGCTCTTCTCATGGCGCTTCTCCAGTCTCTGAGCGCCGGAGATCATGACTCCGACGATCAGCACGTAGCCGATCGCAACGATGATCCACTGCTTGCCGACGACGGCTCCGATGCCGGAAACGACCACGCCGGTCCAGACCAGGATCTCGCTGAAGTAGTTCGGGCATCTGACGATCTTGTAGAGGCCGATGTCGCAGAAGCGGTGCGGGTTGAGCTTCTTGGCCGCTGATTTCTGGCTGTCAGCCAGCGCTTCGCCGGCGACGCCCAGAGCCATGATGATGGCCCCGGCGATGACGCTCCAGTTCAGATGGTCACCGTTGACCAGCCGGTAGGTGACGGCGGAAGTCTGAGCGGCGTACATGGCGGCGCAGTAGATCCACATGAAGACGGATACGAAGATCGGAACCTTCTTGGTTCCCCCGGTGGAAGCCAGGGTCTTGCGGTAGGCGGCGTTCTTCGTTTCTCTTAAGAACAGGTAGGCACCCAGACGGAAGCCGTAGATGATCATCAGCACGCAGCAGATCATGGTCACCACGTTGGCGCCATGGATGATGCCGTAGACCAGCAGCAACAGGCCGATGCCCATGACCGCGAAGCCGTAGCCCACGGACATGAACCAGACCAGCTGCTTGAAGCCGATCGAGCAAAGCACCAGAGCGGCGATGAAGCAGAAAAGCAGCAGCTTATTGAAGACCGGCGCTGGCGCCGTCGCGATTAACAGAGTATCTTCCATGTCTTATTCTCCCTTGAAGTATTCCTTTATGTACTTGGCGAAGCTGGCATCTCCGGTAACGTCCTTGCCGACCAGATCATGGGTCAGCGTCCACTTGGAGAACAGAATGATGTCATGCTTGCCTTCCTTCTTGATCTTGGGCAGGTTGGCCAGCACACTGAACAGCCAGGCCGGAGCGTACTTGATCTTTGTCGGCTTGCCGGCGGCGTCAAAGCACAGCTTGGCCATTTCCTCGTAGGTGTAGGTCTCCTTGCCGCCGACTTCGTAGAGAGCCTTCTGGTCATTCATGTGCTCGATGATGAAGGCAGCGAAGTCCGGGCAGTCAACGACATTGGCCTTGACGTGGCCATAGCCCTTCAGCAGCTGCATCTCGCCCTTGTCGACGTAGGGCTTGAAGACCTTGGCGATGTCGTAGAAGTAGCCGGTCGGACGGTAGATGACATAGTTCATCTCGCCCTTGCGCAGCTCCTGTTCAACCAGATACTTGGCGTGAAGCATCGGCACTTCCTCAGCGCCCGGCTCATCGCAGGCGATGACGGAGATGTAGTTGAAGGTCTTGACGCCGGCCTTGACGGCTTCCTTATACAGATTCATGTTGCCCTGATAGTCGATGTCATAGGCAGTGACCGTCTTGGATGAAGTGGTCAGGCCCATGGTGGTGATGACGATCTCAGCGCCATCGCACAGACCTTCCAGAGTTTCCGGCCTGGTAGCGTCAATGGCCACAAAGCGGTACTTTCCCTTCAGGCCTTCGATATCTCTTTCCTTCAGGTCAGCGGCGACGACTTCATGTTTGGCAGCGACCAGTTTCTTCAGGATCTCGGCTCCCAGATTGCCGAAGGCGCCTGCTAATACTATTTTCATGATTATCCTCCCTCTTACACCGGATGACACCTTGATGCCATCCGCCTTAATTATCTCATCTGTCTTAATTCTACCATTTATCGGGAAATAGTCAAAAATTTCACGAACTGTTCCGGAACGCTGCCGGGGTAAATAGGAGATGGAAAACAGCGGGTTTTGGGCTATAATAACATTGAACTGAGAGGAGTCTTGATTATGGAACAGAACCTTAACGATCAGCAGTTAGCCAGAAGAGAAAAGATGAAACAGCTCAAGGAGATGGGCATTGAGCCTTTCGGCAATGCCTTTAAGACCACCCATCATGCCGAAGAGCTGCACCGTCTCTATGGCGAGATGACCAAGGAAGAGCTGGAAGAGCTGGCTCTGGATGTGACGGTAGCCGGACGCATCATGTCCAAGAGAAGAATGGGCAAGCTCGGCTTCATGCACATCCAGGACAAGAGCGGCCAGATCCAGATCGTCGTCAACAAGGGCGTGGTCGGTGAGGATGTCTATGAGATCTTCAAGATCAACGACGTCGGCGACATCGTCGGCATCGAAGGCCAGCTGGTCAAGACCGATTCCGGCGAACTGTCCGTCAGGGCTCAGAAATACACCCATCTGACCAAGTCCCTCAGACCGCTGCCGGAGAAGTTCCACGGACTCACGGACGTTGAGGAACGCTACAGAAGAAGATACGTCGATCTGATCATGAACCCCGATTCCAAGAAGGTCGCTTTCCTGCGCCCGGCCATCCTGCGCTGCATCCGCAATTACATGGACTCCCAGGGCTATGTCGAAGTGGAGACCCCGGTGCTCACCACCCTGCTGACCGGCGCTTCCGCCCGGCCGTTTGTCACCCACCACAACACCCAGGATCTGGACATGTACCTGCGCATCGCGCTGGAGCTGCCCTTAAAGAGACTTTTGGTCGGCGGCATGGAAGCCGTCTACGAGATCGGCCGTACCTTCCGCAACGAGGGCATGGACCGGATGCATAATCCCGAATTCACGCTGATGGAAGCCTATCTGGCCTACTCCAACCTGGAAGGCATGATGGAGCTGACCGAAGGCATGTTCACCACCATCGCCAGAGAAGTCTTCGGCAAGATGGAATACAGCTATGAAGGCAATGTCATTTCCCTGGAAGGACCCTGGAAACGGGTCTCCATGGTCGAAGCCATCAGGGAAAAGTGCGGCGTTGACTTCAGCAGAGAATATACCCTGGAAGAAGCCAAGGCGCTGGCAGCCCAGCACCACATCGAAGTTGAGCCTCACTTCACCGTCGGCCACATCATCAACGCCTTCTTCGAGAAGTACGTTGAGGAGACGCTGATCCAGCCGACCTTCCTGTACGGCCATCCGGTGGAGATCTCGCCGCTGACCCGGGCCAATCAGCAGGATCCGCGCTTCGTTGACCGCTTTGAGCTGTTCATCGGCGGCCACGAATTCGCCAATGCCTATACCGAACTCAACGACCCGATCGATCAGCTGCAGCGCTTCGAAGCCCAGCTGGCTGAGAAGAAGGCCGGCAACGACGAGGCCAGCGACATCGACATGGACTTCGTCGAAGCTCTGGAATACGGCATGCCTCCCGCCGGCGGCATCGGCTACGGCATCGACCGGCTGGTGATGCTGTTCACCGAAAGCGAGACCATCCGCGACGTGCTGCTCTTCCCGACCATGAAGCAGAGAAGCGGCGAATGATTAAGATGATCAGTAACAGGACCCGCTGAGGTCCTGTTTTTCCGTATAACCAACATCAGACAGGAGAAAAGAAAATGGAAAATACCGAACTTACCGTAAGACTCATCATTCTGTTCATACCCGGCATCATTGAAACGTTCATCTACGAAGTCTGCCGCAACCGCTACGACATGAGCAACCGGGACTTCGTCATCAACGTCGTCTTAAGCGCCTTTGTGATGTATTCATTTACCTACGCAGGCCTGAAGCTGACGGGCGGGGAATCGACCTTCCTGGACGCGCTGATGGATGCCGGCGTGAAGATCAACACCACGGAAGTGCTGCTGGCCAGCGCTCTGGCGGTCGGCACCGGTTTCCTGGAAGCCGCAGTCGTCAGAAGGGTAACGGACCTCAACAGAAAGAAAGGCCTTAAGAACAGCAAGGCGCGCCTGTCCGTCTGGGACGACCTGTTTGATGAAGATGACAGCCATGACGGCCGCATCAGGGTCATTCTGAAGGACCAGGACATCGCCTATGAAGGCCAGGTGGAGAAATACTCGGCAGCAATGTCCGACCGAAGGGAACTCTGTCTGAAGCAGGCCGTCAAATACGAACTTTCCAGCGGCAAGAAGCTGCAGCAGGGCATCAGCCGGATCTATCTGCAGATCAAAGATGATGAGGACATCATCATCGAGATGCTGAAGGAATGTTAAAAAGCATTGCTTGAGGCAACGGCGCAGCCGGCGTTAGAATCCTGTTGAAAGGAGCTGATGACGAAGTGTTAAAGGAAAATATCAGATCATTAAGAAAAGGAAAAGGTCTTTCACAGGAAGAACTGGCGGTCAGGCTGAATGTCGTCAGACAGACCGTCTCCAAGTGGGAACAGGGTCTTTCGGTCCCCGATGCCGAAATGCTGGTATCGCTGGCGGAGGTCCTGGAGACTGACGTAAGTACCCTTCTGGGTGAAAGCATAGCAGCCGAAGAGAGCCATGATCAGCTTAAGGAGATTGCCGAAAAGCTGGAAGTCGTCAACCTGCAGATGGCCAGAAACAGCGAGAATAAGCGGAAAACGTGGCACTGGATTTTCATCTTTGCTGCGATCATCCTGCTGGCCGCATTCATCGTTATTGCCGCTTTAGGCAACGGATACCTGGAATGGGATTACAATGATCCCGAAAAGGCAGTACTGGGAGTCATCATCCACGGCTTCATCTGGGCCTTTGTGAGAATCGCTCCCTTTGCCTTCATGGGATCGATAATCGGCGTCATCCTGACAGCAGGGAAACAGTAATCTAAATCCCATAATCAACAGAAAAGGAACCCTGATTCATTTCAGGGTTCCTTTGGTTATTGCGTAAACTGCCTTGGCAGGAATGCCTTACATTACACGCACGGCGTGGTAGGCTTCGTGAACAGCGGTCAGGATCTTGCGCGGAGCTACGGCATCGCCGACCACGGCGACATTTTCGTAGGCTTCTTCCAGCAGATCCTCAAGCTGGTTGTTGGCCTTGAAGCCGGCCGCATTGAGAACGGTATCGCACTCGATCGTTCTGGTCTCGCCGTCCTTCTCATAGACTACGGAATTGTCCGTGATCTTCAGGACCTTGGCTCCGGCTGCGACCTTGACGCCGCGTTCCTTAACCATCTTTCTGAGGTGCTGGTCGTTGTTCAGACAGTGAGCTGCGGTATAGAGGATGTCCGGCAGCATTTCCACGATCGTGACTTCCTCGGCATTCGGGGCAATGTCGCAGGCCGCTTCGGTACCGGCCAGACCGCCGCCGATGACCACTACCTTCTTGCCGGCGGTGACCTTGTGGGTCAGATAATCGCTGACCAGTTTGGCCTTTTCAATGCCTTCGATCGGCGGGATTGCCGGAGATGAACCGGCTGCCAGGATGACCTTGTCATAATGGCCGCCTCTGACGTTTTCCGCGGTGGCTTCCTTGTTCAGGTGGACCTCAACGCCCAGTTTCTCGACCTGGACTTCCAGGGCCTTGATCAGTCTGATGACATCCTGCTTGAAGTCCGGACCGCCGGCTGCCCACAGGGTTCCGCCCAGACGGTCTTCCTTCTCCCAGATCTCGGCATCCCAGCCGCGCTTTCTGGCGGTGATGGCCGCTGTCATGCCGGCCGGGCCGCCGCCGATGACCAGGATCTTCTTTTTGGTGCCATCGGGCTTGGGCAGGGCAAAGGATTTCTCCGCGTAGCACAGCGGGTTGACAGCGCAGTAGTAGTGCTTGCCGGAGAAGCCGGAAAGCAGACATTCGTTACAGCCGACGCAGGGCATGATGTCCTCATCGCGGCCTTCTTTGACCTTGGTGGGCCAGTAGGGATCCGCCAGCATCTGGTGAGCCAGACCGACATAGTCCAGAATGCCGTCTTCAACGGCCTTTTTGGCAACATCCGGCTTGATCAGCTTGCCGTCGCCCAGCACGGGGACGCTTACGACGTCCTTGATGGCCTTCTGGGCATCAAGCTTGTGGCCGTCCTTGCTGTAGAC
>JAFZBT010000115.1 GCA_017561615.1 Erysipelotrichaceae bacterium
CCAGCAGCGAAAGGATCGATTCCAGCTACAAGCAGCAGTCCTTTGAACTGGGAAAGGCGCTGGCCGAAGCCGGTCACGAACTGATCTTCGGCGGCGGCAGCCGCGGACTGATGGGTGCCGTAGCCCGGGGATTCAAGCAGGGCGGCGGCCGGGTAATCGGCATTGCGCCCAAGCTTTTTGATGTCGGCGACATTCTGTTAAAAGAGTGCGACGAAAAGATCATTACCGAGGACATGTCCTCACGCAAGAAGAAGATGATGGAGATGGCGGACGCCTTCATCGCCCTGCCCGGAGGCATCGGGACCTATGACGAGCTGTTTGAGGTGATGGTCGAAGGCCAGCTGGAATACCATCATAAGCCGATCATCGTGTATAATGTAAACGGATTCTATGACCGCCTTCTGGACATGCTGGAGCATACCGCCGAAGAGGGCTTCATGCGCAGTTATGAGGCTGAGCTGTACCATGTCTGCGATGACTGTCAGGAAGCGGTCAGATTACTTGAGGAGAAAAGACTATGAGCAGAGTTTTATTAACGGGCGGAACCGGCTACATCGGTTCACATACGGCTGTCAGTCTGCTGGAAAACGGCTATGATGTCGCAGTCGTCGACAACCTGGTAAATTCCAAGGCTGATTCCATCAGAGAAGTGGAAAAACTGATGAATGCCAGCATTCCCACTTACATCGGCGATGTTCAGGACGAGGAACTGATGGACCGGATCTTCAGGGAGAATGGCATCGATGTCGTCGTACACTTTGCCGGTCTGAAGGCGGTAGGCGAGTCGGTCTACAAGCCGCTGGAGTATTACCGCAATAACCTGGATTCTACTCTGGTGCTCATCAAGTCAATGCTGAAAAACGGCGTTAACCGCATCGTCTTCTCCTCCAGTGCCACCGTCTATGACCCGGCGAACGATCCGGAAAGAGTCGAAGGCATGCCGACGGGAAACTGCAGCTGTCCGTACGGCTGGACAAAGTTCATGATCGAACAGATCATCAGAGACTGCTGCCACGCCTATCCGCAGCTGAATTCCGTCATGCTTCGCTACTTCAACCCGGTGGGCGCTCATCCTTCCGGCGTCATCGGCGAAAACCCGTTGGGCATTCCCAACAACCTGATGCCCTATATTCAGCAGGTGGCCGTCGGCAAGCTTGATCATCTGAGCATCTTCGGCAATGACTACGACACTCCGGACGGAACCTGCATCCGCGACTACATCCATGTCTGCGATCTGGCGGACGCCCATGCTCTGGCCTGCGGTTATCTGCTCAAACAGGAAAACTGCTGCGAGGAGATCAACATCGGTTCCGGAAGGGGAGTGTCCGTTCTCGAACTGGTCACGGCCTTTGAGAAGGCCAACGGCATGAAGCTGCCGTACGTCTTTGCCCCGCGGCGGGACGGTGACCTGCCGGTCTTCTTCGCCAATGCCGACAAGGCCAGGGAAGTGCTGGGTTTTGAATGCCGGCGCAGCGTTGAGGACATGTGCCGTGATGCCTACCGCTATCAGTGCCGGCAGGCGGAAAAAGAATAAAACTTGTAAAGTTCTGCCAATTTTATTATCATAAGTATTGTAAACAGCGATTACTATTTTAGTAGAAGCGATAAAGGAGGTTTTACCATGTTAAAGAGATTATTTGGAACTGCTGTCGCAGCTGCCGTAGTAGCTGCTGGCGCCAAGGTTGTTACCGACATCCTGAAAGCTGATGAAGAAGAAAAGAACGTCATTGAGTTAGATCAGCCTGAAGAAGAAGAGAACACTGAAGAATAATGAAAATTAGCGATGAAAAATCGCTATTTTCTTATTGGAGGATAAAATGAAGAAGAAATTTATGATAATTCTGCTGGCGGTTGCGATGCTGCTGCCGTTAAGTGCCTGCAAGAAGGAACCAACTGACACCGGCAAGCCGATCAGCAGTGAGGAATTCAAGTCCCTGATGCTGGACTGGTTCAGGGAAGACATGGCCTCGGATTATACCAACCTGCACTTTTCCCTGGAGAATCCGGAAAAATACGGCATCACCGACGTCGAGGTTTCCCTGGGTGAAATCGAGTCGAGCGATGAGGACTTCCAGCAGCTGAAGGACCGGCTGGCCGTTCTGGAAGGGTTAAGCACCAAGGAACTCACCGAAGATCAGAAGATCGCCTACGATTCCCTTCTGACGCTTTACCGCAACAATCTGGACTGGGAACCGGTAGAACATGACTACACCTTTGTCTTTTCACCGAACCACGGCATCAACAACAATCTGACGACTGTCTATACGGAATTTGTGCTCCGCAGCGAACAGGATGCCAAGGATCTTATCACCCTGGTTCTTGACAGCAAGAGATACATCGAGCTGGGCATTGCCTACACCAGAGATCAGTTTGATGAGGACATTGTTCAGAGCGATGCCGTCATCGACATGGTCGTCGAGCAGTGCGAAAGATTCATTTCCAAGCGCGAGGACAATGAAGTCATCCGGACCTTTAATGAGAATCTGGAAGAACTGAATCTGGAAAACGAAGATGAATACAAGAAACAGATGAAGGACGCCGTCCTTAATGTTCTGATCCCCGCCTACGAAGAGATCATTGCCATGTATGATGAGATCAAGGGCAGCGGCAAGGGCAAGGGTTCCATCGCTTCTTACGGCGATGAGGGCAAGCACTACTATGAACTGCTGTTCAGGGACAAGAGCTCTTCCGATGTCAGCGTAAAGGAGTGGGAAGAGATCCTGCGCAAGGAGATCGAAGATCTGATCAACGAGGAGATCGCCTTCGCCCGCAAATACTATTCTGCCTATGTAAAATGGTATCAGGGTGAATACAGCTACGGCATGGATGAGGCTTATGAGATCTTTACGGCCCTGAAGGAAAAGCTGGTCAGCGACTTCCCGATGTACCCCGAAGTCGACTACACGATCAGCTACCTTGATCCTTCCGTAACCAGCGAGAACGTGTCGGCCTATTACCTGGTCGCTCCCTTTGACAACATGAACACCAACGTCGTCAAGGCCAATCCGGCTTACTCTGACAACGATCCCAACGGCTATGTTGTCACGCTTGCCCATGAGGGTTACCCCGGACATCTGTACCAGACCACCTACTACTTCACCAGTCATCCGGATTCCGAGATCCGCTATGTCACTGACTTCATCGGCTATACCGAAGGATGGGCCATGTACGTCGAAGAGTACGCAATGGACTATTTCTCCACCGACAGCAAGATCGCCCGCATGGACCAGGTCGACAATCGCCTGAATTATTATCTGGAAGCGTATCTGGACATCCTGGTCAACTATGAAGGCTACAGCGTCAAGAAGCTGAAAAGCGAAATGAACGCCATGAACCTCAACGGCGAAGCCGCCCAGATGATCTATGACACTCTGGCCGGTGACCCGGCGATCTTCGTACCCTATGCCCTGGGTCTTTACCAGATGCTGGATCTGCGCGATCTGGCCAAGGACAAGCTTGGCAGCAAGTACAGCTCCGTTGAGTTCAACAAGGTCCTCCTGGACACCGGCTGCACCAGCTTCGCCATTCTGAAACAGCAGGTCGAGAAATACATCAAGAACGCAAAATAAAAGGCGGCGACCCGCCTGAATAGTGATTAAAGGAACCCGATCGGGTTCCTCTTTTCTTGTCTTACTTTTCGAAGATGTCGCCGTAGCTGGGGGCGCACAGGTTGAGATGACTGTCAAACATCAGCGTACCGTCGACCTGAACGATGAACCTTACCAGGTTTTCTTCCGGGGTGTAGGAGAACTCGTAGTCCTCGCTGGTCAGATACAGGACGTCCTCATACTGCATGTAGGTGCCTTCAACCAGGTTGAGCAGGCTGCAGTTGCTGATGTAGAGCAGGAAGGTTCCGTCGCTGCTGAGCGTCAGGGTCGGAGCCTGGCCGGAAGTGTAGCTGCTGTCTCTGTAGGTGCCGCAGATGCTGGCCCGGTAGGACTCGTCCTTGTCTTTCTTGACGGTGACGGTGACTTCCTTGCTGGCAGTATTGTCAAAGCGGTCCCGGGCAATGATGGTGATCGGATAACTGCCTTCCTTGTAGGTGTTGATGACGCCTTCATAGCGCATCAGTTCGGTTACATCGCCGTCCTGGGGGTCGGTAGCCTTGGCATGCTGAGAGAAGACAAACGGATTGCCGTAGAGCAGTTCAATGCTGTCGGGGCATTCGATGACCGGCGGGTCATTGTCCTTGACCGTAACTTCAAAGGTCTTTTCCGCTGAATTGCGGTCCTTGCTGATGCGGTAGGTAATGCTGTAGGTGCCGGGGACAGCCGTATTGAGATCGGAGGAAACGACCTCAAAGAGCAGTCCGGCATTCTGCGTATCCTGTATCAGCGCCAGGGGATCGATCTCCTGGTTCAGTTCCAGGATGTCCTGCTTAAGGGAAACGACAGGTTCAAATTCCTTGCTCTTGCAGCCTCCCAGAGTAAGCAGTATGCAGATAAAGCTGATCAAAAGTTTTCGCATTTTTCCAAAACAGCTCCTTACAAAAGTGCAAATTCAAAGCATATATATTATAATATATTTACTTTAAATTGACTATAAAGTTTGGGAGAGTGTCTATGAAGAGGTTTATTTCCGCTATTGTCATGGCAGCTGCCGCAACCGCTGCCGTTGCGTCGTATCTGAAGAAACTTGGCGATCAGGAAGAACCCGGCGTCGAGGTCATTGACCCGCAGCAGCCGGCTGACGAGATCGTCCAGGTCGAGACGGAAGAAGAAAGAGAACTCGTTGATAAGGTCGCCGAGGAAATGGCTCAGCAGAGTGCTGAGCAGACCGTCGCACCCGTTGTGGATGCCCTGCAGGAAGCTGTAGAGCAGGCCAAGCAGGATCTCAGCGAACTGGGAGAAGAACTGGTCAATGCCGTTGAAGGCGAACTGACCGCAGACGAACAGCCTGCGGAAGAACAGCCGCTGGAAATCAACGCTGATGAACTGTTCGGTCAGCCGGATGAACCGGTTCTGGAAAGCATCGTTCCCGAAGAAGTGACTGAGGAAGTTCCGGAAGAAACTCCGGAAAGAGTTACTGAAATCGTTCCTGAGGAAACTCCCGAAAAGCCTCTGCCGGAACCCGTTCCGGAGACCACGGAGAATCCCCCTGCGCGCACGCCGCGCACAGTCCGGCCTGCGGTCGCTATGCGTGCGCTGACCGACGATGACATGAAGAAGTGAGGTGCCGCCCGTGTCCGTCTACCAGAACAGGCGCTTCAGCTATGACTACGAGGTGGACATCTGCCTGGTGATCGACCGCACCGGCAGCATGCGGCCCATCCTCGACACCGTGAAGAACAACGCCGTCAACCTCCACCGGGACATCAAGACCCGGATGGAGATGAAGGGCAAGACTGTGTCCGCCCTGCGGGTCCGGGTCATAGCCTTCGGGGATTACGCCGCAGACGGCCCGGAAGCCATCGTGGGCAGCGATTTCATGGTCCTGCCGGAGCAAACTATGGACCTCGAAGACTGCGTGGAAGGTATCCGCGCCGAGGGCGGCGGGGATATCCCGGAGGACGGACTGGAGGCGCTTGCCTTCGCCATCCGCTCAAAGTGGACCCGGGGATCCGGCAAGCGGCGGCACATCATCTGCCTCTTCACCGACGCGCCAGTGCATGACCTCGGCTTTGGCGCCCAGGCGGAAGGCTATCCCCTCTCCGCGCCAAAGACCTATGAGGAGCTCAGCGCCATGTGGGGCTTCACCCAGTACCCCGGTGAGATGGACACCTACGCAAAGCGCCTGCTGCTCTTCGCACCGGACGAAGGCTGGTGGCAGCGGATTCGCACCGAGTGGGAGAACACCATTCTCCGCCCAGCGGCCCGGGATACCGGCCTGCAGGACGTGTCCTACACCGAGATGCTCGATACCATCGCCAATTCCATCTGAATGATCGCCCCGTCAGGTTCCTGACGGGGTCCTGTCTGTACGGGAAAGAGCTGCTGCGGCGCCGTGCGGCCGCGGGGCACATCAGAACTTGTGTCCGCCGCCGCCGCCGGAGAAGCCGCCTCCTCCGCCGCCGAAGCCGCCGCCGCCGCCGAAGCGGCCGGAGTGGCCGGAGCTGCTCTCCTTGTAGCGCTTCACGGTGTCGATGACGATCGGCGCGGCCAG
>JAFZBT010000116.1 GCA_017561615.1 Erysipelotrichaceae bacterium
AGATGCGAAGAGTTATGCTTCGCATCTGTTTTTCATGTCCTGACTCAGGTCACTTGTTGGCTTCATATGATCTGATACCGGCTCTGGTATCCGGTTTCAGAATCAGATGTTTGAAAAGCCAGTTGCCGGGCAGAATGTCCTGACCGTAAAAGCGGATCTCTCCTTTCCGCTTATGTGGCGTAAGCTCAACTTCCGCGCCAATAGCCTCAATAAAATCGGTCTCTATCGGCTGGAGATCCCGGCCATAGATCCTGCTCATTCCGTTCATCCGGAAGCCATGCTTCTTCATCATCGCTCCCATCATGCCGGGCATGTATTCCAGAGACCCGGTACTGTTGACATATACTACCGGAACGTCAAAGACATCAACATACATCTGGCAGCGCCTGTCGTTTTCCTCATGTTCATTTTCCGGCTTCTTCGGGTCAGCGGGAGCGCCATGGGGGAACAGAATCAGTGACAGTTCTTCGTCTTTGACGTTGTCGTAAAAATGTTTCCTGCGGGAATCAAAGCAGATTCCCACACCGACCTTTCCGAACGGCGTAGTTATCACGCTGCCGAAATCGCCCTATCTGAAAACAGCTGATTCGCCTTCTGACTTGCTGACATAACCGCACACACCCTGCTCTCCGGCAATCAGATAGCGGTTATAGTAATCGCCGTCTTCTCTATCGAGGTAGCCGACGCCGATATGGGTATTGTATTTTTCTGCCATTCTTACTGCCCGTTCAGAAGTCTCCCGGCCCTTGTCATCCGCATACTTCCACATCTCCTGGCTGGCCATGTAGCTGCATCTTGACAGTTCCGGAAGAACTACCAGATCAGGATGCGGAAGTTTTCTGATGAGTTCTTCGATGTATTCATCTCTTTCGGGGATGCCCTTAATGTCGTTATCCAGTTCCAACGCAAATATTCTCATCGTCATACCTCACTGTCTTATCCGCCTGATGACATATCTTGCGTAGCGCCTTGCCAGAGCCGGGTCATAGATAACTTCTGTACCTTCTTCGTACTCATGCAATGCTGCGCTGATCAGCGGATGATACTCTGACGGCAGGTTTTTGACTGCCCACTGACCGCCTTCCTTTTTGGAAAGGATGAGTCCATCCTGCTTATAAGCCAATACTCTGGCCAGATTCAGGGTCAGATACATGGGATACTCCGTTATCGCTTCCTCGGCTTCTTCAATGTCAAACCAGATTGAATCCATGTAGTCGGCAGCCGGGACTTCCGCAAACACTTCTTCAATCGGTGCTCCATAAAGGCATCTGCCCCGGTGGTTAATGATCGTAAAATGAGCAGCCAGATCCTTATCTTCACCGTTCATTTCTCTGATGTACTCTTCCGGGTCTTCCTGATACCACTGCAGATGGCCAACGGAAAAATGCAGCTCATAAGGGGTCGGATAGACAAAGGGCTTGCAGACCTTGCGCAGGACGATGCTCATTTCGATTCCCTTGGCCGGTCCCAGATCATTATGTCTGACTACCATGTCCATGTACTCTCTCTTAACGGCGGCGGTCAAAGGCCGGTTGATCACTATTATCATGTCTACGTCGCTTTTGAGCGGGTTGAAACATCCCATGACGGCGGAACCGTGCAGATAGATGCCGACCAGGTTGTCTTTCAATATCTCCCTTGTCTCATTTACATAGTCTTCAATAAAACTGTCCAGTGAAAATGGCATGACACGGCCTCCGTCAGCATCATCCATTGTTTTTTCCCTCTGATCATTCCCTTCAGACGTGTTCAGATTCTTCAATGAATTTCTGCTTTTTCTTATGAATATTCTATCATTTGTGTAATCATACCTTCAAATCGTCAGCAGCGTGCTGCCCATGCCGGAAGAAAACGGCCCGTAAACGGACCGTTAAATGATTTGTTACTTTCTTCTTACCAGTTCCCGGTAGATGAATTCTTCGTATTCGTCTTCCCGGGTGATGAACCAGTCGTCAAAGTCG
>JAFZBT010000117.1 GCA_017561615.1 Erysipelotrichaceae bacterium
AATCGACACTTTGGAAACTGGCAGGATGCCGGCATCGGTATCGTAGTCGTTGTACATCTGGATCTGTACGTCGTACTGGGCCATCGGTATATAGACGATGGTAACGTTCTTGCTGAGAGTCTGGAAGCCGCTCTGAGCCGGATAGTCGACGATGAAGGTATACGTATCGTTGCCTGCATACTTGAATTCTCTGGTCGTTCCGGTGTTCCTGACATACTTGCCGCTTGCGTTGTACTGATTGAACTCGAACCGCCCATCGGCGTAACCGAGGACGACGTAGTATTTCGTGTCCGCATCAGACCAGGCTTCATCGCCGTTCAGAGCCAGCTTCTCCCATAATTCAGCCTGGCTGAGGCCGGGGTCCGTAGGGGTATCCGGCTCGCAGCCGCACAGCAGCGAGAGGGCCAGGACACTGATAAGAAGAACAGTTAATGCTTTTTTCATGGTTTCTCACCTCGTTATGTTCATTATAACATTAAACTTCCCGATGAGTGTTAAAGCTCCGGGCTCTCAGGGCGTTGGTTTTGACGCTCTGCCCTGATGTGATATGATGGTAGTACGAACCAAGGAGGTACAAATGAAGAAGATCATGATTTCATTATTAGCGCTCCTGCTTTTAGCCGGATGTACAGACACCCGGAAACATCGGCCCAGCGCCGACTATCCTGACGAGATCACCGAAGAGGACAGCGGCCGCATTTATTCCGCCAAGCGGCTGGTCATGGTCGTTGATAAGGGAACCGACGAGGAAGCGATCCGCAAGCTGGCTGCCAGATACGGAATGACCATCAGATACCTGATGGGCGACGGCACCATTGCCGTCTTTGAAAGCGAACTGCCGTTCAGCGCCGATGACCTCAGCAAGATCAGGGAAGAGATCGAACAGGCTGACTTTGTTCAGTCAGCGGAATACGACTACATCATCAAGCTGGATGACCCCATCACGCCGCCGTTATCGGACATGTAGAAAGAGCGATGAACGAAGAAGAACTGCGCCGACAGATAGAGAACTACCGGCCTTTCAATCCACAGGAGGAAAGAGACCGCCGGGAAATGCTGAAGCTGCTGGATGAAGGCAGCGACCTTTTCTCGCGGGCCGGCAATGCCCATTTCACGGCATCCGGCTGGGTAACCAACCGCGACGGTACCAGGATCCTGATGGCCTATCACAACATCTATGATTCCTGGAGCTGGCTGGGCGGTCACGCCGACGGCCAGCGGGATCTGCTGAAGGTGGCTCTGCGGGAAGTGCAGGAGGAAAGCGGACTGCCGGAAGTCAGACCGCTGTCTGAGGACATCTTCTCCCTGGAGATCCTGACCGTTGACGGTCACTTCAAGAAAGGGGAATATGTTTCTTCGCATCTGCATCTGAATCTCACCTATCTTCTGCAGGCCGATGAAGATCAGCCGCTGAGGAAGAAGGAAGACGAAAACAGCGCCGTGGCCTGGTTTGAGCGCGATGAAGCCGCTCAGGCCAGCAGCGAAAAGTGGATGCGGGAAAACATCTACCGCAAGCTTAATGAAAAGCTCACCCTCCGTCTGAAAGAGCGCTGAGGGTTTTGCAAGTTGAAGTCAATCATACTATAATAAGATTTATGAATAAGGGACGGTTTTATTTTCTGCAGTTTCTGCTGGCTGCCATTCTGCTGGCCGTGGGACTGCTGATTGAGATAAGAAGCACTGCGACAGTGGAAGGCGCCGGAGCCTTTCTGCTGGCTGTGCCGGGCGCAGTCATTCTGGCGGCCATGATCATTGAACTGCTGAAGATCAAGACCAGGACAGTCTGGCATCACATACCGATCTATCTGGCACTTACGCTGCTGGCAGAAGGTGCGGCCATCTTCTATTTCAAGTTCAACCATTTCGGCCCGCGGATCATTCTTCTGTTTACGGTAGTGGTCCTGGTTACCACGGCCATCTGTGAGATCTTCCACTACATCCACTACGTAGCCAACAAAAAACCTAGAATCATCTAGGTTTTCTTAAAAAAATGGCGCCTGAAGTAGGACTCGAACCTACGACCGATCGGTTAACAGCCGATTGCTCTACCGATTGAGCTATTCAGGCAG
>JAFZBT010000118.1 GCA_017561615.1 Erysipelotrichaceae bacterium
AGGCGGATGTTGCCTTCAAAGCGGTCAATGTCCTCGCCGCCGCAGGGCAGAGCGTACTTCAGGGAAATGTAGTTGTAGATGTCCACCAGCGGGTTGATGCAGCTGAGATGATTGCCGTTCTTCACCCGTTTCAGCAGGGCCTCAATGGAACTTCGGGCTCCCTTTTTGGTCTTGAACCTGCTGAAGGCATCGCGCCAGACGGCAACGACCCGATTCTTACTGAATTCCGGATTGCCGAGATGTTGCAGGCAGAGCTCTTCGCCTTCCTTAAGAAGAGGAAGGAACTGTTCTTCATTCTTAATGTGATTATCGAGACCTTTGGCTACAATGATGCCGATCTGAGCCTTGGGGAACAGCTGCCAGAAGTCGTTTTCAATGACGAAGCGCTTATGGTCGTCATTGAATACCAGCGGTTCATTGCCAAGCTCAATGGGCTTTTCTTCTTCCTTTTCAACGGTCCTTTCTTCCTTGATCATCTTTTCCGGAGCGTTGACGCCCAACAGTGCCAGAGCGTTATGAAGGGTGATCCTGGTGGCTTCCACCAGAGCCAGACGCTCGGAAGTCAGTTCCGGATTGGCAGGGTCATTGATCTTGCAGGCTCCATAGAAGGAGTGGAAGTAGGCTGCCAGCTTCTGAACGAAGTTACAGATCTTGTTGGGACTTCTGGTCACGGCAGCGTCGGTCACGATGTCACGGAAGGAGCTGATGTGCTTCAGCAGATCGACTTCCTTGGGGTTGGTCAGTCTGGTATAGCTTTCCTGCTTTTCCGGCTTCTGGTTTACCTGACGCAGGACGGAGCAGATGCGGGCATATGCATACTGGGCGTAGAAGACCGGGTTGTCGTTGGTCTGGCTTCTGGCCAGGCCCAGGTCGAACTCCATGTGGGTGTCCAGAGCCTTGGACAGGAAGAAATAACGGGCAGCGTCGACGCCGATGTCGTCGATCAGCTCACGCAGGGTAATGGCATTGCCGGTACGCTTGCTCATCTTGACTTCCACGCCGTTTTCCACCAGTCTGACCATCTGGCAGAGGTCAACGTGCAGATTGTCGGCATTGTAGCCCAGCGCCTGCATGGAGGCCTTTACCCGGGCGATGTAGCCGTGGTGGTCGGCGCCCCAGATGTTGACCAGCACTTCATAGCCGCGGTCAAACTTGTACTTGTGGTTGGCGATGTCGGGAGTCAGGTAGGTGTAAAGGCCATTGGACTTTCTCAAGACGCGGTCCTTCTCGTCGCCGTATTCGGTGGACCTGAACCACAGGGCGCCGCCGTCTTCGTAGAGCAGGCCCTTCTGATTCATTTCCTCGACGACCTGGTCGACCATGCCCTGATCGACGATCCACTTTTCGGAGATCCAGGAATCGAATTCACAGCCGTAGTGAATCAGGTCCTGCTTGATGATCTCCAGTTCCATGTCCCGGCCGATCTTGGCCAGCTGTTCGACAGCCTCGTCATGGTCCATCTTCAGCCACTTGTCACCGTCTCTGTCGACGATCTCTCTGGCGATGCGCTTGACGTCTTCGCCGTGATAGCCGTCTTCCGGCAGGGTGAAGTCCAGGCCGAAGATCTCCTGGATCCGGGCATACAG
>JAFZBT010000011.1 GCA_017561615.1 Erysipelotrichaceae bacterium
AGCCGATGGCCAGTACCGTGGTATTCAGTAACGGCGTCCACAGGTTGGTCTTGGCCAGCTTGCTAGTGAACAGGTCGACGTAGTTCATCAGCGTGAAACCGGAACCCTTGCCGGAAAGATACTGGTCGATGGTGCCCGGGTGGATCGTGACGGTATCGCGGATGATGGCCACGATCGGGGCGATCGTCGTGAAGGTCACCAGTATTCCGGTCAGAACCAGAATGACATTCTGAGGCTTGCTGAGATAAGTCTTTATGCTGTTAAGTCTGATTCGAGTTTTCTTTGACATAAAATACCTCTCTATTAGAAGAAGTGCCTTCGCCAGATAATACAGACGAAGGCACTATCAATTATCTGTTAATTATTTTCTGCCTGACGTGTGCGCTCTTTACTGCGGAGTGTACTTGTCGAGCATTTCGATCCATGAACCGACGGTGAAGGCAACGCTTGCGCAGTACTTCGGATCTTCAACAACTAACTTACCGGTATTGACCCACCAGTCATAGCCTCTGTCCTTGGTAGTCTCGCAGACGACCTTGGCAGATAAGCCTTCGGAATGGTGATACTTCTCTTCGGTGCCCTTGGCAACCAGCGGGTTGCTGGAGTAGCCGCCTAAGTCCTTGCCCCAGGCTGAGAAACCGTCAACGGTTTCAACCATGTAGGCGATGAAGGCGCAGGCTGTCCACGGCAGCGGTGAGTTGTCAGTTACGAACAGGTAGTGGCAGTAAGCATAGCCGCCGATACCCTCGTAGCCATCCTGATATGCAGCAACGTTCAGGTTGGTGACGGAAGTCTCGTCAGTTTCCTCAACGGAACGAACCTTTGAGTAAACCAGTAAGCCGAACTGATCAACAGATGATTTCTTAACCAGGATGTTGCAGATCGGGCCGTCATCGGTCTGTTCATTGTAGCTGTTGACCCATAACTTGATCCAGGCCAGAGCGTACTTGCCGTTTTCACCTAAGCCTAATTCCTTGGCGTCCTTTTCAACGGCGTCGATGGTGGTCTTGAAGTATGCCTGCTCGGCAGCCGGCAGCTTGTCATAAGCTTCCTTCAGGTAGGTAGCATACTTGTCCTGAGTCAGCATGTACAGGAAGTTCTTGCCGACGATTTCGGAGTCGATGCCCATGAACAGGCCATGTTCGCCTTCAGCAACGAAGTCCCAGCAGTTGTCATACTTCTTGTCGGGGTTGACATTGTTGTATTCGAAGATCTTGTTCAGAGTCTGCAGCGGCAGGTAACCGGTGTAGTTGGCAGCGGTGATGCCGTTGGCCTCAGCCCAGCCCTTCGGGATGAAGGTGTCCAGGACACCGGTCTGAACCATCTTGGATTCGATCTGGTTGCCATCCTGAATCAGGGTCATGGCGAAGGTGCCGACTTCCTTTAAGCCGTCAGCAGTCAGCTGATCGAAGATCTTGTTGTTCTTCGGCTGCTGCCATTCGAAGTTCATGGTGTATGAAGCATCGATGGTCTTCAGATAGTCGATGAATAACGGTAAGGCGCTCTTGCCACGGCTGGAGTTGCCGACACCGTAGAAGGTCTTGCCATTGGACTCTTCGATAGCCTTCTTGGCCAGTTCTTCGAGAGTCATGTTCTGAGCTTCAGCAATGATCTTCTGAACAGCAGACTGTTCAGCAGGCTTGTTGTTGTTATTGCCGCATCCGACTAAGGAGAGGACTAATAACATGCTCATTAACAAACATACTAATTTCTTCATGATTTAATATCCTTTCTTATTACTGTTTGTAAGCGATTTCATTTTACCGCTTTAACGGCCTTCTGTCAATTGAAGATTTCACATTTATTTCACAAATTCCCGGCTTGTCTGTTCTTCTCCGGCCCCTGAAAAAAACCGGCGTTTTCAGCCGGAAATAGTCGTTTCTTACTGTCTGATTACGGCTTCAGAAGTGAGGCAATGGCCTGGGCAATAGCCCGGTTTCCTTCAGCGTTGGGATGCACGCCGTCGGCAAACCACTCGGGATGGCCGGCCGTCAGCTCATGGAGATCGATGACCGGCAGGCCCATTTCCTCACCCGTCTGCCTGATGATCTCGGGCAGCTGGAGATCGATGACCTGTCGGTCAACGAAGAAGGCCACGATGCCGCTCAGCGGATCCGGATAGCAGCACGGCGGGATCATCAGAACAACCTTTGGCCTGCCCGGCAGATCCAGATAGCTTTGGGCAAACTGCCGGTACTGCTCTTCATAACGCTTACGGTTCCAGTTGAAGTGCTTGGCGTCATTGGTACCCAGCATGATGATATACATCTCAGCCTGACACTGACGGGAATACTGACAGATCGGATCATCTACGTAAGGAAAGTCGCCCTCCTTCTGCAGGGTGCGTCCGGAAGCTCCGTAATTGATGACCTGATACTCATCGCCCAATATCTCATTGAGCAGGAATTCCCAGGTCAGTTCCTTCTTTCCCCTGACCCCGTTGCCATAGGTGATGCTGTCACCGATGCAGGCAATGTGTTTCTTTCCCGAATCAACAACCGGCTGTCTTTTGCCGGCAAAGTGTTTCATCAGAAAATGTCCGATTATCCTGTGCAGTTCCATCTTCATCCCTTCTTTGTCATTCTCTACGATTTATTATACCGCATCACGGCACTAAGCATCGGAATGTCAATACATTTCATAGAGAAATCCTAGGCAAGAAAGGTCATGATCACACTGATCATCATTTCCTTCTCCTGAGGCCTTGACTCAGCAATCATTATCGTCAGTGCGACCAGAGTATGATCATCCATTGTTTTCTCACCGTCGACGAAAAAAGAATACCGTTAGCCCACCGTCGAAACTCAATTCCGCGTTTTGATTTTACCTGATATCCGATGGAAATGATCATGTCCAGATTGTAATGTTCGATTTCTCTTTCGATTCTTCGAGCCCCTTCCATCTGAACTGTTGCAAAATTTGCAACAGTTGACTCTCTGTTAAGTTCTTTTTCCGCAAATACATTTCTAATGTGCTTTGATATCGTTGATTTATCCCTTTGGAACAAATCAGCCATTTGATCCAGCGAAAGCCATACCGTTTCGCTTTCAATCTGAACCGGCAAAGTCACAGTCTTATCCTGCGTTTCAAACAGTACAGTTTCGTTCATTTTCATCACCCAAAGACATTGTCAGATAACACGTACTGTCAGCGCACTGCTGACGTTTGCTGTTAATTGCCGTGATTTACTGTCAGAAAAACTCCCTGCCTTTCCGCAGGGAGTTCAAAATTTCATATGCTGCTGAGGAACTTTCAGTCCTTCAGCGCTTCGCCGACCGCGACCGTGCAGGCCAGGGTAGCGCCGACCATCGGGTTGTTGCCCATGCCGATCAGTCCCATCATCTCTACATGTGCAGGTACGGATGAGGAACCGGCGAACTGCACGTCGCAGTGGGTCCGGCCGATGGAGTCGGTGATGCCGTAGGAAGCCGGACCGGCTCCTACGTTATCCGGGTGCAGGGTGCGTCCGGTGCCGCCACCGGAAGCGACGGAGAAGTAGTCAACGCCGTTGGCAACCGCCCACTTCTTGTAGGTGCCGGCTACCAGATGCTGGAAACGGATGGCGTTGGCTGAGTTGCCGGTAATGGAAACGTCCACTCTTTCCAGCTTCATGACTTCAACCGCTTCATCAACAGTGGAATTGGCGTAAACCTTGACCTCAGATCTCTCGCCCTTGGAGAAGGCCTTCTCACCCAGAACCCTGAGCTGCTGGGTCTGATGGTCGAACTCCGTCTCGACATAGGTAAAGCCGTTATAGCGGGCCAGCGTATAGCCGGCGTCCTTGCCCAGTCCGTTGAGAATGACCCTTAACGGTGTCTTTCTCAGCTTGTTGGCGGAACGGACGATGTTCAGTCCGCCCTCGGCCGCCGCAAACGACTCATGACCGGCCAGAAGGCAGAAGCATCTGGTGTTTTCGTCCAAAAGCTTGGCCGCCAGATTGCCGTGACCTTCGCCAACCCGCCGGGCTTCCGCTACTGA
>JAFZBT010000119.1 GCA_017561615.1 Erysipelotrichaceae bacterium
CCGTTCATGTAGATCAGTACCAGCGGGTAGAACTTGCTGACCTGAACCAGGATGATGCCGCCCATGCCGTAGATGGTCGGAATGTTGATGCCGATCTTGGCCAGCGCCTGGGTGATGACGCCCGCCCGCCCCAGCAAAAGGGTCCAGGAATAGGCTCCGACAAAAGGAGCGGACATGCAGCACATGACGCTGATGATGATCAATAGCTTGCGCCCCTTGATGTTGTAGAAGGAATAGAAATAGGAATAGGGTATGCCGACCAGCAAGGCGCACCGGGTGGTCAGAATGGAGACCTTGAAGCTGTTCTTGATGGTGTTGGTGTAGTAGGCCTTGGAGAAGAACTTGATGAAGTTCTTCATGGTGAAGCCGTTGGCATCGAAGAAGGCCTGCCTCAGCAGATTGGCCAGCGGGTAGATGAAGAAAACCAGAAACAGGGCGATGATCACCCAGGTAAACACGGTCCAGATTTCAAATCCCCGGCGTTGTTTTTTCTGTTTCATGAGCCGCCTCCTAGATCCTCTCGTCCTTGACGCCCTTGACGATGTTCTTACAGCCGTCATA
The DNA here is from genome assembly GCA_017561615.1 of Erysipelotrichaceae bacterium. The sequence goes on from JAFZBT010000119.1 coordinate 562, forward strand.
AGTAAAGACGTTGACCTTTTCCTTCTTGATCTTTAAGCGGACATCGGTGCCGTTGGGGATGATCTCATCGATCAGGGATTCCTGGATCAGTTCGAATCGGTCATCGTCCTTGTCTTCGGTGTGGATGCAGTGGACGTCGTCGCTTAAGACGTAGTAATGGGTATTCAGACCCAAAAAGACGGAGTCGTCGACCTTGCCATGGATGCCTTCCTTATCATTTAAGACCAGTTCTTCCGGCCTGATGGCCAGAATGACGTCCTGGTCATGCTGTTCTTCTTCAAGAATGTTGTCCATCTCAAACTGGTAGCCGTCGGCCATGGAGATGGTGCATTTGCCGTTCTTTACCGTCAGCTTGCCGTTAGCCAGGTTGGTGCGGCCGATGAAGCTGGCGACAAACAGGTTGGCCGGACGCTGATAGATGTCCTTGGGCTTGCCGATGTGCTGGATCTCGCCTTCGTTCATGACGGCGATCCGGTCGGAAACCGACATGGCCTCTTCCTGGTCGTGGGTGACGTAGACGTTGGTGATGCCGACTTCTCTCTGGATCTGCTTGATGACCGTTCTCATCTCGACACGCAGCTTGGCGTCAAGGTTGGACAGCGGTTCGTCCATCAATAAGACGTCAGGCTTGATGACCAGGGCTCTGGCCAGAGCGACACGCTGCTGCTGACCGCCGGAAAGTCTTTCCGGCATTCTGTCTTTGTATTCCTCAATATGCATGAGCTTCATGAATTCCTCAGTGAGGGCATTCATTTCCTCTTTGGACATCTTGCGGTTCTTCAATCCGAACTGGACGTTTTTTTCAACTGTTAAGTGCGGGAAGATGGCGTAGTTCTGGAAGACCATGCCGATGTTTCTCTTGGCCGGGTCGATGTTGTTGATACGCTTGTCCCCGAAATAGAAGTCTCCGCCTTCGATGGAGTTGAATCCGGCAATCATTCGTAAAAGAGTGGTCTTGCCGCATCCGGACGGGCCTAATAATGTGAAGAATTCCCCATCCTTTACTTCCAGGGAGAGATCGGGAATGACGACATTATCGCCGTATGCTTTGACAGCATGATTGATTTTAATACCTACACTCATATACAGATCTCCTGTTTTTCTGAATAATGTCTCTTTTATGGAAAAGAGCGATGCGGTAGACTATTCTGCCGAATCGCTCTTTCCGTTAACTGATGATTATTGGTTTTTTGATGATTAATGGAACAATTACTTCTTGGCGTTGTAAGCATCCATTAATTCAGTCCACTTTGCTCTCCAGTCCTTGGTGTTGGAAGCAATGTAGAGCTCGTCCTGCAGGAATACGTTCGGAATCTCAGCGAAGGTCTTGATGCCCTTGACGATGTTGGTCATGGTAGCATCAGCCGGACGCAGGGTGGTGCAGGTGTAGAGGTTCTGACCTTCAGTGGATACTAAGAAGTCGATGAACAGCTTGGCCAGATCCATGTGCGGAGCGTTCTTGACGATGGCGGCAGCGCACGGTGTCCAGTTGTTGCCTTCGGCCGGGTAGATCATGGCGATGTCCGGTGCTTCGTCCTTCAGTAACTGTAAGGCGGGGTCTTCGTAGGTAACGCCGATGGCAGCTTCGCCGGCAGTAACGTTCTTGTATACTGCTGAAGATGAGCTCAGGACGGAACCGTCGATGACTTCAACGAACTTTTCAACATAAGCCCAGCCCTTATCCATATCGAGGGACTTCCAGTCGTTGTTCTGGCCGCCGCCGTAGATGTACAGCATGGCAACCAGTTCCTGCCAGGCACTGGATGACTTGACGGGGTCGCCGGATAAGACATGACCCTTTAACTTGTCAGCATGGTCAACTAAGCTCTGATAACCGGTGATGTCCTCAAGCTTGAGACCCAGTCCTTCCAGAACAGCGGTGTTGATGACGAAGGCAGTGTTGCCGCTTAAGCCATAGTTGGTGAAGTAGCCGGCACTGTCGCCAGTGTTGTTTCTGTATTCTTCAGGAAGGTTCTGAGCGTTGGGTGAAATGTAGTTTTCCCATAAGCCCTGGTTGTTGAACCACTTTTCAGTGTTCATGCCGCCCCACATGACGTCGCACTGCGGGTTCTCGGCTTCGGCCTGAATTCTGGATAAGCAGTCACCAGTACCTAAGGATACGATTTCCAGAGTTACGTTCGGATACTTGGTGGTAAAGCCAGGTCTGATAGCATTGATTTCGCCGTTTGAGTTCGGTGAATAAACGACTAACTTACCAGTAACGGAAACATCCGGCTCGATTCCGGCCAGGATTTCCTTCTGGACCTGAGCGGCTGTCTTTTCGCCAGTGTCATTGGGCTCGTTTTCGCCCTGGCAGCCACACATGGTAACTACCATTAACAGTGACAGTAAGACTGCTAATAATTTCTTCATTTTTTCCTCCTTTGCGGTGTGAAACCGCTTTCGTTAAACTCATTATATAATAATTTACTTAAACATGTAAAACTTTTTTCGTAAGGCGCTCTGCGTCTGCTGAGCCGATGCTCTGAGGAGAAAAATCTGTTAGAATATTAACAGATAAAAGCCCGTAAAAATGAATATGACGGAGGAAATCAACATGTTTTTCAAGATACCGACTCTCGTATATCTGGAAGATGAATGCCTGCAGAAGCACGGCAGCCTGCTGGAGAATTACGGCCGCAAGGCCCTGATCGTCACCGGCCGGTCTTCAGCGCGCAACGGCTCGCTGTCTGATCTGACTGAACAGCTGAAGGGCTGCGGCATCAGCTATCAGATCTATGATCAGACTAAGGAAAACCCGCCGGTCGAGCAGGTCATGGAACTGCAGTCGCTCTACCGAAAGTATGCCCCTGATTTTCTGATCGGCTTAGGCGGCGGCTCGGCCATTGACCTGGCCAAGGCGGCGGCGGTAATGCTGTACTATCCCGAGGAGACCGCGGATTTCCTCTACAAGCCGGTCAAGATCACCCGAAACCTGCCGTTAGTGGCCATCCCGACGACCTGCGGTACCGGTTCGGAAGTTACCGGCGCCAGCGTCATTACCCGTCATGAGATCGGCAACAAGCAGTCGATCACTTCCCGGGTCTACCCGGTACTGGCTCTTCTGGACGGCAAGTACCTGGCCGACTGCCCGCAGTCCATCATTGCCAACACTTCCATTGATGCCCTGGGTCATCTGGTGGAAAGCTACATCAATACCACGGCCAGTGAGTACAGCGACATGATCGTCCGGGAAGGCCTCAGGGTCTGGGCCCGCTGCAAAGACGCTCTCAGGGGAGAGCACCGGACAGCGGAAGACCGCCATGATCTGATGCTTTCAGCCAACTACGGCGGCATGGCGATTGCCCATTGCGGAACCTCGCTGCCTCATGGCGCCAGCTACACGGTTACCTATAACACCGGCATGCCTCATGGAAAGGCCGTCGGTTACTTCCTCTACGGATATCTGAAATATGCAGACCAAGCCAGAGTGAAGGATATACTCGAACTTACGCAGTTTGATTCGCTGGAGCAGTTCCGTGACTTCATCGTTGAAGTCTGCCAGATTGAAAGACTTGATGAAGAATTGCTGGAAAAGTGCGCCACAGCGCTGGCCGCTAATCAGTCCAAACTGCGTTTCTGCCCGTATGATACTTCCGAAGAAACAGTCAGAAAGGTCGTCTTCGCGTTATAGAAATGGAAAAGTGCAGAGTTGCCAGGATCTGCGGCGGCTGTCAGCTTCAAAGTGTTGAATACGACAGACAGCTGCAGAGGAAACAGGAATACGTGGAAAAACTGTATTCCCATTATCAGGTCCGGCCAATCATCGGCATGGAGGATCCCTATCACTACCGCAACAAGGTGCAGGTGGCCTTTGGGCGTGCCAATGGCCGGGTGATCTGCGGCAAC
>JAFZBT010000120.1 GCA_017561615.1 Erysipelotrichaceae bacterium
AGGGAAGCGCATTGCCCATAGGCTTTTATCAGTCCGGCAGTTCCCAGCAGCGTACCGCCGAAATAGCGGACGACTACGCAGAGCACATTGTCCAGATCGCGGTTCTTCAGGGCTTCCAGGATCGGCTTGCCGGCTGTTGAAGCAGGCTCACCGTCGTCGTTGGAACGGTTGTTTCCTTCGATAACGGCACCGTAACAGTAATGGCGCGCTCCGGGGAACTGACGTCTGATGGCGTTTAGATGTTCTCTGATCTGGCCTTCATCACTGACCGGCAGAAGAATGCCGATGAAACGGGATTTCTTGACCTCAATCTGGCTTTCAGCTCTTTCTCTTATGTGGTACATGTCATCACCACTGATATTATAGCTGATACCCTGTCCGGGATAAAGCCTGAGTGTTTGCCGGCAGACTTGTCAAAACGCAGATAAATGATAGAATAAACAGGAATGAATGGTATAATGTATTTGTCGAATTATGCATTCATTAGTTGAAGGAGGCCTGATTCAATGGCAGAGAAAAAAGTCATATCTTCCACTGAAAGGGAACAGCTGAGGAAAAAGCTCAACCGGAGAAGGAAATTCGTCAAGGCGATTTCCAAGATCTCCTGGCTGGCGCTTTTTGCCGCGTCGATCGGCATATATTTCGTTGTTAAAAGCTTCGGTGTCATACCGGACAAGTACCTTAAGATCATGATCATCGCCCTGGGCGGCTTCAGCCTGTTCATGGCTATCTTCGCCTGGATCCCGGCGGTCAACAACCTGAACAAGATGATCCAGACCGTGACCTGCACGCTTCTGGCAGCCGCCATGATTGCCGGCATCGTGATCCTTCCCACTTATAAGGGCATGATGGAGAAGATGTTCACTCCGGTACCGACCGAGGGAACGCTGAACATCAATGCCTATGTACTCAGGGACGGAAACTTCAAGGAGATCGAAGACCTGGCCGGCAAGAAAGTCGGCATTCAGAGAGACCTGGACGTTGAATATCAGAACTTCGCCATCAAGGTCATCAACAAGGAAATCAAGGGCAATGACATCTGGACAAGTGAGTATGACGACATCTATCTGGCTGTCGATGCGCTGCTGAACGGCGAAGTCGATGCCATTCTGCTGAATGAGGACTATGCCAACATCATCGCTGACAACTCCGACTATGAGGACTTCACCAGCAAGGTCAAGTCGATCTATACCTGCTCTCAGCAGATCCATCTCGATGTTGACCCGGCGGTCGTGGAAAACATGACCAAGGAGCCGTTCGTCGTCGGCATCATCGGCCAGGACACCTGGACGCTTGACGGCATTGACAAGGCCAGCGGCTTCCGCAGCGACGTCAACATTCTGGTCGTGGTCAATCCCAAGACCAGACAGATCCTGATGATCACCACTCCCAGAGATGCCTATGTGCCGCTGTACGGCAAGTCCAACATGATGGACAAGCTGACCCACTCGCCTTTCTACAAGGGAATTCAGGGCTGGATGGATACTCTCAACGCCTACTACGGCGTTAAGATAAATTACTACGTACGCGTTAACTTCACCTCCCTAAAGGACATCGTTGACGCGGTCGGCGGCATTGACATCGTCAACCCCGAAGCCTTCTCGTCAGACTATTACTTTGACTACATGAAGGATGACGACGCCGGCGGTCACGCAGCCTACAAGGAAATCGAATTCCCGGAAGGCCCGATCCATCTGGACGGCCAGATGGCGCTGACCTATTGCCGTGAGCGTCACAGGGTCAAGGGCGGCGATCTGGGCAGAAACCAGCATCAGGCCATCGTCATGAAGGCGCTGATCGACAAGGCCTGCTCAGTATCGGTCATCACCAAGGTCGACGACCTGCTGAAGGCCGTGCAGGGCAAGTTCTCCACCAACCTCACCTACGATGAGATCTCGGCCTTCGCCAGCTATCAGCTGGAAGGCATGTATGACTGGAAGCTGCAGTCGTACAGCGCATCCGGCAGTACCGGTCCGGCCATGTCCGCTCTGGTACACCGCGACCTCAGCATGGTATTCATAAGCGCTTCAAGCCTTAACAAAGCCAAGACCTATATCATGAAGACCATCAACGGGGAAGAGTTCACCGTTGAACAGTAAGGAATGCACGCGAAGACGTCTCCAGAAATGAAGACGTCTTTTTTCTTGCTTAGGATTAATCCCATTTAAATGTTAATAATCAGTCGGAGGTGGTCGGCAGTGCAGTAGATGCGGAAACAGCGATAATCAGTTTTTCTATCACGGGTCCCGGGGCTGGTACTGCCGTAAGTGCGTCCGCTTTCTGGCTTCACCGCTGAAGGAAGACAGCAGCCATGTCGTCGACAGCGAGTATCAGCTGGCTTTTGATCTGACGGAAAGACAGCGTCAGATCTCGGACAAACTTGTTGAACTGGTCTCCGCAGGTGAAAACGTGCTCCTTGAGGCGGTATGCGGCGCGGGGAAAACCGAGCTGGTCTATGCGGCGATCGCCGACCAGCTGAAAAGAGGAAACAAGGTCGGCTTTGCGATTTCCCGGCGTCAGGTCGTTCTGGAGATCGCCGAAAGACTCAGGGGCGTCTTTTCGCACCTGAAGGTCGTGGCGGTCTGTCAGGGGCATACGGATGAACTGACCGGTGATCTGATCGTCTGCACGACGCATCAGCTTTACCGCTACCGTCATTACTTCGATCTGCTGATCATCGACGAACCTGATGCCTTCCCCTTCAAGGGAAACCTGACCCTGCAGGGCTTTGCGGCCAATGCCTGCCGGGGCGTATGCGTCTACCTCACGGCCACTCCTGACCAGAAGCTGCGCTTTCAGGTCATGACCGGGCGCATCGGCTATCTGTATCTGGCCAAGCGGCCTTCGGGAAAGGATCTCTGCGTCCCTCAGGTCATCTACGGTCCCCGCTTTCTGTTACTGGCATACGGGGCCATCAGACTGAAACGGCTGCTTGATCTCCATAAGCCGGTCATCATCTTTACTCCGACCATCGCCCTGGGCCGGCGCCTGTGCCGCTTTCTGAAGCTGCTGGTGCCCTGCTGCAACATCGACTCTACGGTGGAAAACCGCGATGAGCTGATCGCTGACTTCCGGGCCGGGCGCTATAAGCTGTGCGTTTCCACCACCGTACTGGAAAGGGGCATCACGATCGCTTCGGTGAATATCATCGTCCTTTATGCCCACAGCGACCGCTTCGATGAGGCTTCGCTTACCCAGATGGCCGGCCGGGTCGGCCGCAGCGTTGCCGATCCGCATGGCGAGTGCTTCTTTCTGGCCCGGCGGCGCAGTGAGAACATCGACCGCTGCCTGGCCAGCATCAGGAGGGCCAATGCCAGCCAGTAGCTACTGCCTGATCTGCCAGAAGGACATGCGCTCAGAAGGCTCTCTGGAAGAAATGTTCTACGTCGGCGACTGCATCTGCGCGGGCTGCCGGGCGAAGATGCCCTACTTCCCCAGAAAGTTCAGGATCGCCGGGGTGAGCATTGAAGGGCTGTATCTTTACCAGGATCTTCTGCGCGAGACGCTGATTCAGTTCAAGGAGTACAATGACGAAGCCCTCTATCCGCTGTTTCTCTATCCGTACGCCAGGCAGTTAAGGCAGAAATACCGGGGATATGAACTTCTGCCGCTGCCCTCGTCTGATCAGGCATACCTCCGCCGGGGCTTCCGGCCGGTCGAACTGATCTTCAGCCTGCTTCAGCTGCCTCTGATCGACGGCTTCTATAAGAAAAGCGATGTTGACCAGAAGTCCCGCAGCTTCCGTCAGCGCCAGCAGATCCGCAGTCAGATCGCCCTCAGGGAGGGACTTGATCTCAAGGAAAAGAAGATCCTGCTGGTGGATGACATCGTTACCTCCGGAGCGACGATGCTGGCGGGATTCCGGCTGGTCAACGGTCAGGCAAGGGAAGTGCGGGCGCTGACCCTGAGCTATAATCAGCGCTTTCTGAGCCCGGCAGAGCGGTTTCTGCAGAAAAGTATCCTGCAGGGCCGATAGCGTTTTCCCTTTACTCTAAAGGATTTATGGAACTTCCGGCATTCCCGGCGCCGTGAGAGGCCGGAGCGTTACCATTTACAAAGGACCGGGAAAAGGCTATAATTCAGTTGCGAAAGCAGAAAGCAGAGGTTTCTTATCGAATGTTGGGAAAAGTAAAAATGTTCAGTAAGGAAAAAGGCTATGGCTTCATCACCATCGAAGGTGATAAGGACGTCTTCTTCCATTATTCCGAATTGGTCATGGATGGATTCAAGACCATTGATGAAGGAACCGAGGTCGAATTCGAACTGGTCGAAACAGATCGCGGACTTCAGGCGAAACAGATCGTCAGAAAATAACACCGTGATGACAGAGGCGCCCGCGCCTCTGTTTTCTTTCAGTCTTTGGTATGGTACAATTAACAAGATGGAGGTTTTCCCATGGCATCATTGTTGAATAAGATTTTTGATTCGAATAAGAGAGAACTGGCCAACCTGGAAAAGAAGGTTGCGCTGATAGAAGCATATGAAGAAGAGATGAAGGGCCTCAGCGACGAAGAGCTCAAGGCCAAGACCCCTTACCTTAAGGAAAAGCTGGCTCAGGGAGCCAGCCTTGACGACATTCTGCCGGAAGCCTATGCCGTGGTCCGCGAGGCTGCGGACCGGGTCATCGGCGAAAGAGCCTACCATGTCCAGCTGATCGGCGGCACCGTCCTGCATCAGGGCGACATCGCCGAGATGAAGACCGGTGAAGGCAAGACCCTTACTTCCATCTTCCCGGTCTACCTCAATGCCCTGGAGGGCAAGGGCGTTCACGTGGTCACCGTCAACGACTATCTGGCGGAAAGAGACTCCCAGTGGATGGGCCAGATCCACCGCTGGCTGGGACTGACCGTCGGCCTTAACCGCCACGCTCTCAATCCTTCCCAGAAACGGGCGGCCTACGCCTGCGACATAACCTATACCACCAACTCCGAGCTGGGCTTCGACTACCTGCGGGACAACATGGTCACCCGGGTCGAGGACCGGGTGCTCAGAGGCCTGAATATGGCGCTGGTCGACGAGGTCGACTCGATCCTCATCGATGAATCCCGTACCCCGCTGATCATCTCCGGCGGCAAGAAGGACACCGCCAATCTGTACATCAAGGCTGACAAGTTCGTCAAGCGGCTGAAGGAAGATGAGGATTACTCCATCGACGTTCAGTCCAAGAGCGTCGTGCTTACCGAGGAGGGCGTCGCCAAGGCGGAGGAATACTTCCGGGTCGAGAACCTCTACCAGCCGGAATATACCGCCATCGTTCACCACATCAACCAGGCCCTGAAGGCCAACTATACCATGAGCAATGAGGTCGAATACCTTGTCAGAGACCGCCAGGTCTACATCGTCGACGAGTTCACCGGCCGTATCATGGAAGGCCGGGTCTTCTCCGACGGCCTGCACCAGGCCATCGAAGCCAAGGAGAACGTCCCCATCAAGCAGGAGACTTCCACCCTGGCCACCATCACCTATCAGAACTTCTTCCGTCTCTACAACAAGCTGTGCGGCATGACCGGTACGGCCAAGACCGAGGAAGAGGAATTCATCTCCATTTACAACATGCGGGTCACCGAGATCCCGACCAACCGTCCGATCATCCGTACTGACTACCCCGATGCGATCTTCGGCACCAAGCGGGCCAAGTACGAAGCCCTGATCCGCGACGTCATGGAAAGACACAGCAAGGGACAGCCGGTATTGGTCGGCACCATCTCCGTCGAAGTTTCCGAATTCATCAGCAAGATGCTTTCCCAGCGGAAGGTCAGGCATGAGGTCCTCAACGCCAAGAACCACAAGCGTGAGGCTGAAATCATCGCCAAGGCCGGTCTGAAGGGCGCCGTCACCATCGCCACCAACATGGCCGGCCGTGGTACCGACATCAAGCTGGGGCCGGGCGTCGTCGAGCTGGGCGGCCTGGCCGTCATCGGCTCGGAAAGACATGAATCCCGCCGTATCGACAATCAGCTGCGCGGCCGTTCCGGCCGTCAGGGCGACCCGGGCTGCTCGCAGTTCTACGTCTCCCTGCAGGATGAGCTGATGGTCCGCTTCGGCAGCGAAAGGATCACCGAGATGTTCAACCAGCTGGGCGATACCTCCATTGAGTCCAAGATGGTCTCCAAGGCCATCGAGTCGGCGCAGAAGCGCGTTGAAGGCAACAACTTCGACGTCCGCAAGACCCTGCTGGAATACGACGATGTCCTGCGCCAGCAGCGTGAGACCATCTACCAGCAGCGTGACGAGATCCTGGAGCATCCGGATGTTCACGGTGTGGTCGAGTCGATGTTCCAGCGCGTCGCTGACGAACTGGTCGAGGCTCACCTGGATCCGACTTCCAAGGCCGGCACCGTTGACAAGCAGACCCTGATCGAGGCGCTGGCCAAGATGAACGCTTCCGCTGAGGAAGCCAGAAAGGCCATCGAGCCGCTGAATAATGTTGAAGACATCAAGGACGCGGCCTTCCAGGTACTCTGGAATGACTACGAGAAGAAGATCGAGGAGATCAAGCCGGAGATGACCAAGATCGAGAAGGTCATGGTCCTCAAGATCATCGACGCCAAGTGGATCGACCACATTGACCTGATGAGCAAGCTGAGAGACGGCATTCACCTGCGCTCCTACGCTCAGGACAACCCGCTGAAAGCCTACACTTCCGAAGGCTACGAGATGTTTGAAACGATGATGAACAACATCTCCCGGGAAGTCGTCAGCTTCTGCATGAACTGCCGCATCACCATTGAAAGGAAGTAATCGGAAATGGAACTGTATGAGATCAGACAGGGAATCAGCAACTGCGCCGAACGCTTTAACAAGCTGAAGGAGTCTCTTTGACACCGCTGCCAGACAGAAGCGCAGTGAGGAAATAAGCCAGATGATGCTTCAGGACGGCTTCTGGGACGACCGCCGGAAGGCCCAGGGACTGATCAATGAAGCCAATCACAACAACGAACTGATCAGCCGGATGAAGGCGCTGGACAGCAGCATTGCCGACGTGCAGGCGCTATTGGCTGATCTGAAGGATGAAGGCGATCCGGAAATGATCATGCTGGTGGAAGAGGAATACCGGCAGATCGCCCGGGAATTTGAGGACTTCGAGATCGGCGTACTGCTGTCGCACCCCTACGACCAGTACAACGCCATCCTGGAACTGCATCCGGGAGCCGGCGGCACCGAGAGCCAGGACTGGGCGCTGATGCTGTACAGGATGTACAGCCGCTACGCCGCCCTGAAGGGCTTCAAGGTAACGCTGCTGGATATGCTGGACGGCGAAGAAGCCGGCATCAAGTCCTGCAGCATGCTGATCGAAGGCTACATGGCCTATGGCTATCTCAAGGGTGAGCGGGGCGTCCACCGCCTGGTGCGCATTTCCCCGTTTGACGCCGGCGGCCGCAGGCACACTTCCTTCGCCTCCGTCGACGTGATGCCGGAATTCAACGACGACATTCAGATCGACATCAAACCGGAAGACATTGAGGTGGAGACTCACCGGGCTTCCGGAGCCGGCGGTCAGCACATCAACAAGACCGACTCGGCGGTCAGGATCATCCACAAGCCGACCGGCATCGTGACCACCTGCCAGTCGGAGAGAAGCCAGATCCAGAACCGCGAACGGGCGATGAACATGCTCAAGAGCAAGCTCTACCAGCGCTACATCGAAGAGCAGGAAGCCCGGATGGCGGCCATCAAGGGCGAGCAGAAGAAGATCGAGTGGGGATCCCAGATCCGCAGCTACGTCTTCTGCCCCTACACGCTGGTCAAGGATCACCGGACTAATTATTCGGAGAACAACGTTGACCGGGTGATGAACGGCGAGATCGACGAATTCATCTACGCCTACCTCAAGAGCACGATCGAGAATTAAAATTTGTTTATTCTTGAAGCAATTCAAGTTATAATAAAGGAAAGGTATAGAAACGGAGAGCAATATGAGTGAAATAATTAAGAACGAAGAAGATTTGGAAAAGATTATTTCAGACATGGACAACATTGACGGTCCGGACATGGCTGATGTTCCCTTATTCCAGGAAACAGCCTTTGAGACACCGTTCGCTCATGCCGAAAGGCCCAAGACCACTTATACATCCAGAGTCACCTCAGGCGTAGATGACGAGACAACCGTCATCGGCGCTTCCACCGTAGTCAACAGCAATGTCACCTGCGGCGGCAACATTGAAATCAGGGGCTCCATCATGGGCAAGCTGGTCGTTCAGGGAACGGCAGTCATCTACGGAAGCGTAGAGGGCGACATCGAAGCCGGCGAACTCACCATCAAGAGCGAGGGCAAGGTCAATGGCAACATCGTCTGCCAGAACGACTTCACCATGGAACAGAACAGCAATACGGTCGGTAATGTCAACGCCAAGAATGCCTCGATCGAGGCTGCCATTCAGGGCAACGTCGACGTCGTTTCCGTTCTGAGGATCGGCGGTTCCGCCATCATCAACGGCGACATCACCGCGGAAAACCTGTCAGTAGACGGCGGCGCCGTAATCAACGGACGCCTGACGATCAGACGGTAAGGAGTAAGTTATGAGCGAAATCATTGAAAACAGCAAGACCATAATCGGTTCATCAACCGTTATCGAAGGCCTGGCCGGGACGATCACCTGCGGTGGTGACGTCGAGCTGAAGGGCCAGTTCAACGGAACTCTGAAGTCTGAGGGCAACGCCTACATTTCCGGCTCCCTGCAGGGCAGCATCAAGGCCAACGACATCCTGATCGTTGACGGCGCCAAGATCGACGGCACCATTACCAGCCGCGCCACCCTGACCGTGGAGAAGGGCAGCAAGATCTCTGCCGACCTGAAGGCCAAGAACGCCAGCATCGACGCTCTGGTCAACGGCAACATCGACGTCAACAATCAGCTGGATGTTCTCTCATCCGCTGAGATCAACGGCGCTGTCAATGCGGAGAGACTGTCAGTTGCGGCCGGCGCTCTGCTGGAAGGCAACATGGTCATCAAGCACAAGTAGAGATCAGAACCGCAGAAAATGACGAAGGAACGGCAGAAGCCGTTCTTTCTTTCGGTCAGGCAATTGAATGAAGGGGGAAAACAGAGCATAATACAGTTAATGAAAGACAGGAGGACCGCAGATGACCGTTGACTACCAGAACCGCGCCCAGATGGACGCATCCGGATTCGTGCTGCTGTCGGACTACGTTCCCGAGATAATCCAGGAGATCCGCTATTTCTCCAGCTTCAACTTCGTCGGTGACCCCATCGACGGCTATGAGGAGCCGGTGGCCATCATGACCAGGGAAGCGGCTCGGGCCGTCAAGGAGATCGCCAGCCGGGCGATCGTCTACGGTTACCGTCTGAAGGTCTTCGACGCCTACCGGCCGGCCAAGGCAGTCCGCCGCTTTGTGCTGTGGGGCATTGAGGATCTCGATCAGCGCATGAAGCCCTTCTTCTACCCCGACCTGGAGAAACAGGAACTGTTCGCTAAGGGCTACATCGCCTCCCAGTCTTCCCACAGCCGCGGCAGCACCATTGACCTGACCCTGCTGGACATGTCCACCGGCAGGGAAGTGGACATGGGAAGTCCCTTTGACTACTTCAGCGAGATCTCCCATCCCGATAACCGTTCGGTTACCCAGGAGCAGTATGATAACCGCATGTTCCTGCAGGACATGATGGTTAAGGGCGGCTTCCGGCCGTACGACTGCGAGTGGTGGCACTTCACGATGGAGAACGAACCCTATCCTGACACCTACTTCGAGTTTCCCAACTGCAGACAGTCGCTTAAACGGTAGAAAAGACAAAACAAAAGCCTCCGGAATTCCGGAGGCTTCTTTGTGTTTCGCTGATTAATGCAGATTCTTGACTTCCAGCAGCTTGTTCCGTAATTCGGTTTCCAGCTTGCGGAGCTCGACCTCGGCGGCAGCGCGTCTTTCGCGGCCCTCGGTCTGGATCTTGAGAACTTCGTCCAGGGTCTCGATCAGGGACTTGTTGGTGAACTGCAGGGTCTCAAGTTCGACAATGCCCTTCTCGCTGGCTTCGGCAGTGGCGATGGTGCCCTGCTTCAGAGCTTCGGCATTCTTCTTGAGCAGTTCGTTGGTCATGGCATCGACGGCCTTCTCGGCTTCGATGGCTTCCTGAGAATGGGACAGGCCCAGAGCGATGACCATCTGGCTCTTCCACAGCGGGATGGTGTTGACCAGGGTGGACTGGATCTTCTCAGCCATCAGGGTGTCGTTGTTCTGGATCAGCCTGATCTGGGGTGCCATCTGAATGGAGATCATCCGGGTGAGTTCCAGGTCATGGAGCTTCTTCTCGAAGCGGTTGATCAGGTTGGCGTAGTCGTTGGCTCTCTGGGAATCTTCGGTAAGACCGGTTTCCTGAGCGGTGGCGACCAGCTTCGGCAGTTCAACTTCCTGAGCGTATTTCAGTTTCTTCTGACCGGCCAGGATGTACATGGTCAGTTCCTTCTTGTTGATCTCGTTCTTGTCGTAGAGTTCATCAAGCAGGGCGATGTCCTTCAGCAGCTGGATCTGATGGCCTTCCAGCAGATCGCAGATCTTGTTGACGTTGACTTCGGCCTTGTCATACTTGGCCTTGAGTCCCTGGACCTTGTTGGCAGACTTCTTGAACCAGGACTTGATGCCCTTTTCCTGATTGTCGATCTCAAAGCCCTTCAGTTCGACGACCAGGTCGGAGATCATGTCGCCGATCTGACCGAGGTCCTTGGTCTTGACGTCGTTCAGGGCGTTGGACGAGAAGTCGGCGACTTTCTTCTGGGCATCGGAACCGTAGGACATGATGATGTCGGTCTGGGTGATGTCGATCTTCTCAGAGAATTCATCGACCATCTTCTGGTCGGCCTCTGTCAGCATGGAAGTGTCCAGCTTGGCCGGCTGAATGTCTTTCTTTTCCTGTACAACAGGCTGGTCCACAGCCTGATCGGCCTTGGATTCTAGTGTTAAAACAATTTCCTCATTATTATCCATTGATCATTTCCTCCATTGTTTTCTGTTTAATTATATCTAACTTAAATCGAAGTCTTCAAGCAGCAGAACGTCGATGGCGGCCTGGGGGTCGTTAAGAACGCGCTTGGACTGATTCAAGATAGCGGCTTCTACCATGTTGCGGGACAGACGGCCGTTGCCGGAACGGACGGAGTCGTTTTCCTGGACCTTGGTGAAGTAGGCGGTCAGGGCTTCGGTGGCTCCCTCGTCGATCTTGTATCCGGCGCTCTTGGCGTTGATCTGGGCGATGCCGAAGAGCTCCTCACCGGTGTAGTCCGGGAATTCGATCTGGTTGGGGAAGCGGGACTGCAGACCGGAGTTGGAAGTCAGGAAGGTCTTCATCTCCCGGGTGTAGCCGGCCAGGATGACGATCAGGTCCTCGCGGTTGTCCTCCATGGCCTTGACCAGCGTGTCGATGGCTTCCAGGCCGAAGGAGTCGTTCTCACCGCGGTAGAGCGAATAGGCTTCGTCGATGAACAGGATGCCGCCGATGGCGCTCTTGATGACCTGCATGGTCAGCGGCGCGGTATGACCGACGTACTTGCCGACCAGATCGCTGCGCGATACTTCGATCAGCTGACCGTTGGAGAGCACGCCGATGGCCTTGAGGTACTTGGCCAGGATGCGGGCGATGGTCGTCTTGCCGGTACCGGGGTTGCCGGTGAAGATCATGTGCTTGGAGACCTCAGTGGTCTTCAGGCCCTGGGACTTACGCAGCTGCTGAGCAGCGTAGAAGTCCTGCAGGGAGTAGATGTACTTCTTGACTTCGGTCAGGCCGACCAGCTGGTCGAGTTCCTTGCGGACTTCCTCGATGGCGTTGTCGACGATCACCGGAAGGTACTTGTCAAAGGGGTCGTCATTGATGAACAGCTGGTTGTCGCGGTAGCTGATCACGGCATTCTGGGTCTCGTTGACCAGATTCTGCAGCTTGTATTCGGACAGGCCGTTGTACAGCAGGGTGATCAGGTTGACCAGGAAGCCGGCGTTTTCGCCGTTGTAGCGGTCGCGGATGTAGTCGTTCATCGACTCATCGGCTTCCAGTAACAGGTTCAGCGTGGTCAGGCAGCGGGTCTTCAGAGCGCCCAGCTTCCTGGGGAAGATCCTGATCATGTCATCAACGCTCAGATCCCGGGTAACCAGGGAATCGGAGAGATTGTTGATGAAGCGGGAGCCGACGACGTTGAGCAGCTTGCTGGTCTTCAGCGAGGTGATGAAGATCAGATACTTGCCGGCAAAGCTCAGCTGCTTGATGGTGTTCTTGGCCAGCGAGTTGGTGGTCTCCACCAGCTGCTTGTTGTTGAGAATGTATCGCTTGGAAAGACTGAGCTTGCTTTCCAGAAGGATCTCTTCGATATAGGTCAGATAGCTGGCTGAGCAGTACTGGATGTTGTCGAAGAGGATGACCTGACTGTTGTTGATGGCGCCGTAGAGGTCGATGATGAAGTTGTTCTCGTCTTCCTTGCTGGCGTATTTCTCCAGGTCGATGGTGGCGATGCTGTCATTGGCCATTAAGCCGTTGGCCTTGAGCTGCTTGACCATCTGCTCCACGGAAGTGTGGCGGCCGGTGTCGTTGGCGCCGGTGATCAGAATGGCGCAGTTGAGGCCGCTGGGCTGCTGGCCCATGACGAAGGGACGGCGGAAGGCCTTGGAGAGGGACTGCAGGTATTCGTCCTGGCAGAGCACTTCCTCGCCTACGGCCGCTTCGATGGCGGTGAATTTCTCGCCCAGGGAGTTCTGGTCGTAGACGATGTTGAGGCTTTCCTCCTTGCCCATGTCAAAATCGCTGCCGAAGTCGTCCTTCAGACTCTGCGACAGCTCGTCCAGTCCGCTGTCGGTGAAGAGGTTGTTGATCTCCTCAAACTGCTTGTTGATGATTTCGCTGTTCTGTTTCAGCTTTTCCAGTTCGGCGTCGAGATCCTCGCCGGTAAACGGGTTCTTTTTCAGGGTTTCCTTGTCTTCGGGAGTGAGCTTGCGGTTGGGGGCATCCTTGCCGAAGACCTTCTCCATCAGCTCTCTCTTCTCTTCTTCTCTTGACTTAGCCATTATCTGCTCACCTTATTCGTCAGAACCTGCAGACGGGCCAGCTTTGAGTTGTAAAGCAGCTTCTTTACCATCAGCAGGGCATCGTAGTAACCCTGCAGGAAACCGTCGACCGTCGCGGCGTTGACCTTGGTCTTGTATTCGTTCATGTCGTTGTTGACCGATTCCTCAACCGACTTGAGGTTGTTGGAATGGTTCTTGCATTCCTCGATGTAGCGGGCGATGCACTGGGAATAGCCGTCCTTCTTGCTGGCGGGGTACTTGCCGTAGACGATGTTTTCCATGCAGGTGACCACCATCAGGTAGCGGGAGGCATAGTTGGTGCTCTCGATCGTCCGGTTGACGTGCGGAATGACTGAGCGGTAGGTAGAGGAAGTATAGCGGGATGATGTGCCGCTGGAGGTGCTTGAAGTGGTGCGGTTGACGGTGCGGGCAAATTCATTGACCGACTGATCAACGAAATCGCCGTTGTTCAGCTTGGCCAGCAGTTCGTCAAGGGAATCGTTCCAGCTCTTATTGGTAGCCATTATTCGCCCTCCTTTAAACCGGTCTGGTTAAGTTCATCGACCAGGCCGTCCTTCTTCAGGACGGATTCCAGAGTCTTCATGTCGACCTTGAGGTCGGTATAGTAATCTTCAGTCAGCGATGAGGAGATGGTCTTCAGAGCGCCGTTGATCAGAACGATGGTCTTCAGCAGGCGGTCCTCGCTGGCCTTGAGATCTTCACTTTCAAAGGTATTGGAGCTGAGGCGGACGTAGTTCTGCAGGATGTCCGTCAGCATCGGCAGGTAGTACTGATACAGCTTGGTGGTCTTGTTCTTGCACTCGCTGAACTCGTCTTCGATCTTCTTGATCTGGTTGAGGTACTTGATGCTTTCGGCCAGACCTTCGCGGATCTGCTGGTTGGAGATGCTGCTGGAAAGGGAGGTCAGACGGCTGATGTAGAAGGCGCAGTCGGTAGTGACCTGCGGTTCTTCCTTCTTCTCTTCCTTGACAGTCGGCTGCTCGACTTCCTGCTTTTTCTTCTTCTTGTTCTTCTTGCTGGAAGTCAGGTCCTTGACCACGTTGGCGAAGCTGTTGAATCCGGACGGGAAGCTGTTGGCGAACAGCTTGAGGTCGGAGACGTATTCATCGTTCATGAACAGGTCGTAATCCTCCAGGGATTCTCCGGCCGCGCTGGTCTTGACGATGTAGGTATCCTTGTCGATGTAAAGCTTATCGTTGTACTCGAAATAGGACTGGAAAATGCTCAGCAGTTCCTTGGTGGAAACACTGGTAGCTGAGCGGGATACTTTCTTCTTCTGCCCGATCGCGCCGATGAGCTTGCCAATCAGAACGATGAAGCCCACGAACATGGCGATGGGGATGCCAAACACGATTAGAATGCCTGCTGCTATCATAATCAGATCGATAAGGCTGCCGGCGAAATCAAACGCTACTTCCAGGAATCCTGAGGTCATCAGGAAGAAAAAGATAAGCGCCCAGGGGAAATTGGACTGCTTGCGGTATCTTCTGTTATATCTGTCGTAAACGTAACGTGCCATAGCCTTAACCCTTTCTGATATATTATATAACAATACTTATTGTTTGTTCCACATCATACCGCGAAAAACCGCCGTTTTTAGAGGCCGCAGCCGCGTGTTTTTCCGGCGGAAAAACCGGCCGTAATTATGCTAGAATATATTGGGTGATCAGGAAATGAAAGATGAGATCGTCATCAGAGGAGCCCGGGAAAACAACCTTCAGAACGTTTCTTTGGAGCTGCCCCGCAATAAATTCATCGTCATGACCGGCTTGAGCGGATCGGGCAAGACCTCGCTGGCCTTCGACACCATCTATGCCGAGGGTCAGAGGCGCTACGTGGAATCGCTGTCCACCTATGCCCGGCAGTTTTTAGGCGGCGTCAGCAAGCCCGATGTCGATTCCATCGAAGGCCTTTCCCCGGCCATCGCCATCGACCAGAAATCCACCAGCAACAACCCGCGTTCGACCGTGGGCACCATAACGGAGATCTATGACTACCTGAGACTGCTGTTTGCCAGGATCGGCGTTCCCTACTGCCCCAACCACGACATCCCCATCACTTCCCAGACCATCACCGAGATGCTGGACAACGTCATGGCCCTGCCCGAGGGCAGCCGGATCACCATCATGGCTCCGGTCGTTCACCAGAACAAGGGCACCCATAAGGACCTTCTGGCCAAGCTGTTCAGGGACGGTTACGTCCGGGCGGAGATCGACGGCCAGATGCAGATGCTGGAAGAGGAGATCAGACTGGACAAGAACGTCAAGCACGACATCAACGTCGTCATCGACCGGATGGTCAGAAAGGACGAAAACAGGGGAAGGATCCACGATTCCCTGGAGACCGCCCTTAACCTGGCTGACGGACTGGTCGTCGTGCGGACCGGTGAGCAGGAACTGCTTTTCAGTTCCCACTTCGCCTGCAAGTACTGCGGCTTCTCGGTTCCCAAGCTGGAACCGCGGCTGTTCTCCTTCAACTCGCCCCTGGGCGCCTGCCCCGACTGCAACGGCCTGGGCTTCAAGCAGAAGGTCGACATCGACATCCTGATTCCTGACGACTCCCTGTCCATTAACGAGGGGGGCATCAAATACTACAAGAACATCGTCAACTCCGACAACCTGGAGTGGCAGAACTTCAAGGTCCTGCTCGATCACTATCACATCGACCAGGACAAGCCGCTGGGGAAATTCTCCAAGCGGGAAATGGACATCATCCTGTACGGATCCGATGAGCCGATCAGCTATTCGATCACTTCCCGCGGCGGCATGACCAAGAAGACCACCGCCTATGTTGAAGGCGTCGTTTCCCTGATCGAAAGGCGCTACGTGGAAACCAGCAGCGCCATGAGCCGGGAATGGTACGGTTCCTACATGATGGATCTGCCCTGCCCGAGCTGTCAGGGAAAGAGGCTCAACGAAATGGCCCTCAGCGTGCGCATCGGCAATAAGAACATCATCGAATGGACGCAGATGAGCATCCGGCAGGCCATCGACTTCATCAACGGCCTTGAACTTACCGAATCGCAGAAGACCATTGGCAATCTGGCCATTAAGGAGATCCTCTCCCGGCTGACCTTCCTGAAGGACGTCGGCCTGGAATACCTGACCCTGGACCGCATGGCCGGGACGCTTTCCGGCGGCGAGGCCCAGCGGATCCGGCTGGCGACCCAGATCGGCTCCAAGCTGACCGGCGTGCTCTACGTCCTTGACGAGCCAAGCATCGGCCTGCATCAGAAGGACAATGACAAGCTGCTTCAGACCCTCAAGAGCATGCGCGATCTGGGCAACACCCTGATCGTCGTCGAGCACGACGAGGATACCATGAGGCAGTGCGACTGGATCTGCGACTGCGGGCCCCAGGCCGGCATTCACGGCGGTCAGATCGTCTACAACGGGCCCGCTGAAGGCATCGTCGACTGCCCTAAGAGCATCACCGGCAAATACCTGTCCGGTCAGCTGCGCATTGACGCGCCGAAGAAGTACCGCAAGGGCAACGGCAAGAAGCTGGTGATCCGCGGCGCGGCGGAAAACAACCTGAAGGATCTCAACGTCACCATTCCGTTAGGAACCCTGACCCTGATCACCGGGGTATCCGGTTCCGGCAAGAGCACTCTGGTCAATGAAGTCATCGGCAAGTCGCTGATGAAGAATCTGGGCCGGCTGCGCATCAGACCCGGCAAGGTCGAGAAGATCACCGGCATGGACAACATCGACAAGGTCATCGTCATCGACCAGAATCCGATCGGCCGCACGCCGCGTTCCAACCCGGCGACCTACACCGGCGTGTTCACCGATATCCGCA
>JAFZBT010000121.1 GCA_017561615.1 Erysipelotrichaceae bacterium
ATACCCACGCTCGGTTTTTCTGTACCGATGGTGGTTCCGATATTTTCTTTGGTCATGGCATCGAAGATGATGTGCGGCTGTCTGCCGTCGATGATCTGGACGCTGGCGGTACCGGCTTCGATCGCTTCCAGACAGCAATCCACCTTCGGGATCATGCCGCCGGATATGACGCCTTTTTCCTTCAGCATTCCTGCATCGGCAACGTTCAGATAAGAGATGACGTCATGCAGCTCGATGCTGTTGCACAAGCCTTCAATGTCCGTCAGCAGCAGCAGTTTCTCGGCACCCAGGGCTCCGGCCAGCTTGCCGGCTGCCGTATCGCCGTTGATGTTGAAGATGGTACCGCTGCAGTCCGTACCGATCGGAGCGACGACCGGGATATAGCCCGCATCCAGCATCGTCTGGACGACTTTCGGATCGGCTTCCACGATCTCACCGACCAGACCGAGATCCTCTTCGGCTTGCCGTTTCACGCAGCGGAACATGCCGCCGCTGAGGCCGGAAAGACCGACGGCGCTGCCTCCGTACTTCTGCAGGAGGCTCACCAGCTCGCTGCCAACTTCACCGATCAGCACCATGCTGACGGCCCGCATGATTTCTTCGGAAGTATAGCGCAGACCGTTGATGAATCGGACCGGAATGTCCAGCTGCTTGAGCAGGCGGTTGATGCCGGGGCCGCCGCCATGGGCCAGCACCGGTTTCATGCCGAGTTCTTTCAGCATGACCACATCCTGCAGCACGGCTGCTTTCAGTTCTTCGTTGACCATCGCGTTGCCGCCGTATTTGATGACGATGATCTTATCCCTGTATTGCGCAAGCTCCGGTTTTTCTGCCAGCAGAGCCTGAGCCTTTTCTTTCAGTTCGCTCATGAACGGTAGTCTCCGTTGATCTTGACATAGTCGTAGGTCATGTCGCAGCCATAGGCGATCGCTTCACCCTCGCCGTCATGGAAATCAACGATGACCGTGATCTCTTTTTCACCCAGAACTTCCTTGGCTTTGACTTCATCGAAGTTCAGACCGAAACCGTCTTTCATGACCTGTACTTCACCGGCATCGCTGCGGATGAAGCAGTCGGCTTTGGTCGGGTCGACATCGGCTCCGGAATAACCGGCAGCAGCCATGATGCGGCCCCAGTTGGCATCGCGTCCGAAGAGGGCACATTTGAACAGAGTCGATCCGGCGATGGAGCGGGCAACCAGTCTGGCATCTTTCAGAGTCGGCAGACCATAGGCTTCAACGGTAAGCAGATGGGTCGCACCTTCGCCGTCCTTGGCGATCATCCGGGTCATATCGACACAGATGTATTCGATCAGTTCCTGCAGAACTTTCCTGTCTTCTTCCGTTTCAATGCTGACACCGGAAGCGCCGTTGGCAAACAGGAAGATGGAATCGTTGGTCGAAGTATCGCCGTCGATCGTCAGCATGTGGAAGGACTTGTCCACGCCTGCTTTCAGCATTTCCTGCAGATCATTGGCTTCCGCCTTGGCGTCCGTCGTCACATATACCAGCATCGTCGCCATGTTCGGATGGATCATGCCGGAACCCTTGGCCATCGCACCGATGCGTACCGTACCGCCGGAAAGTTCCAGTTCATAGGAAGCTTCCTTGCGTACCGTATCGGTCGTCATGATCGCCCAGGCTGCATCCGAACCCTTGTCGGCGCTCATTTCCGGAACGATGCGGCGGATGCCTTCCAGTACCTTTTCAACCGGGAGTTTCTGCCCGATGACACCGGTAGAACTGACGAAGACTTCGTCTTCTTCCAGTCCCAGCAGCTCTTCTGCCGTTCGGGCCGTCAGGATGGCATCTTCCATGCCCTGTTCACCGGTCGCGGCATTGGCATTGCCGCTGTTGATGACGACGGCTCTGGCCTTGCCTTTCTTCAGGATCTCGCGGTCCAGGAGAACGGGAGCGGCACAGAACTTGTTGGTGGTAAACATGGCCGCACAGGTGGCGGGATATTCGGAATAAAGTACGGCTACATCGGGTTTTTCAGATTTTCTGCTTTTGACGCCGACGTAGACGGCTCCGGTCAGGTAGCCGCGGGGAGCGGTAATGCCGCCGGGAATCTTCTTATATTCTGTCATTTGTTTCTCCTTGTCTCATGGATACATCGGCGGAACCAGCAGTCCCGTAGTCTCCGGCAGACCGAAGGCCAGGTTCATGTTCTGAATGGCCTGTCCGGCTGCACCCTTGCCGATGTTGTCGATCACGCTGCTGACGATGAGCCGCTTGGTGCGGGCATCATAAGTCGGGGTGATGGAGCAGAAGTTGGTTCCCAGGACCCACTTGGTCTGGACCGGTTTGTCCTGCGGGAAGATATGAACGAATGGTTCGTCCTTATAGAAATCACGGTAGAATTCATAGATTTCCTGGTTCGTGAAGTCTCTGTTCATGGTTGCATAGATCGTGACCTCGATGCCACGGATCTGCGGAAGCAGATGGGGCTGGAAGTTGACATGCTGCCAGGTTTCCGGTTTCATCAGGTCTCTGCCTTGGATGTAGGCGATGTTCTGTTCGATCTCCGGGGTGTGGCGGTGTCCGCCGCCCAAAGCGTAGGCACAGAAGTTGTTTTCGGCTTCCGAGAGAAGCTTGTTGAGACCGGGACGCCGGCCGGCACCGGTATAGCCGCTCTTGGCGTCGACAATGATCGTATTTTCAACGATGCAGCCTTCCTTGATCATCGGATAGAGCCCCAGTGTCGTTGCCGTCGGGTAGCAGCCCGGATTGGAGATCAGCTTCTGACCGTGGTAATCCTGACGGAAAAGTTCCGGAATGCTGTAGAAAGCCTCATGCGTCATTTCCGGATGGGTGTGGGTCTGCTTGTACCACTTCTCCCAGACTGCTGGGTCGCGGAAGCGGATATCGGCACCGATATCGATGGCGGCCTTGCCTGCTTTGACGATGATCTCGGCATAGTGACAGACCTCGCCGGAAGGTACGACGATGAATACGACGTCGCTGTCGCGGGCCATCATTTCTACCGTTTCATCATTGAGAGGCAGGATCTCTTTGTCATAGAAGCCGACCAGGGCCGGGTGGGAATCCTGGATCAGCGTACCGATACCGAAAGAATCGGCTACGTAGACCAGTTCGGTTTCCGGATGTGCAACCATCATGCGCAGCAGTTCGCCGCTGACGTAACCGGTCGCACCGATCGAAGAATAACGAATCATTACATGTTCTCCTTATTAATAGTTCAATAAATACCTACTTTATTATATATTTCCGGCAGGATAAAAGAAAGCGAGAGAACGCATATCCGGAAAATAAAAAGTTGGAGACCAGGCTCCAACGGCAATGTGATCAGATGAATCCCAGCGGTATGAAGATGAGCAGGGACAAGGCAACCAGCGACCAGACGCTGATCAGGAAAGTTTTCTGAGCCTTGGGACTCCAGTCGGGAACGAAGTTGCTGGCAAGGAAGAAGGGGATGTAGGTCGTAACGAAGACCGGGAGAACGCCCCACCACTTGTAGACCCAGATGAAGGAATGGTTGGAAGTGCCGGCCAGGAAGGATTCGAACAAGGCAAAGAGCAGCGCCATCGACAGGGCACCCAGCAGCTTGTTTCTGAAAGTCCTTTCTTCCGGCAGCATCTTGAAGGAAATGATGCCGGCCAGGGAAAACATCATGGACAGTTCCCAGCATACACCGATCAGGAGAATA
>JAFZBT010000122.1 GCA_017561615.1 Erysipelotrichaceae bacterium
ATCGAATCATTATCTCTTTGCGTTGAGCAGGGTAGCACCCTCACCGTACATCGATTCCCAGTCCTTCTGGAAGGAAGCGACGTGGTTGATGACGTTCTGATTGCTGAATGAGGCCTTCAGAATGTCCGGGGTGATAGTAGCGGTTTCGACGCCGCAGCGGAAGGCGGCCTTCAGCTGACCGGCGCTGTGGAAACCGGAAGCCATGATCCTGGTCGGCAGGCTTTCCTGCTCGATCTTGTTCTGGACAGCCAGGTAAAGATTCTCGGCCTTTTCGGCGAAGGTGTCCATGCGGTTAACGTAGATGGCGATGTAGTCGGCACCGGCGGCCAGCGCATAGAAGGCCTGCATGGTGTCATAGACCGTTGTGGCCGTGACGTGAAAGCCCTGCTGCTTCAGATGGGTAATGGCCTTAAGGCCTTCCTGGGTGACCGGGATCTTGATGTAGATGTCCCTGTCTACCCTGTTTACCAGCTCATGGGCTTCCCTGATCATCTCTTCCCCATCGGGGGAAATGACCTGGGCATGCAGGGTACGCTCAAAGCCGACGATCTCCCTCATCTTGCGCAGATGCTCAAAGGGGTCGGCCGGGTCGGCGCTGTTCCTGATGATCGTGGGGTTGCAGGTGACTCCGGAGATCGGATAGTAATCACAGGCCCACCTGATGTCCTCGAGCTTGGCGGTATCAACGAGTATTTCCATAATTCCTCCGTCTGTATTATTTCAGCAGTTTCTTGATCTCTTTTTCCAGCGGGGTGCCCTTGACGTTGTTCTTGGCCTTCTTGAGCCACTTTTCCGACTCTTTCTTATCGCCGATGTTGGCATACTGGACGCCCAGAAGGTACTGCAGCATGCCTTCCTGGGAAGCCTTGGAATAGGACTGTGCCTCCTTTTCCTTTTCTTCCAGCAGCTGCAGAACGCGGTCAATGTCCTCGCTCTTCTTTTCGATCATGACCCGGTA
The DNA here is from genome assembly GCA_017561615.1 of Erysipelotrichaceae bacterium. Next base: position 959 of record JAFZBT010000122.1, read on the forward strand.
GAGCATCTGGTACTGTTCCCGGCTGTCTTCCTCAAGCACCGGTTCCAGCCGCTCTAGGATTTTTGCGGTCATTTCCTGATCCTGCAGGGAGATGAAGTAGAAGTAGGCGTTGCTGAAGATCTGATAGGCCTGCTGTCTGGACAGGTTGTCATACAGCAGGGCGTTGGTCATGTTTCTCACGTCCTCGGTCTTTTCGCGCGATATGTAATAGCGCATCAGATTCCACTTCCGGTTGTATTCGCCGAACATGATCTTGAAGGCCGGGCTGTTGAGGATCTTCAGGGCTTCTTCGTCCTTTTCAGCCTTGATGTTCTTCAGAAACCGGTTCCAGATGGCCGTACGGATGAACATCGGCACGGCGATGGCAATCATGGCCAGAACGACCAGCGTTGCCGCAAATTCTTTTGTCATAAACAACTACCTCGCATTAATATTATATAACTTTTTCGCTCCTTAGACACACCGTCTTTCCCTCAGAGAATGCCTTGAAAACACGATGTTGCATATCATAGTCAATTGTGAGACAATATATTTACTAAATATGGAGTCAGATTTTTGTTGTATAAGAGACATTTCTATACCCAACATGTAATCCAAAGAGTAATAGGAGGTGCTTTTTTGTGATTCAGGATTTGATCAAGCTTGAAAACTGTGTTGTCAGAGAGGCCGTCGCCGATTGGAAGGAAGCCATTCATGTGGCTCTTCAACCGCTGGTAGCCGATGGCTGCTGCACTGATGCCTATGAAGAGGCAGTACTTAAGATGACGGAAGACTACGGTCCCTATTACGTGCTTACCGATCACATGGCTCTGATCCACGCTTCCAGTGAAGCCGGCGTTTCCAAGACGCAGCTGGCCTGCACCGTCCTCAGGGAACCGGTAGCCTTTACGGAAGAAAAGAACGATGTCCGCGTTCTCGTCGCGCTGTGCGCCGTTGACCATTCATCTCACATGGATGGCATCGTAGCCGTATCCAACATTTTCAGCGATGACGCCAAGGAAGGACAGATTATGGATTCAACGACCCCGCAGGAGATATATGACCTGTTTATCTCCAATGCCGAGGTTGTGGATTAATAGAATTAGCAAAGTTCTTTATAAGATAGAAAGGAGAAATTATGCTAGATTTTATTCTTAACATTTTAGCTACTCCTGCAATGCTAGTAGGTCTGTTAGCTATGCTGGGTCTGATTCTTCAGAAGAGACCCGTTGAAGATGTCATCAAGGGCACCATCAAGACCATCGTTGGCTTCCTGGTATTAAGCGCTGGCGCCACCTTCATTCAGACAGACTCACTGAACGCTTTCGGTGAACTGTTCAATTGGACATTCAACATGAC
>JAFZBT010000123.1 GCA_017561615.1 Erysipelotrichaceae bacterium
CGCGATGGTCATCTGAACGATGTGGTTGCCGGAAGCTTCGATCATCTCCCTGAACTCAGCAAGCGAGGGCAGGCGCAGGGTCTCCGGCTTCATGACCGCTGCTCTTTTAGGCGAAAGAAACGGGCCTTCCATGTGGATGCCCAGACACTGGGCTCCATAATACTGTTTATCATCACGGTATTCGCTCATCGCCTCCAGCAGCTTCTGCTGGTGGTCGCTGACGAAGCTGGCCAGATAGGCCGTACAGCCGGACGCGGCTGTCCTGCGACAGAAGGCCTCCATGCCCTTCTGACCGTCTTCCAGAAAGTCAAAGCCGTAACCGCCGTGTACATGGACGTCAATAAAGCCCGGCAGCAGCGTCATGCCCTGACCGTCGGTCTTTTCCTCAGCTTTCTCCAGCAGATTCCCTGATCCGACAGCAACGATCCGGCCGTCTTCAAAGAGAATACAGCCGGAGGGAATGCAGTGGCTGTCATCGGGATAGATATTTACGTTATGGATTGCCTTGATCATATGCTTTCCCGCCTTTTCTTCATTATAGCACACCGCCCTTAACGCTCCGTAAGGGCAGAGAAAAACCGGCTGCCTTCCGGCCAGCCGGTCAATTAACCTGTTCAGGACAGCTCATCGTCACCGCCGTGAGTGATCTTATTCAGGATGACCACGGACAGGGCAATGACGCCCAGGACGATGAAGGTTCCCAGTTCTCCCTTGAGGATGTAGGGAAGATTCTTGATGAAGTTGATCGGGGTGAATTCCATTCTTCATGCCTCCGTTTCTACAGGAAGAAGCTCAGCATCAGACCGCCGGCTACGACCGAGGCGATCTGGCCGGATACGTTGACGGCCATGGAATGCATGAGCAGGAAGTTCTGATTGTCTTCCTTCAGACCCATCTTGTGGATGATGCGTCCGGACATCGGGAAGGCGGAGATGCCGGCTGCTCCGATCATCGGATTGACCTTCTTCTTAAGGAAGAGGTTCAGCAGCTTGGCAAACATGACGCCGCCGGCGGTGTCAAAGATGAAACCGAACAGACCCAGACCCATGATCATCAGGGTGTCGAGCTTCAGAAACTGCTCAGCCTGCATCTGCGAGGCGATGGTCAGTCCCAGGATCAGGGTGATCATGTTGGCCATGGCTCCCTGTGCGGTATCAGACAGACCGCGCAGCACGCCGCATTCCTTCAGCAGATTGCCGAACATCAGGAAACCGACCAGTGATACGGAAGCCGGGGAAATGAGTCCGGAGATCAGGGTGATGATGATCGGGAAGAGGATCCTGGTGATCCGGGATACCGACTTGGGCTCATAATCCATCTTGATCATCCTTTCCTTCTTAGTGGTCAGCAGGCGGATGACCGGAGGCTGAATGATCGGCACCAGGGCCATGTAGGAATAGGCCGCGACCATGATCGGGCTCAGGTAGATGGAATGCAGCTTCTGGGCGACGACGATGGCGGTCGGACCGTCAGCAGCAGCGATCGTGGCGATCGAGGCAGCGTCGTTGGTCGCGAAGAACATGGACCCCAGGCAGAAGGTGAAGAAGATGCCGAACTGAGCGGCAGCTCCGAAGACCATCAGCGCCGGATTGGCCAGCAGCGGTCCGAAGTCGCACATCGCGCCGATGCCGATGAACAGCAGCAGCGGGAACAGTTCGTTGGCAATGCCGGCCTCATACAGGCTGGACAGCGGTCCTTCCTGGAAGATGCCGCTGATGATCTGGTTTACCGCGCCGGAAAAGGGCAGGTTGACCAGAATGGCGCCGAAGCCGATCGGCAGCAGCAGTGACGGTTCCATTTCCTTGGCAATGGCCAGCCAGATAAGGATGCCGCCGATCACCCACATGGTGACCTGCTGCCAGGTCAGCGCAAACAGATTCTCATATAGAAAGCTCATATGTATTCTCCTCAAACTCGGAAACTGATCTCACCGGAGGTGATGTCCGTTTCCCTGCCATCCGCTCTGATCCTGAGCGATCCGTCAGGATTGATGCCGATGACGCTTACTTCTCTTGTTTCCTGGCCGATCTCAGCCAGTACTCTCCGGCCTTTCAGATAGTCATGGGACTGCAGAACTTTTCTGAAGTCTTCATCAGCCTTCAGCTTTTCCAGTTCCTCCGTCAGCAGCTGATAAGCCTGCTGACGCAGCCGGCTGATGTCGCTTCTGCGACCGGTGAGCTGGTACAGGGATACCGGTTCATGACGGTATTCTCCTGCAAAGGCCTGCTGATTGACGTTCAGGCCGATGCCGACGATCAGACACTGCAGTTCCGGCTGGGAAACTCCTTCCAAAAGGATCCCGCAGATCTTCCGGCCCCCCGCATAGACATCGTTGGGCCACTTGACCGTCACATCGCTTACTCCCCGCTGCTGTAGCAGCCTGACGATGCTCAGGGCGGAAACCAGGGAGACAAGCTGATGTCTTTTCAGCAGCTGCTCATCTCTGATCAGCAGCGAGAACATCAGACTTTCGCCTTTCGGGGAAGTCCAGCTGCGCTGCCTCCGCCCCCGGCCCTGACTCTGATAGTCGGCCGAGACAAAGGTCATGTCCGGCTGGTCCTCCCAGCTGTTCTTCAGCCAGGTATTGGTCGAATCGATGGTTTCAAAGTGGATGAAACGCATCTTATTCCAGCACGATCAGGACATCCTTGTTGTGAACGTCGCTGCCGTTTTCCACCAGAATCTCTTTGACCTTGCCGTCAAAGGCCGACTGGATCTCGTTTTCCAGTTTCATGGCTTCGATGATCATGACGGTCTGACCCTTGGTGACGGTCTCTCCGACCTTTACTCTGATCTCCAGGATCTTGCCGGCAATGGGAGCCAGGATCTCGTTATGCCCTTCGCTCTTGCTTTCTCTTACCGGCTGGCTGGCGGGAGCGCTGACGGCGCCCTGCTTTTCTTCAACAGCTTCAACTTCTACTTCGTAAACCTTGCCGTTTACCTTTATTCTGTACAGTTTCATGCCTTAACCTCTCTAACACTGACAATTCTTACGTCCTTATGCCATTCATTGCGCCCCTCAATGGCCGCGACCAGGGCGGCAACGGTGGCGTCTTCATCGTTTTCATCCAGCGGGCTTCCGGCTCTTACTGGCGGCTCAGCTGTCCTTACCGGTTCCGTCCTGCTTTTGCGGCGGCCGTTAACGGCCAGGATGATCCAGAGAAGCAGCGAGTAGACAATAATGGCAAATATGCCTGAATAGCGGGTAATCAAATCCATCATTGACCTTTCCTCCTAGATGAACATCTCGAATTCATCGGTTTCATTCTGCTGCTGCGCCTGCTCATTCAGAGCGTACTTCTTCTTCAGAAAATCAGCGGCAACCTGTTCAAACAGAGCCAGCGACAGGACATCCTCGTCGCAGCGGGCGATGTCCCTGTACTTCTCCTTCAGCCCTTCAAACTCCGGTTTCAGCAGATCGGCCGGCCGGCAGGTGATGACTTCATCGTCGCCGATGATCTTGCGGCGGACGTCCTCATTGATCTGGGCCGGTGCCTTGCCGTAGCGGCCGTGCAGGTAGTCCTTTACTTCCTTGGCGCACATCTTGTATCTTTCCCCGGACAGGATGTTCAGCACCGCCTGGGTGCCGACCATCTGGGACATCGGGGTGACCAGCGGCGGATAGCCGAGGTCCTTTCTTACTTTCGGGATCTCCCGGAGGACTTCTTCATATCTGTCCATGGCTCCCTGCTCGGTAAGCTGCTTGATCATGTTCGACAGCATTCCCCCGGGAACCTGATAGGTCAGGATGTTGGGGTTGATCTGCAGGCTCTTGGGATTGAGCAGGCCGTTGGCGACATACTTGTTGACGATCTTCGTCATGACCGGTTCGGCCTGATGAATGGCGTCAAAGTTGAGCTTGGGATCGTAATCAGTTCCTCTCAGAGCGACCGCCAGAGCCTGGGTCGAAGGCTGAGCGGTACCGTTGGAAAGCGGTGAGAGCGAAGTGTCGACGATGTCCACGCCAGCTCTGATGGCAGCCATGTAGGTCATCTCGCAGACCCCGGCCGTGCAGTGGGAGTGCAGTTCCAGCGGCAGGCTGGTCTCCTTTTTCAGCGCCCGGATCAGCTTTTCGGCATCTTCCGGGACCAGAACGCCGGCCATGTCCTTGATGCACAGGGAATCAGCTCCCAGCTGCTCAACCTCTTTGGCCAGAGATACGTAATAATCGATCGTATGGACTGGAGAAGTGGTGTAGGAGAGGGCAATCTGGCACTCGCCGCCGTACTTTTTGGTCGATTCGACTGCCATCCGCAGGTTGCGGATGTCATTGAGAGCGTCAAACACTCTGATGATGTCGATGCCGTTTTCAATGGCCTTGCGGCAGAACATCTCCACGACGTCGTCCGAATAATGGCGGTAGCCGAGGATGTTCTGACCGCGGAAAAGCATCTGCAGCTTGGTGTTCGGGCAGACTTCCCTGACTTCTCTGAGACGCTGCCAGGGATCCTCGTTGAGGAAGCGCAGGCAGCTGTCAAAGGTCGCTCCGCCCCAGACTTCAATGGCGTGATAGCCGACCTTGTCGTAGATCTGCGCCAGGGAGACCACTTCCTCAGTGTTCATCCGGGTCGCAAACAGCGACTGGTGGCCGTCACGTACTGATGTTTCGACAAACTTTACCATATATTAATGTTTCCTGTTCTTACAGTTTCGGTCCGGCAGCGACCAGAGCCTTGCCGGCTTCGTTGTTTTCGTACCTGGCGAAGTTCTTTATGAACCTGGCCGCCAGGTCCTTCGCTCTTCTGTCCCACTCTTCCGGATCGCTGTAGGTATCCCGGGGATTCAGAATGCCGGTATCGACACCGGGCAGCTGCGTGGGAACTTCAAAGCCGAAATAGGGAATCGTCTGCGTTTCCGCCTGATCAATGGCGCCGGAGAGGATGGCATCGATGATGCCTCTGGTATCCCTGATGGAGATGCGCTTGCCGGTTCCGTTCCAGCCGGTATTGACCAGATAGGCACGGGCTCCGGACATTTCCATCTTCCTGACCAGTTCCTCAGCGTACTTGGTCGGATGCAGTTCCAGGAAAGCCTGACCGAAGCAGGCTGAGAAGGTCGGCTGCGGCTCGGTGATTCCTCTTTCCGTGCCGGCCAGCTTGGCCGTAAAGCCGGAAAGGAAGTAGTACTTGGTCTGTTCGGCATTCAGGATGGATACCGGCGGCAGAACGCCGAAGGCATCAGCGGAAAGGAAGATGACGTTTTCAGCAGCCGGAGCGCTGGAAACGGGTCTGACGATGTTTTCGATGTGATCGATCGGGTAGGATACCCGGGTATTTTCGGTAACGCTCTTGTCCGCAAAGTCAACATGGCCTTCCTGGTCCACGGTGACGTTCTCCAGCAAGGCATCGCGTCTGATGGCATTGTAGATGTCCGGTTCGGACTCCCTGTCCAGGTCGATGACCTTGGCATAGCAGCCGCCTTCCAGGTTGAAGATGCCGTTATCATCCCAGCCATGTTCGTCATCGCCGATCAGCAGGCGCTTGGGATCGGTTGACAGCGTGGTCTTGCCGGTGCCGGACAGACCGAAGAAGATGGCGGTATTCCGGCCTTCCATGTCCGTGTTGGCCGAGCAGTGCATGCTGGCAATGCCCTTCAGGGGCAGGTAGTAGTTCATCATTGAGAACATGCCCTTCTTCATCTCGCCGCCGTACCAGGTATTCAGGATCACCTGTTCACGATCGGTGATGTTGAAGGCTACGCAGGTCTCGGAATGCAGGCCCAGCTGCTCATAGTTGTCTACCTTGGCCTTGGAAGCGGCGTAGACGATGAAGTCAGGAACGAAGTTCTTCTTTTCCTCTTCCGTCGGACGGATGAACATGTTCTTGACGAAGTGGGCCTCCCAGGCGACTTCCATGATGAAGCGCACGGCCATGCGGGTATCCTTGTTGGCGCCGCAGAAGCCGTCAACGACAAACAGACGCTTGCCGGAAAGCTGATCGACGGCCAGCTTTCTGACCTTTTCCCAAACTTCCTGGCTCATCGGATGGTTGTCGTTGGGATATTCCTTGCTGTTCCACCAGACGGTGTCGCGGGAGTTATCATCCATGACGATGTACTTGTCCTTGGGCGAACGGCCGGTGTAGATGCCGGTCATGACGTTGACGGCACCCAGTTCGGTAAGCTGACCCTTCTCATAACCGGTCAGCTGAGGGTCGGTTTCCTCATCAAAAAGCATTTCGTATGAAGGGTCGTAAACGATTTCGCTGACGTCCCTGATACCGTATTTTTCCAGTTCATTATTCTTCATAAAGCTTTCACCTCTAAAAAACCCAAAATCAAAGCCATTGTAGCACATCGGCCGGGAATAATCATTACATAGGCCCAAACAGGCATGTGAATTGTGCTCTTTAATTCACAATAGCGATTCCCCTGCCAATAAGTTCAAGGCATCTGAGTGCCATATTGGCCATGAAACCCATATAATAGAATCATCAGGGAGGAAACTATCATGAAATACGGAATCCTGTCGACGGCTTCAATTGCCCGCCGCTTCATTGACGGCGTCCGGGAAAACGGTCAGGATGAGATCTATGCCATCGCTTCCCGCAGTGAGGAAAAGGCTCAGCGCTATGCCAGAGAGCACGGCATACCGCATTACTACGGCAGCTATGCCCAGTTAATGGAAAACCCCGCCATCGACATCATCTACATACCGTCCGTCAACGTCAACCACTGCCGCGACGGGCTCAATTCGCTCTCCTACCGCAAGCACACGGTCATTGAGAAGCCCTTTGCCCTGAATGAAAGGGAAGCCAATGACCTCTTTGATCTGGCGCAGGACATGAACTGCTTTCTGATGGAAGCCCAGAAGTCCGTCTTTCTGCCGGTGACCGTTGAACTGAAGCGGCTGCTGGCTGAGGAAACGGTCGGACCGCTGCGCTACATTGACTTTCAGATGAGCCATACCAATCACCCGCTGGATCACTGGATGTACCAGCTGACCATGGGCGGCGGTGCACTCTACGGCAGCGGTACCTACATTCTGGAATACCTGATGTACCTCTTTGACGATCCCAGACTGACCATCAGCGGCATCAGCCTGCCGTCCCACAGCGATACCGATGCCATTGCCGCCTTCCATCTCAATACCGACCGCGGCTTCATTGTCAGCGCCGCCATCGCGACCAATGTCGAGTTTGACAGCAAGGCCGTCTTCTACGGGACCAAGGGTCACATCACCGTACGCAACTTCTGGAAGAGCGATTATCTGGACATCACCATGAATGACGGCAGCAGCCGGCAGATCAACTTCCCGATGGCCAGCGAGTTTGCCTACGAAGCCGCCCACATCCATGACTGCATTGCCGCCGGCCTTACCGAAAGCCCGGTAATGACCAGACAGCGGACCCTGGAGACCATCAGGCTGGTCGACTGCCTCCAGCAGCAGTTCAGATCAGGACAATGAGCAAGCGAAAGCCGCCTCAGGCGGCTTTTTCCTTTCCGCAAAAAAAGCGGCCTTGGCCGCCTTAAACAGCTGTTTACCGGCAGTATCTGTCGAACACCTCTTCGACTTCCGCCCGGCTGCGGACACCGGAAGAGGCTCCCTGACTGCCGACCGCCAGGCTGGCACAGGCCAGACCATACAGACAGCACTCCCGGTTGTTCTTGCCCTCCAGAAGCGCGTTCAGGAAACCGGCAACGAAGCTGTCCCCAGCTCCGGTGGTATCGATCACCTCGGCCGGCAGAGCGGCCAGCAGGTACTCTTCTTCGCGGTTGCGGAAGTAGCAGCCCCGGCTTCCGGCCTTGATGATCACGTTTTTCACGCCCATGTCCAGGAAGAACGCCGCTGCCCTCCGGAAGTCTTCCTCAGGCGAGTGAGCATTCAGAGAAACGCCGCTGTAGTAGCCGGCTTCCGTCTCATTGGGGAAGAAGTAATCAACGAGGCTGAAGAATTCACGGAACTCTTCGACCGGGGCAATCTCGTAAAGAGGGACCTTGCTGTCACAGAGGACATAGGCTCCCGTCTTTCTGGCCGCCTGGGCGATCCGGTAATTGTTCTGCGCATCATCCAGCGGCGCCCGGAAACAGCTGGCAAAGCTGACAGCCCGGCACTGACTGATCACTTCCGGACTGACCGTCCGGCCGTTAAGGCGGACGGCCGGGGAATTGACGGAACTGCGGGAACCGTCTTCATTGATCCTGATGTTGGCGACCACACTCGCCAGCTGCTTATCCACCGTGATCCGGCTGATGTCGACTCCGGCATCCTGCAGCTGCTGAAGGATGATCTTACCGGCAAAGTCATCGCCGACAAAGCCGGCAACGGCCGCCTTAAGACCCAGACGGGTGGCGATGAGCGCTTCATTAAGGGCATCGCCGCCGACATGCAGGCTGATCTCATCGGCAGTTGCCGATCTTCTTACTTTTCCGTTTTCTCTGACGTTTCTGACCAGACAGTCCAGAACCAGCTGGCCCATGCATATTACATCTGTCATTCTTCCTGACCTCTTTTCCTGATTCCCGCTCCCCAGACTTCTGCCAGTCTGTCTGCCGACCAGGCGGCATTGGCCGGTGAAGTTGACGGCATTCTGACGGCCTGGCGGCCGGTCAGGGGGTAAAGATAACTTTCATACAGTTTATGAGCTGTGGCGCCGTTGCACAGGATCCTTTCGATCGGACTGTGATCAAGGATCACGGACAGATCGTTGGCGGTAACGTTGCTTATGGAACTGTCAGCCGAGCCGGTGATGTCGCACTGGGCGATCACGTCCCACAGGGCGATGCCGTTATTCAGCAGCAGTTCTTTCTTTTCCTCAATGGTTACCGGTTCCTTGCTGCCGGTCACCGCCGCCATGACCTTCCAGAAGCGGTTACGGGGATGGCCGTAGAAGAAGCGCTGCTGCCGCGACCTGACCGAAGGAAAGGAGCCCAGAATAAGGATCCGAGATCTTTCATCAAAAACCGGTTCGATATTATGCAGCTCCATGTTCTGTTATTCCGTTTCTATAATTCAATTCCGAACTCGCTGGGCATGAAGCGCGGGCAGACGTTTTCGCTGGTAACGATGACGCTGGCCGCCAGCCGGGTGCCTATCTCACAGGCCTGGGCCAGGGTCTTGCCGTAAGTCAGACCGATGGTCACGCCGGCAAAGAAGGCGTCGCCGCAGCCGGCCACGTCCTTGACGATGACCTTCATGCTCGGACATATTCCTCTCTCTCCGCCGGTTTCGGCATAGACAGCGCCGCGGGAACCCTTGGTCACGACCATCCGGCGAATGCCGGAAGCCTCGATCCGCTCAGCCAGCCAGTCAGCCATCTCTTCCTGAGGAACATGATCAAATTCCTCGGAGAAGAACAGACCGGCTTCCTCCAGGTTGCAGACGAAGCAGTCGACATGCTTCAGAAGGTCTCTTCTCTTGACGGCAATGGACATGTTGGAGACCACTGCGTAAACTTTCTTGTCATACTTGCGGGCCAGCTTGAAGATACGGCTGACCAGATCCTTCTCCATGTCGATCTCCAGGGCGATGGAATCGCAGCTGCTGATGATCTCATCACCATGCTCATCCAGTACCTCGGCCAGTACCGACAGGTCAGGACGCTTTGATATGGAGGCATAGACATCTCCCTTTTCATCGAAGACGGCCAGCCAGGTGCCCATGCCGTCGGGAACCTGACGCATGTAGCGGGTATCGACGTGATGTTCCTTCAGCTTGCGGATGACGTCGTCGCCGGTTCCGCCCTCATCGACGACGCTGACATAGGTCGGATTCAGTTCGACGTTGGCGATGTCCTCAACGATGTTGCGGCTGACGCCGCCGTGAACCTGTTCGATGCGCCCGGCATTGCGCCCGGCGGGCAGAAAGTTCTTCAGGGGATAGCCCTTGATGTCCACGAAGACTGCTCCGAATACCACGATACCCATAACCTGATCCTCCATTGCCGGCAAGCTGCTGTCCGGCCATTTTTACTTCGGTAACCATGTAGTTTGTTTCAAAAGGATGCGGGCATCACTCTTCAGGGGAAAAGTGATAATTCATTATATCATCACTTGCCGTCTGACAGCGTGCCAATCGCTCGGAAAAGTGAAGTTTCGCTTTCTCAGACTGCTTCATGCTGATGGAAAGCCGGGATGATTTACGATATAATACTATTCAGAGATTGTCAGCAAATATGGAAATACAGAAGAGCAAGTCATTACGAAGGAAGATATTCAACGGGACCATTCAGGTTTCCCTCATCATCCTTTTACTGGTAGGCGCCATGAACTACCTGCTGTTTTCCAACGGCGTTTCATCCTATTACCGTACCAGCGTTGAGCGAAATGCGTCTACCGCCGCTGCCGTGATCAATGTTGAGGACGTCATCTTTCTGGCGGACAGCGTCCGGGAAATCCTGAATGAGACCGGTCCCCGCAGTGAAGATAATCCCGCCTTCAACGGCATTCTGGATACCGAACAGTATCAGCGGACAGTCAGGATGCTCAATACGATCCGCTCTGAACAGAACGACGCCTTCCTGACCCTGGTTCTGGCCGACACCGAGAACATGCGCTTCGTCTACCTGGCTGATGCGGACGCATCCGCCCTTTCTTCCAATCACGTCAGCTTCCCGGGCGACTGCTATGAAATGAGCGAGAGTGAAAAGGCGGCCGTACTGGAATACCGCTTCTACATACCAACATACACCTATCATTATGATGAACGGGGGAAAGATGTCCTGCTCTACTCAGCCGGAAGCGCGGTCCAGAACAAGACTGACCTCAGTGGCGTCATCGCCTATATCATCGCCGACGTCCGTCAGGAAAGCATCTCCCGCGACATCCTGCCGACTATATACCAGAATCTCTTTATCCTGGCCGGCGTAGTTCTGTTTCTGGCCATCATCGTCGTCATCCTGGGCAACATTCACATCATTGACCCGCTCAACAAGCTGTCCAGCGCCGCCCGCCAGTTCATTGCTGACCGCAAGAACGACCGTCATAACGAAGTACGTTACTTCAAGGCTCTTGGCATTAAGACGCAGGACGAGATCGAACAGCTGGCCCGCTCGATGAGCACGATGGAAAAGGACCTCAACAACTATGAGGAAGAAGTAATCTCCCTGACCAAGGACAAGGAAAGGATCCGCACCGAACTGACTCTGGCCCGCAACCTCCAGCACGATACCCTGCCGACCAGCTTCCCGCCGTTCCCCGAGCGTCCGGAGATCGACGTCTATGCCGTCATCGATCCGGCCCGTGAAGTCGGCGGCGACTTCTACGACATCTTCCTGATCGACGATGATCATCTGGCTCTGGTCGTCGCTGACGTCTCCGGCAAGGGCATTCCGGCAGCGCTGTTCATGATGATCTCCAAGATCCTGATCAGTACCACGCTGAAGAGCTGCCTGTCTCCCGCCAGAGCGCTGGAGAAGGTCAACGCGCTGCTGTGCGAGAACAACCGCGAACAGATGTTCGTAACCGTCTGGCTGGCCGTCGTTGATCTCAATACCGGTACGGTAACCTGCGCCAATGCCGGCCATGAAAACCCGCTGATCTGCCAGAACGGCGTCTGGTCATACATTACTGACAGGCACGGACTGGTACTTTCAGCCATGGAAGACATGAAGTACAGTGAACACACTATGCAGCTTCAGGACGGCGACTGGCTGTTCCAGTACTCCGACGGCATTCCTGAAGCAACCAACATCAACAGCGAATTATTCGGTGAACAGAGACTTCTGGACAGCTGCCAGAAAGCCAGCCTGGTATCCCCGGCCGGTTTCCTGAAGAGCATCCAGATCGACATAGATGAATTTGTCGGCGAAGCGGAACAGTTTGATGACATCACCATGCTGGCTTACCGCTTCCACCAAAAAGGAGGTAATGACAATGGAAATAGTTAAGACCCGTGAAGACAACAGCTTTACCGTAGCCATCAGCGGCCGGCTGGACACCATGTCCTCACCGCAGCTGCAGAGTGAAATGGAAACGGTCACCGCCGAAGCGGAAAACCTGGTCCTCGATCTGAAGGATCTGGAATACATTTCTTCTGCCGGTCTGCGCGTCATCCTTCTGGTCAAGAAGGCCATGGATGGCAGAGGCACGCTGGTGCTGAAGAACGTCAACGATACCGTCATGGCCATTCTGGACGTGACCGGTTTCAGCAGCATTCTTAACATTGAACCCGCCCAGACAGAGAGTCAGAACGATGAAGACACTGCAGACTGAAGCGAAAATTGAAAACCTTCAGCTGGTGCTCAGCTTTCTTGAGGAATATCTGGAAGCGATGGACTGCTCTCCCCGGATGACCATGCAACTGCAGGTCGCCCTGGAGGAGATGTATACCAACATCTGCTTCTACGCCTATGTTCCGGAAAGCGGAGATGTTTTACTGCTGCTTGACAACCGCGGCAGCGTTCTGAAGATCTACCTGATCGACCGGGGCGTTGAATTCGACCCCACAGCCAAGGAAGATCCCGACGTCTCGCTCGACGCTTCGCAGCGGCCGATCGGCGGACTGGGCATCTACATGGTCAAGAAGATCGTCGACCGGATGATTTACCGGCGCATCAACGGTCTGAACGTGCTCTGTCTGGTCAAGGACATCAGCAGGGAGAACGGCGATGGAAAAATTTGACCGGGCGATCGTCTTTGCGACCAATGCCCATAAGGGGCAGACCCGCAAGGGCAGCAATTCCCCCTACATCGTCCATCCCCTGGAGGTCGCCACCATCGCAGCCACGATGACCGACGACGAGGACATCCTGTGCGCCGCCGTGCTGCACGACACCGTGGAGGATACCGACATAACCCTGGAACAGATCGAGGAAAACTTCGGAACAAGAGTCAGGCAGCTGGTACAGAGCGAAACCGAGAACAAGTACAAGCAGATCGATCCCAGTGCTTCCTGGAAACGCCGCAAGGCGGAATCCCTCCAGGATCTGAAGGAAGCTGACGGGGACATGAAGATGCTGTGGCTGTCGGACAAGCTGTCCAACATGCGTTCCTTCTTCCGGATGTATCTGGAAGAAGACGATGCCTTATGGCAGCACTTCCACATGACCGACCCTCAGCAGCAGTACTGGTATCACCACACCATCCTGGAGTACCTCTCCGATCTGGACATCCACCCTGCCTATCAGGAATACAAGCGGCTTCTGGAGATCGTCTTCTCCACGACAATAAAGAAAAGAGGTAAAGAGAATGACTGAAGTAACCGAAAAGCAAGACAACGGCAAGCTCATCATCGGCCTGTCCGGACGCATTGATACATCAAACGCCCAGGAAGTTGAACAGTCCATCCGGACGATCCTGGAAAAGCAGCCGGCGGAGACCGTGATCCTGGACTGCGAAAAGCTCGAATACATTTCCTCTTCCGGCCTGCGCGTGTTGCTGCGGCTGCATAAGGAAATAAGCGACCTCAGGATGATCAACGTCTCCAGCGAAGTCTATGAGATCTTCGAGATGACCGGCTTTACCGAGATGATGACGGTCGAGAAGGCCTACCGCACCGTCTCCGTCGAAGGCTGCGAGGTCATC
>JAFZBT010000124.1 GCA_017561615.1 Erysipelotrichaceae bacterium
GACTTCATTGATAACTACGACGGCGAGGAAAAGGAACCGGTCGTTCTTCCGGCACACATTCCCAACCTGCTGATCAACGGTTCAACCGGCATTGCGGTCGGCATGGCTACCAACATCCCGCCTCACAACATTGGTGAAACAATTGATGCCATCAAGGCCGTCATCGACAATCCCGACATTGAAGTAATTGAACTGATGAACACCTGTCTGCAGGGGCCGGACTTCCCGACCGGCGGCATCATTCTTGGCCGCAGCGGCATCAAGAGAGCCTATGAAACCGGTAAGGGAACCATCTATGTCCGCTCTAAGGCAGAAATCAATGAACTGCCGGGCGGCAAGCATGAGATCATCATTACTGAGATTCCCTATGGCGTAAACAAGAAGGCGCTGTATACCAACATCGTCTCCCTGGCCCGCGAAAAGGAAATCGAAGGCGTTACCAACATGGCTGATGAGTCCAACATGGACGGCATCAAGATCATCATAGAAGTCAGAAAGGACATCCAGCCGGAAGTCCTGCTTAACCAGCTCTATCACCGTACTCAGCTGCAGATCTCCTATGGCATCAACATGCTGGCGCTGGTAAACAACACGCCGATGGTCATGCCGCTGAAGAAGCTGATACAGGTCTACATTGACCATCAGATCGACATCGTCACCAGAAGAACTCAGTATGATCTTCAGAAGGCTCTGGACAGAGCCCATATCCTGGAAGGCCTGCTGATCGCAGTCGACAACATTGATGAAGTCGTCAGCATCATCAGAACTTCGCAGAACGATGACGAAGCCATGAGCCGGCTGATGAACAGATTCAGTCTGTCTGAGATCCAGGCCAAGGCCATTCTCGACATGCAGCTCAGAAGGCTTACCGGTCTGAACCGGCTGAAGCTCGAAGAAGAATACCGGGCGCTGGAGGAACAGATTGCCGATTACCGCGACATCCTGGCTCATCATGAACGCGTTCTGGCGATCATCAAGAGCGAACTCGATGAGATAAAGGCCAAGTACGGAGACGACCGCAAGACGGAAATCAATGACAACGAAGGCGACATCGACGACGAGTCGCTGATCCCGGTCGAGGATGTCACCGTCTGCATCACTACCAACGGCTACATCAAGAGAACGACCATTGATACCTATAAGGTGCAGAACCGCGGCGGCAAGGGCATCCGCGGCATGGCGGTCAATACGGACGACATGATTGACCAGATGATCAACATGTCGACTCACGACGACCTGCTGCTGTTCACCGACCTGGGCAAGGTCTACCGGATGAAGGGATACAAGGTGCCCAATGCCAGCCGGATCGCCAAGGGCATACCGGTCGTCAACCTGCTGAATCTCAGCAAGAACGAAAAGGTCAAGGCCATGATCGACGTCACTGCCGATCCGGAACTTGAGCACGAATACATGTTCTTTGTCACTACCAACGGTCTGATCAAGAGAGTCCCGATGTCGGAATTCCTTTCCATCAGACAGTCCGGCAAGGTAGCCATCGTCTTAAGAGAGGACGACACCCTGTTTGCCACGCAGCTGACCAGCGGTAACGACGAGATCATCATTGCCGGAGACAACGGCAAGGCCATTCGCTTCAATGAGCAGGATGTCCGGCCGATGGGAAGAAATGCGGCCGGCGTCAAGGGATTCAATACTGATGGCGGAAAGGTAATCGGTGTTGCGACTGACCGGATGGGCGAATATGTTCTTTCCATCACGGAAAAGGGCTACGGCAAGAAGACGCCGCTGAGCGACTACCGACTGACTCAGAGAGGCGGCAAGGGCGTTACGACCATCAACATAACCGAGAAGAACGGAAAGCTGGTTTGCCTGAAGGCCGTCAACGGAGACGAGGACGCCCTGGTCATGACTGACGAAGGAACGATCATCAGGATCTCGCTCGCTGACGTTGCCTTATACGGACGAAACACCCAGGGCGTAAGACTGATCAATGTCGGCGACTCCAAGGTTGCGACGGTTACCGTGGTAGCCCGCGAACAGGAAGAAGAAAGCGATAAGGAGCAATAAGTCATGAAAAAACGGAAAGGCCTATGGATCATAGCGGCCATCCTGCTGCTGGCAGGCGTGCTTGCCTTCAGCAAGGGAAAGATCGAGTTCAGCACCGAGGACAAGCAGCAGCTGACCTTTGAGTATGGACAGGAAATCATCCTTCCGGAGGTAAAGGCTGAATACAGCCGGCTGCTGGGATTGTTCGGCAAAAAGAGCCTTGATGTCGTTCAGACGGGCGAAATAAAAAACGAACTGGGCAGTTATCCGCTGAGTTGGAAGGCAAGCAACAACGGCGCGGAAAAAGAGATTTACATGACCGTCAGCATCGTTGATACGACAGCTCCGGAGATTACACTGGTCCATCAGGAAGATCATTTCACGGATTTCGGCAGCGAGTATCAGGAAGAAGGATATACCGCCTTTGACATTCATGACGGAGATCTTACCGAAAAAGTAACGGTAACCAGCGATGGAGAAACCGTTACCTACACGGTTTCCGATCAGAGCGGAAACCAGGCCACGGCCAGTCGTCAGATCGTTTACAAGGACCTTTCCGCTCCGGTAATCACTCTTAACGGATCCTCCAGCATGAGCATCAAGGTTGGAGGCAAATATGAAGAAAAAGGATGTAAAGCCGTTGACAGTCACGACGGAGATCTTACCGATAGGGTAAAGATAGCCGGAAGCGTCAACACGGCAAAGGCCGGCAAGTATACCATCACCTACACGGTAAGCGATGAGGCGGGGAACACCGCCAAGGCAACCCGCGTAGTGACGGTAAGCAAGAAGAGCAGCAGTTCGTCGGGCTCCGGCTCAGGGTCTGGTTCAAGTTCCAGCTCAGGATCCGGTTCAAGTTCGGATTACGGAACGGGATCAGGAGGCGTTGTGTACCTGACCTTTGACGACGGACCGGGCCCATACACGAAAAAACTGCTGGACATTCTTGATAAGTACAACGTCAAGGTAACCTTCTTCGTGACCGGCAACCGGGCCGATTACCGCAAGTACATAACCGAAGCTTCCAGAAGAGGACACACGATCGCCCTGCACAGCTACTCTCACAGTTACAGCAAGTGCTATACTTCGCTGGACGGTTACTGGGAAGATCTGAACAAGCTGAGCGACCTGGTCTATCAGCTGACCGGAAAGCGGTCCAAGCTGGTCAGGCTTCCGGGCGGCAGCTCCAATACCGTCAGCAAGAAGTACTGCACCGGCATCATAACCAAGATCTGCAAGTCGCTTACTGACAAGGGTTACCGATATACCGACTGGAACGTTTCCAGCGGCGACGCCGGAGGAACGACATCGGCCAGTAAGGTAGCGCAGAACGTCATCAACGGCATCAAGAAGCACAAGGTTTCGATCGTGCTTCAGCATGACATCAAATCCTACAGCGTTGATGCTGTTGAGGAGATCATCAAGTGGGGTCTGGCTAACGGATATAAGTTCCTGCCGATGACAAGTTCGTCCCCGGTAGTCCATCACTCCATCAGAAACTAAGCGTTGAATTGTAAAAAAGGTTAGATTATAATTGGTTTAACAGCTGTGAAGAGGCCAAGTAGTCAGACACCGCTTCATTGAAGAGAGACATCGGCCGGTGCGAGATGTCATGAAGAGTCTGCCGAATCCACCTTGGAGCCGAAAGCAATGCTTTCCGGGTAAAACCGTTATCTAATTAAGAAGCCGGAATAATTCCGGATAAGAAGGGTGGCACCACGAGACATCGTCCCTTTACGGATGATGTCTTTATTTTTGAGAGAAGGAGCAGTGATATTATGCTGGACATGAACTTTATCAGAAACAATCCCGAAAAGGTGAAGGAAAACATCAGGAAGAAATTTCAGGATCAGAAGCTTCCTCTGGTCGACGAGCTCATCGAACTGGACCGGCAGTACCGCCAGTTCAAGACGACTGATGACGAACTGAGAGCTCAGAGAAACGCCATCTCCAAGCAGATCGGCGGCTTAATGAAGGAAAAGAAAGTTGACGAAGCTAACCAGGCCAAGGCCCAGGTCGGCCAGATCAACGAGACTCTTCAGGAAAACGAAAAGAAGGAAGATGAACTGTTTGAAAAGGCCCGGAAGATCCAGATGATGATCCCCAACATCATTGCGGATGACGTACCGATCGGCCGCGACGACAGTTTCAACGTTGAGGAGCAGAGATTCGGCGAACCCGCTCTCAAGGACTTTGAGATTCCCTATCACGCCGACATCATGGCCAGATTCAACGGTCTGGACAAGGACGCTGCCGGCCGGGTCACCGGCAACGGCTTCTACTATCTGATGGGAGACATTGCCCGCCTGCACTCTGCCGTTCTGGCTTATGCCCGCGATTTCATGATCGACAAGGGCTTTACTTACTGCATTCCGCCGTTCATGATCAGAAGCGCTGCCGTTGACGGCGTCATGTCCTTTGCCGAAAAGGAGAACATGATGTACAAGATTGAGGGAGAAGACCTCTACCTCATCGGCACATCTGAGCATTCGATGATCGCCAAGTTCAAGGACCAGATCCTGAAGGAAAGCGATCTGCCGATCACTATGACCTCATATTCTCCCTGTTTCCGCAAGGAAGTAGGCGCCCACGGCATAGAGGAAAGAGGCGTTTACCGGATCCATCAGTTCGAAAAGCAGGAAATGATCGTTGTCTGCAAGCCCGAAGATTCTGAAGCCTGGTATGACAGAATGTGGAATTATTCCGTTGAGCTTTTCCGAAGCCTGGACATTCCCGTCAGAAAACTGGTCTGCTGCTCAGGCGACCTGGCCGACCTGAAGTACCGTTCATGCGACATTGAGGCCTGGAGCCCCCGCCAGCAGAAGTACTTTGAGGTCTGCTCATGCTCGAACCTGACGGACGCTCAGGCGAGAAGGCTGGGCATCAGAGTCCAGGGAGAAGAAGGCAAGTACTTTGCGCACACCCTGAACAACACGGTCGTTGCTCCGCCGAGAATGCTCATCGCCTTCCTGGAAAACAACCTGAATGCCGACGGTTCGGTCAGCATCCCCAAGGTTCTGCAGCCTTACATGGGCGGCAAGGAAAAGCTGGAAGTCAAGTAATACTGAAATGAAGAACAAGATCAGAGCAAAGAAGATACTTGTTGCGCTTCTGGCGATCCTGGTCCTCTTAAGCGGGACCTATATTGGTTACCGGATCGTTTCCGAGCAGCAGAGAAGAAAGAAGATCATCGCAGCCTTTTCTGCTGAGGAAGGGTACGACGGCGCCCTGAACGAAAGGTACATAGCCTACTATGATCAGTATTACGACGTTGCCGTATCTGAACTTCTTGAGCTGGTAAACAACGGCATTGACCAATTGGATGTCAATTACGACCGGCGGCTGATCCGCTTCATAAAGGCGGAAGGCTTTGATTCGAAGGATATTGCCAGATACCTGGAATACAGTGACAAGACGCAGGCAGACGAGGAAACCGTGGTCGGGCTGGTAAGTCACGACATCGACAAGAGCGGCTTGGAGTATAACGGCAGACTGAAGGATATTCTGGAAGACCCCTATTTCATCTGGGACAGAGTGGAAAGATACTGTGCCTATGACAGTTCTCACCAGGACGAAAACCTGAAGACCCGGGAGCTTGTTGAGCGCATCAACTGCAACCTTGACATGATTCCCAAGGGCGGGGACCTGCACGCAGATCCGGAGAAAGGCGTTCTGATACTGGTAAACAACTATTATGACCTTATTGAGGACTTCGTACCGGACGACCTGGTAGATGTCGACAAGGCGTATTCCAGCAAGGGGGCCAGAATGGACGCTGAAGCATACAGCCATTTTGTCCAGATGGCTGAAGCTGCCAGGGCGGCCGGATATAAAGTCACGATCAACGGCGACAACGGCTACCGGAGCTACAGTTATCAGAGCACTGTGTTTGAGTATTACTGTAAGATGCTGGGGAGAGAAGCCGGCGAAAAACGCGCGGCGCAGCCGGGATACAGCGAACATCAGACCGGTCTGGCCGCAGACATCGCAGTCGACAAGGCCAAGGGTTTTAACTGGCTGGCAGAGAACTGCTACAAATACGGGTTCATTGTCCGTTATCCGGACGACAAGACGGACATTACCGGATACGTCTATGAGAGATGGCATTTCCGTTATGTCGGCACAGACGTAGCTGAATACATTCACAAGACGGGGATAACCTTTGACGAATACTACGCCTGCTTCGTTGAACCGTAAGATGTTCCACGTGAAACATAAAGCAGAGAGCCCGGCATAAGGCCGAGGCTCTTTTGTTTCACGTGAAACAAACGGCAGCAGACAGCTTCTGATGTTCCACGTGGAACACTGTTGAAAAGAGAAGAGGCAGATGATAAAATGACAGTGGTACAACATGAGGAGTTTTAATTTGGTCAGGACGGGAACGTAGCAGCCACGTAAACGAATTGTGTGTGTACCGTTTTTGTGAGGGAAAACATGGAAGTAGAATTCATGAAGGAAGCGCTGAAGGAAGCCGACAAGGCCTTCAGACTGGGAGAAATACCGGTCGGAGCAGTTGTGGTGAAAGACGGGCAGATAATCGGCCGCGGACATAACACCAGAGAAAAGGACCAGCAGGCGGCCGGTCATGCAGAAATGACGGCGATCAGGCAGGCCTGCCGCCGCCTTAACAGCTGGAGACTGGACGGATGCTCCATCTATGTAACGCTGGAACCGTGCCCGATGTGCGCCGGCGCCATCATGCAGGCACGTATCAGCAGCGTTTGTTTTGCGGTGGAAGATCCGAAAGCGGGGGCTTTCGGGAGCGTGCTTGACCTGTCGGTGGTACAGGGACTGCCGTCATACCCGCTTGTTTATCAGGGATTATTGGCCGGAGAGGCTAAGAATATGTTGAGTGCGTTCTTCGCGAAAATGCGGGACAAAAGAAACAAAAGGGCAGAAGAAATATAGTATAATAAGATTAAGGAGCTACTATGGCATATAAGGCTTTATACAGAAAATACCGGCCGAGCACATTTGATGAGGTTGTAGGGCAGAAAAGCGTCGTTACAACCCTCTTAAATGCGGTCAACAGCAACAAACTGGCTCACGCCTATCTTTTCTGCGGCCCGCGGGGCACGGGAAAGACAACAGTCGCAAAGCTGCTGGCCAAGACCATCAACTGCACTTCCGAGGGAGAAAGGCCGTGCGGAAAATGCCCTAACTGCCTGGAGATCCAGGAGTCAACCTATCCTGACGTCATTGAACTGGACGCCGCCAGCAACAACGGCGTAGACGAAGTCCGGGAAATAATTGAAAAGGTAAAGTATGCTCCCCTGAACGGGAAGTACAAGGTATATATCATCGACGAGGTCCACATGATGACTTCCAGCGCCTTCAATGCGCTGCTGAAGACGCTAGAGGAACCTCCGGAATACTGCATCTTCATTCTGGCTACAACGGAACCTCACAAGGTGCTGCCAACCATCATTTCCCGCTGTCAGCGGTTTGATTTCAAGAAAATCGATCATCGGGTCATTGAAGGCCGGCTGAGAGAAGTGTGCGAAAAGGAAGAAGTCCGCTGCAGCGAAGAGGCGGTCTCGCTGATCGCTGAACTGGCAGACGGCGGCATGAGAGATTCTCTCAGCATACTGGATCAGTGCATCGCCTATGCCGGCAATGACATAACCGCTGAAAAAGTCGGCGAAGTCTACGGCGTAGCTTCTCTCAGCGAAAAGCTGGGGGTGCTTGATCTGGTAAAGAAAAAGGACGCTGCCGGACTTGTTGACCGGATCAACGACATTTCCTCCAGGGGTCTTGACATTCAGAGACTGACCATGGACCTTCTGAACATTGTCAAGGACGCGGTCGTCTACGGCTACAGCCGGGATGAAAAGGCTCTTGGCGTTCTCAGTGCTGAACAGGCAAAAAAGCTGACCGTTCAGTTTACGACCGAACAGCTTCTGAGATTCATCGAGAATCTTGTTGAAGCACAGGGCCGTTACCGTGATGCCAGCAACGCACTGTCCTACTTTGAAGTCTGCGTTCTGAAGATGATGAACCACGACGAACGGACCGCTGTTCCACAGCCCGAAGAGCCGGTCTCAGAGACCAGGACAGAACCGAAGCCGAAACCGGTGAAGGAAGAAGAGGAACCGCAGCAGCCTGAATATGTTGAGTACACGGATGAAAGACTGTATGAGATCCTTACGCAGGCCAGCAAGGCGATTAAGGAACAGGATCGGGCCGGCATAGCCGGCGCTCTGTTTGCCGATCTTCCGTTTGAAGAAAACCGGCTGGTAGAACTGGTCAAGGGAGCGGACATCATGGCCAGTTCTCCGGACAACGTGATCCTGGTCGTTGATGACCGCCTTAAGGCCAACACCATTAACGAGAAAAACAACAAGAAGAAAATTGAAGAACTGTTTTCCTCCTGTCTGGCCACGGGCAAGGATTTCTATGCGATCACCAGAGACCACCAGGCATTCATGATCAATTATTTCAAGGCGCATAAGAATCAGCCGGCCAGACCGGCGGAAACGGATCAGCCGCAGGAAGAAGCGGTTCAGGAAGGCGACGAAAAGCTTGTAAGCCTCTTCGGCAAGGACGGCTTTGACGTAGTAGAGGAGTAACATGTACCCATCAGTTCTGGAAAAATTAATAGATTATTTCAAGATGCTGCCGTCAGTAGGACAGAAGACAGCGGAGCGGTATGCCATGAGAATGCTGGAGATACCGCAGGAGGATGTTGAAAACTTTGCCCATCAGCTGCTGCTGACCAGGGAAAAGATCACCAGATGCCCGGTCTGCGGCAATCTTGCCGAAGGGGAGCGCTGTGCGATCTGCGCTGACGAAAGCCGCGACCGTACAACCATCTGCGTTGTTCAGCAGCCGAAGGATGTCGTTGCCATGGAGAAGATGGGCGAATACCGCGGTCTCTACCATGTACTTAACGGTGCCATCTCGCCAATGAAGGGCATCCTGCCGGATGATCTTAATGTGGCGTCGCTGCTGAGCCGGATAGATGAAAACACCAGGGAGATCATCATCGCGACCAACTCGACGGTCGACGGCGACACGACAGCCCTGTACATTACCAAGATCCTTAAGGACTACCCGCACGTCGCGGTAAGCCGGCTGGCGACCGGACTGCCCATGGGCGGCAATCTGGACTACGCCGACGAAGTTACCCTGTCCAGGGCAATGGCGGGACGCATCAGACAGTAGAAAAGAAAGAGGAAAGGCATGGCAGCGATAGCGTACGTTTCTGACGAAAAGATGCTGGAATATCACCGCTTTAACGGCTCGCATACGATCGTTTTCTGGCGCCTTTCCACCAAGAAATTCACCGACTTCAAGCCGGGAGATCTGCTGTTTTTCCTGGCCCGGGACGAAAATAACCGGAGAAAGGAAAAGGGTCTGACCGGCTATGGCTGCTTTGTCAGCGAGTCAAGCCTGTCGATCGACACCATCTGGAAGAATTACGGAAGGCAGACCGGATACAATACCCGCAGGGAACTGTACGACGCCATCCGAAAGAGCTGCAAGACCGAAGAAATACCGAAGAAGATCGGATGTCTGCTACTTGATCGTGTGGTGTTCTTCCAGAGCCCGGTATATCTGTCGTCTCTGGGTTATCAGCTTTCCAACAAGCTGGAAAGCTTCACCTATCTCGACCGTGATGAAGGAGAGCAGACGCTCAAGATCCTGAACGCTGTCAGGGAGATCGGTCTGGACAGCTGGAGCGCCATGGAAAACGAGACCATGAATGATGAACTGTTCCAGCAGCAGCTGGTCAGACACCAGATCTCGACCATCCTTCAGAGTTCAGAACCGGAACGGGAGATATCGTCTGCCAAGGCAGAACACATCTATTCCGTCTTCGCGGAGAAGGATCCGATGTGGATAAACCGGAAGCATAACAGCTTCCTGATCAGAGACCGGATCAACAGGCTGTACTTCCTCTATGACAGTACAGCAAAAACGGAAAAGGAAAACTATTATAAACTTCTGGGAGAAATGATTTTCCTGAGAGAGACCTTCAGGCAGACCTTCGACGAGGAAATACAGATAATTGTCCTGACCTTCACCGACCTGAGTGAAAGACAGATAAAGTGCTTGAACGATAATCAAGTAGAGTGTCAGAGAGTATACTGACACTCTTTTCAAACAAAAAACAGAGCGGGGCTCTGTTTTACTGCTGCGGTTTCGTCTTCAGACAGCGTGTGTACTTGGACCCCCAGCTCTTTTCATAGCGGAGGTTTTCCCTGGCCAGGATCTCGTCAAAAGCCTTTCTGTGATCGTGCGGCTTCTTTACTTCATATTCGATCTCATAATCGGTCTGTCCGTTGTAGCTGTTGATGTCAAAGCACAGTTCGGCAAGACCGGTATCATATACCGCACGGTCGGTGACCATTGAGCCGAGGATCTGATAGGGAGGAAACACGGCAAAATCAGAAAGAGTCTTTCTGATTTCCGGATCATCGAAGAAATTGCCGGTAAAGGCTTTTTCATATTCGATGACCTGTCCGTCCCGATGCTGTTTCAGAGTAAACAGTTTCTCGCCAAGGCGTTCTCTGATGCGGAAGGCATAGTGCGAGGGGTCTTTGGTAACGAAGTAGGTGTTGACCTGTCTGACGAAATTCAGCGGCTGATAATGGGCGGCCAGTTTTTCAAAATCCGGCCTGCTTACCAGCGTTTTCAGTTCAAATTCAACTTGGCCTTTCATATGGAATAATCACCGTTAGATATGATACAATAATTAATTGAAGAAAGGAATAAGCCAATGAAAAAGTTCGCGATCGTCTCCCGGGACGACGAAGTTTCCGTAAAGATTTCCGCTACCATACAGAGCCGTCTGCTGGCTGCGGGAATGGAATATTCCGAAGAAAGACCGGAAATAGTCTGCGTCGTTGGCGGTGACGGAACGTTTCTTTCGGCGGTCCACAAGTACATTGGCCTTCTGAATCAGGTCGTCTTTGTCGGCATGCACACCGGTACACTGGGCTTTCTGGCGGATTACACCATCAGACAGATCAGCGAATTCACGGACGACATTGTCAGCAGAACACCGCAGATCGAAAGAAGAGCCCTGCTTAAGATCCACCTTTCTTCCATTAACAAAGACTGCTACGCTGTCAACGAGCTGCTCATTCAGCGGGCTCACACGCAGCACATCGATGTCTACATCAACGACAGGAAACTGGAGACTTTCCACGGCACCGGATTGCTGCTGTCAACGCAGATCGGATCAACGGCCTATAACCGTTCCATCGGCGGCGCCGTTGTCGAGCCGGGGCTGGAAGTCATGCAGCTGAGCGAGCTGGCCGGCATACATCACCACCATTACCGTTCGCTCAGAAACCCGCTGATTGTTTCCGGCAGAAATCAGGTCACCTTCACTTCCGATGATTTCAGCGAAGCGATCCTGGCCTTTGACCGCTATGAGATCCAGCTGCCGAAAAAGGAAACGGTCGTCTGCACCCTGTCCGATCTCAAGGTCCAGTTTGCCCATTACCGGGAAGCTGACTGGGTAGGACACCTTGAGCAGCTGTATTAGCTTTAGTTAGGGGAATGAGAAATGAAAAAACACTGGTATGCCCTGCTTGATTCCATGAAGCTGCCGCTGGCGATTCTGCTGATCGGCTATCTTCTGATGGGGCTTAATGTTATAAGCGTAAAAAACGAACTGATCAGTACGGCGCTGCAGACGCTGGAGTACATCGGCTATGTAATGGTCGATCTGTTTCCGCTGATCGTCATCATTTCCTATTTCGGAAGGACTTATGAAGATTCGGCTCCGGTAAACGGCGGAATCGTCTGTTACCTGATCCTTAACGTAATCACTATGTTCTTCAGCAACGGTTCGCTGGCGGACAGTTTCTATACTGACCTCTTTACCTTCAGCGTGGACGCTGAGAATACAATAAGACCGCTCAACATGGGTCTGCTTGCTGCCGTCATTGTCATCATCATCGTCAACCTGACATACCGCTCCAGCCGCAAGCGCTATAACTACGGCATGCTGCCGTTCATTACCAACGACGTCTGGTTTTTGCTCAGCGCCATTCTGTTTACGCTGATCGTAGGCGCTCTGATCGTCTGGCAGTATCCGACCGTCGCCCGCTTCACCGTCAAGTGCATGCGGTTTGTGGCCATCAACAACACCAATCCGGCCAGCATGTTCCTTTACAGCTTATACGACAAGGTCATGAGCCTTACCGGTCTGCACGGCATCGTTGAGAAGGGTTTCTGGTTCGGCGAGTACGGCGGCAACTGGGTAAACGGTTCCGGAACAAGCTTTGTCGGCGACGCCAGCATCTGGAATGCCCAGATTGCGGCAGATACGCTGTCCAAGGGCGTTGGCCGTTACGGAACAAACTATTACATCGTTAATCTGTTCATGATACCGTCACTTCTTCTGGGATATCTGCTTAACATCCGCGACAAGGTTGAACTGCGGAAATCCTGGGGAACAGTCCTGTTTGGTCTGATCTGCTCTCTGCTTTGCGGAAGCGCTCTGCCTGTGGAGCTGGCTCTGCTGTTCATCGCGCCGGGTCTGTTGTTCGTTCACGTGATCCTGTCATCGCTGTCCAGCATGGCTCTGGCCCTGATGGGCGTTCAGCTGGGATTTACCGTAACCGGCAACCCTGATTACACGGCAGCCGGTTCCCTTCTGGACTTCGTCAAGTATTTCCGCACGGCTTCACTTCATTCCGCAGCCCTGAAGATTCTGTTGGTCGGCGCTGTCTGTTTCGCTGTCTATCAGCTGATGGTGTTCCTGTACTACCGCTTCATCTCTCAGGACTTCCTGGACAACGAGGAAGGCAAGAAGGAACTGAAGGATTTTGTCAGAGCACTCGGCGGACTGGAAAACATCAAGATGATCACTTCTTCCCCGACCAGCGTTATCGTCGTACTGCACGATAACGAGAAACTCGATCCCAAGGCCCTGCTGGAAACCAGAGCATATCTGATCAAGGAAAGGTATTTCGGCTATCATATTAATTACGGCCCGGGCAGCCCAGCCCTGTGCCGGATGATCAAAAAGGAAATCAGGGAACTCGAAGAAATCAAGAACTACCATAAAGAGGCATGAACATGACTCAGCAATACACTCCGATGATGCAGCATTATCTGGAAATAAAAGCCAAGTATCCCGATACTCTGGTTTTTTATCGTTTAGGCGACTTCTATGAAATGTTCTTCGAAGACGCCAAAACGGCATCACATGAGCTTGATCTGGTTCTGACCGGCCGCAATGCCGGTACGGAAGAACGGGTGCCGATGTGCGGGGTTCCCTTTCATGCGGTTACCGGATACATTCAGCGGCTTATAAACAAAGGCTATAAGGTTGCCATCGTTGAACAGCTGGAAGATCCGGCCGAAGCCGTTGGACTGGTAAAGCGCGACGTCATAAAGGTCGTTACTCCCGGCACCATCATGGATGAGCTTACCGACGAACGGGCCAGCGTCTATCTTGCCGCTTTATGTGACTATCATTACGGATATGCGTTGGCGGTCTGTGAGACAACGACCGGAGAGACCCGCGCGATCAGTCTCAAGCACGACCTCTCCCTGCTCATTCAGACGCTCATCAGCAACGACGTCAGAGAAATCGTCGTTGCCGGAGACACTGATGAAGCACTCAGAAAGGCCGTGGAAGGAGAGACAGCCATCACCGTATCCGTATGTGACGAGACTGACATCGAGGAACAGTATCTGCCGTTATGCGGGCAGATCGAAGAAGTACATCTGCGTCTGGCCATCGGCCGGCTTCTTAATTATCTGGAAGCCACCCAGAAACGCAGCATGTCACATCTGCGGGAGTTCAGATACAGCGAAAATGAGCAATACCTGGGCATGGACTATTCCACGATCACCAACCTGGAGCTCATTCAGCCTTCCCGCAGCAACGTCAAGGCCATCACCCTGTACTCCTTCCTGGACAATACCAGAAGCGCGATCGGCTCCCGCAAGCTGAAGAGCTGGATCAGCCGGCCGCTGCGGAACGAAGACAGACTCAATCAGCGCCTCGACATGATCGAATACCTGAACCGCAACTTCCTCAGAAGAGAGGAACTCAGGGAAAACCTCAGTGAACTCTATGATATCGAGAGAATTACCGCCAAGATAGCATACGGGAGCGCTAACCCCAAGGACTGCCTGCGTCTGCGGAAGTCCCTTGAAGTGGCTGATGACATCCTCGCCGTCGTGCACGACAGCAGGCTGTATCCCGAGTATGACGGAATTGACAGCTGCCGCGATGTCTGTGAACTGCTCAGTGACGCTCTGGTCGAAGATCCGCCGCTGCTTCTGAGCGATGGCGGTGTATTCAGAGAAGGATACAACGAGCAGCTCGATGAATATCATCGGATCACCGCTGACGGCCAGAGCTGGATAGCGCAGCTGGAACAGCAGGAAAAGGAAAAGACGGGAATAAAGACCCTGAAGATCGGTTATAACCGCGTCTTCGGCTATTACATTGAAATATCCAAGGGACAGGTTCCGCTGGTCAAAGAAGAATGGGGATATACCCGCAAGCAGACTCTGACCACCTGTGAGCGCTACATTACCCAGCAGCTCAAGGAGCAGGAAGACATCATACTTCACGCTCAGGAAAGAGCGGTCAAACTGGAGAGCAGCCTGTTTGCCCAGCTGATCGAACAGCTGAAGAGACGGATCGGAAGTCTGCAGACTCTGGCAGACTGTCTGGCCGTCACCGACAGCATCTACGCTTTGAGCGTCATCAGCAGCGGACACGGCTACGTGCGTCCGCAGTATTCCCATGAGGGTGTGATCGACATCAAGGCCGGACGCCATCCGATCCTGGACTCCTTCAAGGATGTCAGGTATGTTGCCAACGACATCTACATGGACGATAAAATCAGTTCGCTGATCATAACCGGACCGAACATGGGCGGCAAGAGCACTTACATGCGTCAGTGCGTGCTGCTGGCCATCATGGCTCAGATCGGCTGTTTCCTGCCGGCCAAGTCGGCTGTCATTCCGATATTTGACCAGATATTCACCCGTATCGGTTCCAACGACGACATTCTGGCCGGACAGTCTACCTTCATGATGGAGATGACCGAAGCCAACTACGCCCTGCAGAACGCGACCAGGGACTCGCTGATCATCTTTGATGAGATCGGCCGCGGCACTTCAACCTATGACGGCATGGCTCTGGCTCAGGCCATTCTGGAATACATCGACGGAGCCATCGGCGCCAAGATCCTTTTCAGCACGCACTATCATGAACTGACGGCTCTGGAAAACAACATGGAGCATGTCCGCAACAAGAACGTTGCCGTGGCTGAAAGCGATGGCAAAATCACCTTCCTCTACAAGGTAAAGGACGGCAAGGCCAACCGCTCATACGGCATACACGTAGCCGCCCTGGCCAAGCTTCCGGAAGCGGTGATCGACAGAGCAAAGATGCTGCTGAAGGGCTTTGAGGAAACCCGAAAGCACAATAACGATCAGGCTCAGATCGTCATGATGGAAGTCGTTCCCAACGAAGTCCGGGAGATTCAGGACATTCTGAAGAATGCTGACCCGAACAACATGACCCCCATTGAAGCGCTGCAGCTGGTTGCCCAGCTGAAAGGAAAACTGAAAGATGAGTAAGATCGGCATTCTTGACGAGCATCTGACCAATATGATCGCAGCCGGCGAGGTCGTGGAACGCCCGCTGGGAGTGGTCAAGGAACTGGTGGAAAACAGCATAGATGCCCAGGCAGGCCGGATCGAAATAAGAATCGTCAACGGCGGCATGGACAGCATCGAAGTAAATGATGACGGCTGCGGCATGGACCGCGTGGACGCCACCAGAGCTTTTGAACGTCACGCCACCAGCAAGATCCGGGAGACCGGTGATCTCTGGAACATCCATACAATGGGATTCCGCGGCGAAGCTCTGCCTTCAATTGCCTCTGTCAGCAAGGTCAGAATGCTGACAAGCGACGGCAGCGATTCCACTCTGGTGCGCATCGAGTACGGACAGATCAAGGAAGCCAGACCGATGGCAGCTGATCAGGGCACCAGCATCCTGGTTGAGGGCCTGTTTTACCGGACGCCGGCCCGTCTGAAGCACCTGAAGAGCGGCAACATTGAGACCAACATCATTCTTGATTTCGTTCAGAAGATTGCTCTGGCGCATCCTGAGATCGCCTTTGAGCTGTACAGCGACGACAAGCTGCGGATCCAGACCAACGGATCGGGTTCCCTGCAGGAAGCCATCATGGCCGTTTACGGTCTGGAGGTTGCCCGCAAGTGCCTGCCGGTCAGCTTCTCCGATTATGATTTTGAGGTAGACGGTTATCTGGTTTCCCCGGTGATAACCAGATCAAACCGCCAGTACATAAATGTCAGCATGAACGGAAGAGTCATCCGTTCTCTTCCCATGCAGAAGGCGATCATTGACGGTTACCGGGAATTCATGATGCCGGACCGCTTCCCCATCGTCGTACTGAACATCCGGGCTGATTTCCAGCTGGTCGACGTCAATGTTCATCCCAGCAAATGGGAGATCCGGATCTCCAAGGAGAAAGCGCTGTACACGCTGCTTGCCGAAAACATCAGAGAAGCGCTACGGCAGCAGACCAGACCGAGCGACATGGTCGTAGAACACGTCAGTGCTGGCAGCGAAGCCGCCTATCAGCCTGAAGAAACGGAAGTCCGGCAACCTCTGCTGTTTGAAGAACAGAGGATGACCTATGATACTGAGGAAACGCTGCAGCGGTTCAACTATCTCGGTCAGCATCACGGCAAGTACATCCTGGCCTATGATGAAGAAAACATCTACATCATCGACCAGCACGCTGCCATGGAAAGATGCATGTATGAAGAGATCCAGCAGCAGATAGCCGAAAAGAAAGTCGACTGTCAGCCGTTGCTGATACCGCTTGTAATTGAGATAACACCGGCTCAGATGAACCAGCTGGAAAAGATAAACGAAATGCTTGAATGCATCAGCCTGAAGCTTGACACCTTTTCACTAAACAGCGTGGTAGTCAGGGAACTGCCGACTTTCATCGAAGGGGACGAAGAAGGCTTCATCCGGGAACTGATCGAACAGATAACCAACGACAGACAGATGAGCGTCCTGGATGTCCGCAGGGAAAAGATCGCTTCCATGGCCTGCCACGCATCGGTTAAGTTCA
>JAFZBT010000125.1 GCA_017561615.1 Erysipelotrichaceae bacterium
CTTATAGGTATCATTGACGCCGATGAAAGGCGTAATTGACAGGTCGGTGTTGATGTCCAGCTGGTAACGGTTGTTATTGAGGTCGGTGAGGAAGTAGCAGGTATTGCCGTTGACAACGGCCGGTACGATGGTCGCTACGGTAATCTCCTCCTCAAAGTACTCGTCAATTACCACCTCGCCATGGAAGGTCTTAAGATATTCATCCGCCGCTCTGACGATGCCCAGAGCGCTGTCGGTAACCGTGACCTTCTGGTAGTTGGAGACATCGATGAAGCCGTACATCTTGACCAGTCCGGCACTGTCCTTCAGGGAGACCAGGTAGGTCGGCTGACCGGCCAGCTTGATCAATAACGGGAAGGTCGAGGTGTAGTTCTTTTCCTGAACGGCGCCTACGGCGCTGTCCATGGCGCTGAATTCCTCGGCGCCCGGGATCTCGTAGTAGTCAGCCTTATGGGTACGCAGGTTGACCAGCACGAAGCCGATGTTGCTCTCATCATTGGAGACGGAAGTGATGCCGGTGTACATGAAGACATCGTCATCGGCAGTGATGTATGTATACCCATCAGTTGTCTGGACGACGTTCTTCTGGGCGAACAGCGAGTTCAGATAGCCATTCTGATACAGACCCCAGGAATCGATCTCACTGATGACCAGTTTGGCATCATAGACGTTATCGATCCACTGCGGGACCTCGGAAACCCGGTACTTGTGGCATTCACCGGTCATCGCGTTGACGGCGATGATGCCGGAGACCTGCGGGCGCAGGTTGACCCAGGTATAGCTGATGGTCTGGATGATCCAGTACGGCACGCCGCTTTCGTCGACCTCAAAGGAAGTCTCGCCGAGGTTTTCAAACGGATAGTGGAAGCGGACGTGACGCGTCAGGTCATGGAACATGTAGGCACTGGGCAGATAGCGCAGACCTTCGGAAGTTCTGATCAGCTTGGCGTCGCCGCTGGTGCAGTCGACAATGACATAGCCGGCCGTGCCCTTGAGGTTGCCCAGGTACTTGAAGAAGCCGTTGTGCTCCAGCGGAGTGACCCGGACGATCTCGTTGCGGTAGTTGACCAGCGTGTATTCATCGCTTACGGAGAACTGGGAGACCAGATCGGAAGCCTGGCCGACAACGCGGTCGCCGACCTTCTGTGAAGAAGCCTTATCCAGCAGAGGCAGGTTATCAAAGTCGACTTCATTGAAGCTGGTTTCAAAGTCAGCCGGCGTAATGGCAATGCGGTTGGTGTAATGCTGTGCGTTGACCACCGGGGAAAACAGCAGTGAGCCCAGCAGGTAGACGGCAATGCAGCCGACGACCAGGTAGACCGGCCATAAGGCCTTGCCTTTCTTGAAGCCATCCTTCAGCGAAAAGACCTGGGTGACCACAAAAAGCGGTACGAAGAATACCGGCAGGAAGAAGGCCCAGAAGGCGATCGAAGTCGGATTGATCGGCGGCAGCATGATGAAGTAGCCGATCAGTACTATCAATATCCAAAGGACAAGGGCCCAGCCCTTAAGTTTCTTGATCATTCTAAAACCCCTTTTCTTTCATATCTATTTCATTATAACAAAAAAAGCCGCTTGCGATAAGCGGCTGTGATTCTAGCAGTCGTAGACGTGGTCGATCTGCTTCAGCTCATTGAAGGTGTCGATCTCGACAATGTCGTCTTCATGGCATTCGCGGATGTGGACCTCGTAGTTCTTCCGCCGGTAGACCAGCGGGACCTGTTCCCAGTACTTTTCCTTTCCGCCCGGCGATTCATAGACTTCCGGGATGTCGGTTGCCAGCTTCAGGCCGTCTTCCGGACTGAAGTAGGAAATGCCGTACATGTGGTAACAGTCGATGCCGCCGACCTTTTCTTCGGTGATGACGCCCTTCTTGTTGACCTCAAAGCACCAGTCGTCGGTACGGTGAACATACTTGCCTAAGAAGTTTGAATGGTATTCGTACTTTCTGATCAGACTGTCATTGTAGAGAACCAGATCGCTCTCCATGACGTAGGCGCTCTGGAAGAAGTCCTTGGCAACCAGCGCGGAGGAGATGTTGTTGGTCTCATTGTACAGGTCATTGGTCAGAAAGATAATGTTGGGGTATTTCTTCTTGAGGATCTCAAACTGCTCGCCCAGATAACCGATGACGACGATGATCTCCTGGATCTCGGCCTTGATACAGGCATCCAGCAGGGTCTCGATCATCGGCTTGCCGTGCACCTTGATCATCGGCTTGGGGGTGTTGAGCGTCAGCGGTACCATGCGGGAGCCGAAGCCGGCTGCCAGCATGATCGCCCGTCTTACCCGGTAAGGCTCCAGAGCCTTCAGACCGGCCATGGTAAGGATCAGCGAAGAATCGTACTTAACGTAATCCAGATCATCCAGTTCCCCGATCGTCTTGTTGATGGTGCTCAGGGAAAGCTTGAGGTCCTGGGACAGCTGTCTCTGAGAGACCTTGCCCTGAGGATTCTTTTCCAGATAAGTCAATATTTCAAACTGATTATAAGTTAAGCTCATATTCCTGTTTCCTCTTGGCATCCTTTCTCTTGATCAGGTAGACAGCGCTCTTTACCAGCAGGTTGACGACCAGGATCAGCAATGATATGATGGCCGTTTCCTCCATCATCAGGCTGTTTTCGAAGCGGTTGATCAGCAGTGACAGCGGCATGGTCGAGCTGTTGTACAGGAAGGCCACGGCACTGATGGTCATCATCGAGTTGACGAAGATGTAGCTGAACATTTCCATGATGGTTCCCCGGGTTACCGGGATCAGCACCTTCAGGGTGATCTTGGCGGTATTGATGTCATAGGTGGCGCCCAGGTCTTCATAGGTCTTGTTTACCTTATTGAGGGCGTTGTAGGCCAGAAGATAAGGTGAAGAAGTGAAGTGGACGATGTTGCAGATGACAATGATCGCATAGGTGTTGAACACCGGCGTCTTCCGGAAGGCGATGATGTAGGACAGACCCAGAACGATGCCCGGAATGCTCATGGAGACAATGGACAGGATGTGGATCAGCCGGCGCAGGGCGTTGTTTGATCTGGTGACCATGACGGCACTGGCATAGGCGATCGTAGTTCCCAGGATGGCCGTAGCCACGCTGATGATCAGGGAGTTGAAGAAGTACTTGCTCAGATCATTGCGGGCCAGATAGCCGAAGTGATACAGCGACAGGCTCATGTCGGACGGGAACTTGCGGACAAAGGACAGATAGACGAAGGAGCCCAGGATGGCTACCATCAGCACGATCACTGAATATGACAGGATCGCGCAGATGACGTCTCTAACCCTGTTTTCCGGCACGACATAGGCGTTGACGACGTTGTCGTTGACCTCATGGTCGGCGCGGAATGCGTCAAGCAGGAAGGATATCGTCGCCGGGATCAGTAAGAACATGCCGATGATGGTGCCCTTGGAGAAGTCCAGCAGACCGATGACCTGCTTGTAAAGGTAGACCGGTAAGGTTATGTAGTTGCCGCCGATGGTCAGCGGTACGCCGTAGTCCGTGAAGATCAGGGTAAAGACGGCAAACAGCGAGGGGAAGAAGGACTTCCGCATGTAGGGGAAGGTGATCTTCCGGAAGGTTTCCCATCTGTTGAGTCCCAGTACGCGGGCATTCTCATACAGCGAGTTGTCAATGTACTTGAAGGCGTCGTTGAACATCAGAAAGGCGGTCGGGAAGGAATACATGATCGATCCCATGACGATGCCCTTGAAGCCGAAGATCTCCAGGTTGGCGACTAAGCCGTTGGTGCCGAACAGGTTGATGAAGCCGATACCGTGGGAAATCGACGGAATCAGCATCGGCAGCGTGAACAGCATGGTCAGAAATTCCCGGTGTCTGATCCTGGTGCGGTTGATCGTGAAGGCGATCGTATAGGCGATGGCCAGCGAGATGACCGTGGAGAAGGAAGTCACTGACAGGGAATTCAGCAGAGCCTTCTTGAACTGCGTCGATTCAATTAACGGCTGAAGGGAACCGGGCTCGATGGCAGCGATCAGGCAGAAGAACGGATACAGAACGGTAACCGTAAAGAACACTGTCAGCAGGATGCCCAGAGCGCGATTCTTCTTATACATGCGGCACGACGCTTTCTAAGGCTTCCATCTTGTCGAGGATATGTCCGTTGACGAATTCTCTGACAAAGTCGTTGGCCGGATTCTGGAAGATGTTGGTCGGAGTATCCAGCTGCTGGATGATTCCTTCCTCGATGATCATGATCCTGTCGGAAAGCAGATAGGCTTCCTCGACGTCATGGGTAACGTAGCACATGGTCGTATGGGTGCGCTTCTGCAGAGCCTTCAGTTCCTTCTGAAGGGTCAGACGGATGTAGGCATCCAGAGCGCTCATCGGTTCGTCGAACAGAATGATGTCCGGCTGCAGGGCCAAGGTACGGATGATGGCGACACGCTGACGCTGGCCGCCGGAAAGCTGAGCCGGATACTTCTTCTGCTCAGCTGTCAGCTGAACCATCTCCAGCAGCTCAAGAGCCTGTTTGACAGACTCTTCTCTGCTGATCTTGCGCTTGTTTCTTAACGGATAGGCGACGTTTTCCAGAACGGTCATGTTTTCAAACAGCGAATAGTTCTGGAAGACGATGCCCATGTTTCTTTTTGAAGGATGCAGATCGGTGATGTCCTGGCCTTCCAGGTACATCCGGCCGCTGTCAGCGGTCTCCAGACCGATCATCATTCTTAACAGGGTAGTCTTGCCGCAGCCGGAGGGGCCGATGATCGACATTAATTCACCCTTGTTTACGGTAAACGAGACGTCGTTGAGGATGAGTTTTTTGTTGAAGTGCTTGGTTATGTTCTTGGCTTCGAAGAATTCACTCATGATAAGTCCCACTTTCCTAACAGTTCGGTCTTGCGGTTGATGTTGTCAAGTCCGTTCATGTCGGCGTCCTTGGCGATCTGCGGATAGTTGGGAATCTTGGTCTGTTCGTTCTTGAGGATGTTGCCCGGGCAGAACTGCTCGCAGTCGATCATGTGAGCTTCGGTAATGAACCACTGGAAGACCTCAGCAACGTGCTGCTTGGTCTCTCTGCCGGAAATGATGGCAGCGCCGGTCTGGTTGTACGGGTCGCCGGTTTCCAGTTCGATGACGGCGTAATCAGCGCCGGCATTGATCTCGGCAACGCCCTGGAAGACCATGCCCATGGCCAGAACGATCTCACCCTGCTTCAGTAAGCTGATCGGGCCGGATCCGGAAGAAGTGAACTGCTTGGCATTGGCAGCCAGAGCCTTGAAGTATTCCAGAGCCTTTTCTTCGCCAACCCGGTTGACCATGTTCAGATAATAGGCGTAGCCGGTACCGGAAGTGGTCGGATCAGGCATGGCCAGTAAGCCCTGGTACTTGCTGTCGAGCAGGTCATCATA
>JAFZBT010000126.1 GCA_017561615.1 Erysipelotrichaceae bacterium
GGTCCATGACCTCGCCGACCGGCAGGCCCTTGATGGCTACCGAGTCAGTGATGGAGATCAGTCTGTCCTTGCCCTTGATTCGGGCCAGAATGCTGGCGGAAGGGAAGCTGACGTGCACGCCGTCACCGATCAGTTCAGCGTACATGTCGTCATAGTACATGGCCGCTCCCAGGGTTCCAGGCTCCCGGTGATGCAGGCCGCGCATGCCGTTATAGGTGTGGGTGAAGGCCTTTGCCCCGGCGTTGCGGGCTTTCGTGCAGGTCTCAAAGTCGGCGCCGCTGTGGCCGATGGCCACCTTCAGGCCCTTGGAGACGCAGTATTTGATGACGTCCATGTCCGGCAGTTCCTCCGGAGCCACCATGACATAGAGAAGCAGACCCTTGGAAGCTTCCAGGTATTCATCGATGATCTCTCTGGTGGGAACGGTCTTGTTGGCCAGATCCTGAGCACCGCGGTACTTCTCGCACATGAACGGTCCTTCGGAGTAGATGCCCAGAATGTTGGCGCCCTTATAGTCTTCCTCAAAGGCCGCGGCGATCTCCCGCATGCCGTTAAGGATGTCTTCATGTCTGGCGCTGCTGGTGGTCGGCAGGGTCGAAGTGACGCCTTCAGTCGGCAGATACTCCATCCACTCCCTGACCCAGGCTCTGGTGGCGTGGTTGGCGTCCAGGCCCTTGAAGCCGTGATTGTGAATGTCGATCAGGCCCGGCAGGATCCAGCTGTCGCCGTAGTCGACATCGACCTTCTCGACCCCGTAGGGCATGACGGAAGTGATCTTGCTGCCGGTGATCTCCACCTGCAGAGGCTGCAGTTTTTCCTGATAGTAGACGTTTGTGCTCTGAATGATCATGATAGAATTCCTCCATCTCCATTATACTACCGGCTGACCGGGCATGATATAATATAGCCATCATCAGGAGGATAAATCATGAAATACCCTTTCCCAAAAGCTGACCTGCACTTTCATCTTGACGGTTCCATGGTGCCGGAAGTCACCTGGAAACTGGCGCAGGAGCGCGGCATTGAAATGCCGGCGCACTCACTGGAAGACTTCAAGGCCTATCTGATCAGGACTGCCAACTGCGGCGATGTCGGCGAATACCTTTCCCGCTTTGACCTCAATACGGCCATTCTGCAGGACTTCGACGCCTTGAAGGAGATCACCTATACAACCATCCAGAACGTCGCCGACACCTATGACTACGTGGAGATCCGCTTCGCTCCCCAGCTGCACACTCAGAAACAGCTCAGCCAGCGCGGCGCCATCGATGCCGTGCTGGAAGGCAGAAGGCAGGCAGCCATCGACTTCCCGCAGATCAAGACCAACATCATCCTCTGCTGCATGATCGCCCTCAACAACGCCAACCGCGAGGAGAACTTCGAAACCGTCCGCCTCTTTGAGGAATACTACAGTGATGACGGCGTTGTCGGACTGGACCTGGCCGGCTTTGAGGACAGCGTACCGATGAAGGAGTACGCCGAACTGTTCGTCTCACCCCGCAAAAAGGGCATGAACATGACCATCCATGCCGGCGACAACGGCATCCCCCAGAACTGTGCCACCGTCATCGGCTATGGCGCCAAGAGGATCGGACATGGCCATCACTGTTACTATGACGCCGAGATCGCCCGTCAGGTCGTCAATACCAGGACCGCTCTGGAGATCTGCCTGACCAGCAACA
>JAFZBT010000127.1 GCA_017561615.1 Erysipelotrichaceae bacterium
CCAGTAGTTGGCGGTGATGGAACCGGAGTTGTTGAGGATCAGGCCGCCGACGGAATAAGTGACGGTGGAATTTTCCTTGACCCGCCAGTCCGTGGCCTTGACATACTGGTCGACGATCTCCTTGTAGTCCAGGATCGTGGACTTCATGTTCCTGATCTTTTCTCTCTGCTTGCGGTAGAGGATGTAGTTCTTGGCTACGTCGTTGTAGCCGGCCTGGGACAGGACTCTTTCGGCACTGTCCTGAATGTCTTCGACGTCGATCTTGTCGTCCTTGATCTTCGGCTCAAAATCGCTGGTGACCATTAAGGCCAGCATGTCGATGACGCTGGGATGGTACTGCCTTCCGGTAGCGTCGAAAGCCTTGGTAAGGGCTGCGGAAATCTTCTTGATGTCAAAATCGACAATGGTGCCGTCTCTCTTAATAACCTGATACATGACCTTATCCTCCCTATCTCAAATATGTTGTCTTGTTAACGGTCTGTACTTCTCTAAGCATGTCTTCCATCTCCTGCTGGCTGTAGCCTTCAACTTCCGGATTGATCAGGTTGCCGCTGTTGCGGAAGGTCTGCAGGTAATACCTGCTGCCTTTGATCATCCGGGCGATCTGCTTCAGATCCTCGGCAGTATGGAAGTCCTTCACCACAGTGGTGCGGAATTCGTAGTCGATGCCCGACTTCTTCAGAAAGTCGATCGACTTGCGGAAGTTTTTCAGCTGACTGTCGCTGATGGCGACGCCGGCTGTGGAAGCGTATTTCTCCCAGGTGTTCTTGATGTCCATGGCTACGTAGTCAACGTTGCCGCTCTCAACGGCCTTCTTGAGCTGCTGGGGCAGCGAACCGTTGGTGTCCAGCTTGACCAGATAGCCCATGGCCTTGATCTTGTCAATGAAGTCGAAGATTCCCGGCTGCAGCAGCGGTTCGCCGCCGGTGATGCAGACCCCATCCAGCAGGGTGGTGCGTTTCTGCAGGAATTCCAGGACTTCGTCCGGGTTGTAGAACGGATAGCCTTCGGGAATGAAGACCAGATCCTTGTTGTGACAGAAGGGGCACTTGAGGTTGCAGCTGGCGGTGAAGACCGTGCAGCCGACCCGGCCCGGATAATCAAGCAATGTCAGCTTCTGCAGACCGGCGATCTTCAGATGCTGGTAGGAATCGTCAACCGCGAAGCTGCGGGAATTGGCCGTCAGCTGACCGAGCAGATCTTCGCTTTCCTCCTTGACGCCTTCGAGCAGCTGATTGGTGCACTCGTTGCGGATCTTGTAGAGGTTGTTGATGATCTCCCGGGATGAGGACGTGGTATACAGGTGCTTGATGCGCTTATCCTGCTGATCGCTGACCACTTCGATGTAGCCGGTGTCCAGAAGCTTCTGGATGGTCTTGGTGGTCGTGCCCTTGTCCAGCTCGGCGTAGGTGGCCAGCTGCTGAGCCGTCAGTCCCTCATGCTCGTTGATGATGATCAGGGACAGCATCTGACCGGAGCCGATGTCATAGTCGGCCAGATGCCGGTCAAAGTACTTGTTGACGTTCCTGTAGAGCGCAGAAATATTAAGCAACAAATTGTTCTTATCTTCTGTCATATCTATTGCTCCGAAAAAAATGGCGAATTAGTTGCGTTTCCAACTATCTTCCTCTTCATTCTACAAGGGCCAAAATTCTTTTTCAAGAGTCTTGCCCGCAAAATTCTGAAAAATCGACGGGGGTTTTGTTATAATTTAGTTGGTGATGAAAATGATAAAAAAGGAACATTATGGAAAATTCCACAATAACGAGATTTCTGTCTATACGCTGACCAACCGCAACGGCGTCAGCCTTTCGGTGACCGACTTCGGCGCCACGGTCCTGAGCCTGCTGGTTCCCGACCGCCAGGGCAACCTCGCCGACGTGGTCCTGGGCTATGACCGGCTGGAAGGCTACAGCGAGGAAAACGGCGAGTTCATCGGCTGCGTGGTTGCTCCCAACGGCAACCGCATCGCCAGAGGCACCTTTGAGCTTAACGGCGTCCGATACCACCTGGACATCAATAACGGCGTCAACAATCTGCATACACACTTTGAGCTCGGCGCCGCCAAGAAGGTCATGGACGTCCAGATGAAGGAAGACGAGATCGTCTTCAGGTGCTGCTTCGGCGACATGGAAGCCGGCCTGCCGGGCAACCGGATGTTTTCCGTCAGCTACCGGCTGGACGATGAGAACCGTCTGATCATCACCTATGCCATGAATTCCGACAAGGACACCATCTTCAATCCGACTCAGCATTCCTACTTCAACATGGCCGGCCATGATTCCGGCTCCATCCTCACTCAGCAGCTGCAGCTGGACTGCGACTGCTTCACGCCGGTCGACGAGACGCTGATCCCCACCGGGGAGCTGAGACCGGTTGAGGGAACGCCCTTTGATTTCCGCCAGATAAAGGAGATCGGCCGGGACATGGACCTGTCCGATGAGCAGCTGGGATTCGGAAAGGGCTATGACCACAACTTCGTGATCAACGGTTACGACGGTACGTTAAGATACTTCGGACTGCTCAGAGATCCGGCCAGCGGCCGGGAAATGCACTGCTATACCACCCAGCCTGGCGTTCAGGTCTATACGGGAAACTATCTGGAGAGAGCGGACGGCAAGCAGGGCATGAAATATCATCCCAACTACGGCGTCTGCCTGGAGACCCAGTATTTCCCCGATACCGTCAACCACCCCGACTTCCCGCAGGCGGACATGAAGGCCGGGCAGACGGTTACCTATCAGACGGTCTACGAATTCCGGTGGTAAGGTGAAGAAAGTCTATCTGATGCTGACGAGATCCTCTACCGAGATCTCCACTTTCATAAACATGTTTACCGGAGCGGAGTACACCCACTCTTCCTGTTCGCTGTCGGAAACGCTGCAGCCGATGTATTCGATTGGCCGGCGCTTCACCTTCCTCAACTGGCCGGCCCACATCAAGGTCGAACCGTTTGACTGCGGCTTCTACTGGTGGCACCGCTGGGCCAGGGTGGGCATCTACAGCCTGGAGGTATCCGATGAAGGATATGAAAGGATGCAGCAGTTCATCGACAGCCAGTTTGCCCGGAACGTTCAGTTCGCCTTCCTGGGGATGGCGAACTGCGCAATCGGCAGGCTGAAGGAATACGAAGGCAAGATGTTCTGTTCCCAGTTTGTGGCCAATGTTCTGAAGGCCAGCGGCGAGATCGACATCCGGAAGGAGCCAGCCCTGTTTCATCCGGTGGATTTCCTGAGAATAAAGGGAATCAGAGAGCTCTACCGGGGCCGGATCAGAGATCTCAGGAAACTGTTGGCAGAAAAGGGAAAGATAGAATGAAAAAAGCGGCTGATGCCGCTTTTTTTCTTCAAATGGTCGGAATGACGGGATTTGAACCCACGACCTCTGCGTCCCGAACGCAGCGCTCTACCAAGCTGAGCTACATTCCGTCTAAAACATTATAGCAGACTTGCGAAAAAATTGTATAATATTTTTGGAGGGATTTTAACATGAAATATTTCTTCTTTGCGATTCTGGCGGTAATTGTGATCGCTGTTGTTTACTGCATCAGCACGCACAACACCCTGGTAGAGCTGCAGAACCGGATTTCCGAGGCCTTTTCGACCATGGATGTCTACTTGGTAAAGCGCTCTGACCTGATCCCCAACCTGGTGGCTACCGTCAAGGGCTATGCGAAGCATGAAACGGAATCTCTGGAAAAGGTCGTCAATGCCCGGGCCCGCGCTCTGGGCGCGTCGTCCAACGCTGACAAGCTGGCAGCGGAGAATGAGCTGACCGGCGCCATCAGCAGGCTGTTCGCCCTGGCGGAAAGCTATCCGGACCTCAAGGCCAACACCAACTTCCTTTCCCTGCAGGCTGACCTGAAGGAAATGGAAGGCGACATCGCCTCAGCCAGAAGATACTACAACGGCGTCGTGCGCAAGTACAACACCATGCTTCAGACCATCCCCAGCCGGTTCATCGCTTCCGCAATGGGATTGCAGAGAGAGCCGATGTTCGAAGTGGCGGATGAAAAGCAGAGAGAAAATGTTAAAGTCGAGTTCTAACATGAAGAAAATAGTCAAGTTAATGCTGGTGGCCCTGGTGGCCCTGGGACTGATCGCTCCGGCGAAGGTTCAGGCTAAGGAAGCCTTTGATATCCTCTATCACAACGTCGACATCACCGTCAGGGAAGACGGCGCCTTTGAAGTCGTCGAGGAAATGCAGGTCCATTTCACGGCCAACAGGCACGGCATCTATGTGAACATTCCCTCCGAGTATCACATGACCTGGCAGCAGAACGGCGAGGAGATCTCCAAGTATTACAGATTCCCCGTTACCAATGTCCGCTGCCTTTCCGGACATCATGTGGAGATCGACCATTACGATTCCTTTGTCCGCATGAAATTCGGCAACGCCAACCGCTATGCCAATGCATATGAAACCTATAAGTGGAGCTATACCATCAACACCCACGAACTTGGTCTGGACGGCGTGGAGATGGTATTCCTCAACATCATAACCAGCGGCTGGGACACCACTACGGATGCCACCCGCTTTACCCTGACAATGCCCAGGAACTTTGACGCCGGCAAGATCTATACCTCAACGCCCAACGGCGAGATGCTGGCGGGAACCGGCGAGCTGGACGGCGTCCGGATCTCGGTAGCCGGCAATGTCATCACCGGCAGCTGCGATCAGCAGATCCAGTCCAATCAGGCCATCACCATTCAGGTGCTGCTGCCGCAGGGCTACTTCAATTTCCCGGACATCAACGACTACGGCAAGATCGCCATCATCATTGCCGCCCTGTTTTCCATGGCGGTAGGCGTCGTCTTTCTTATCTACGGCCGGGACAAGGAAGTCATCCAGACGGTGGAATTCCACGTTCCCGCCGACATGACCTCGGCGGAAGTTGGCACGGTAATTGACGAGGAAGTCAACGACCGCGACATCATCTCCCTGCTTCTGGACTGGGGCAGAAGGGGAATCATCACCATTCACGAGACCGAAAAGGACCTGATCCTGGAGAAGCGCAGCGAACTGGAGGACAGCGCCCGCAACTATGAAGCGATCCTGTTCAACAGGCTGTTCAACAACCGCGACAAGGTGGCGCTCTCTTCCCTGAAATACAAGCTGCACAACACCATGGATTCGGTAAGGCAGAAGATCGAGAAGTACTATTCAACCAAGCTGCGCAGCCTGTCGACCAATGTTTCGATCGCCCTGCAGCTGATCCTGGCCCTCTTCAGCTTCCTGCCGGTGGCGCTGCTGACCTTTTTGACCTACTATTTCTATTACCGTGACCTGACCGTTCTGGTAGCCGTGATCTTCCAGATCGTCATGCTGGATACGCTGATGTACCTGCTGATCCATCTGTACAAGATCAGATACATGGTCGATACCTGGAAATGGTGGAAGAAAGTGCTCTGCGCTCTCGGCCTGGCCCTGCTGTTCATCATCCCGGTCGGCATGATGTTCGGCGTGCTGAACTTCGTGTCCGCGCGGATCACCCAGGGACTGGTGATAACCGGCATCCAGATCGCCCTGATGCTGTTCATCATGTTCATGCGCAAGCGTACCGACTACGGCAACAACGAACTGGGCAGGATCCTGGGTCTGCGCGAATTCATCCGCGTAGCCGATCAGGACCGCCTGAACGAACTGGTGGAGGAGAACCCCTATTACTTCTATGACATTCTGCCCTATGCCTATGCCCTGGGTCTGACCGAAGTCTGGACCGAGCACTTCAAGGATCTGAACGTCAGAGAATGCGAGTGGTACGATTCCTACCGGTCCTACAATGACCACTATGCGCTGATGCACTCACTGGAGTATCAGATGCATAACTGCCAGCACAGCTTCGCAGCCCTGCCGGAAAGCTCCGGCGGCGGTTCTTCGGGAGGCGGCGGTTTCTCCGGAGGCGGCGGCTTCGGCGGATCTTCCGGCGGAAGCTGGTA
Organism: Erysipelotrichaceae bacterium; assembly: GCA_017561615.1. The sequence continues at coordinate 5,940 of JAFZBT010000127.1, forward strand.
ATCATAACACCATAAACACGGCTGCAACGCCGTGTTTTTCTTTGCCTGGGATTATGGTAAAATTACTGTGTATGAAAAAACTGAAGAGCGTGTTCATGATCTGTCTGGGCAATTTCCTGCTGGCGGTTTCCGTCAGCTACTTCGTATTGCCCTACGACGTGCTTTCCGGCGGCTGTGCCGGCATCGCTCTGATCACCAAGGAACTGTTTGGCTGGGATACCACCATAACCATTGACGCTCTGGTCATCATCTTCTTCATCATCGGCTATTTCCTGCTGGGCCGGGAGTTTACCATCAAGACCGCCCTGTCCTCAGCCGTCTATCCCGTCTTCATCACCGTGCTGTCCCTGTTCGACATCCGGATCGAAGCCGATCAGCTGCTGATGGCCGTCTTCGGCGCCGTGGTCGGCGGAGCCGGCATCGGCATCGTCATCCGGGAAGACGCCTCGACGGGCGGAACGGATGTCCCGCCGCTGGTCATCCACAAGTATACGGGCCTGCCGATCGCCGTTCTGATGGCCGTCGTTGACGGCATTCTGGTCATCGCCGGCCTATTGGCCTATTCCGTTCAGGACGTCATGATCGGGCTGATCTACATCTACATTTCCAACGCGATAATCAACGAGGTCATCATGCCCCGCAGCAATTCCGTGGCCCTGTTCATCATTTCCGACCACAAGCCGGAGATCTGCGATTACATTCACAATTCCCTGGAAAGAGGCACTACGATCGTGCCGGCCAAGGGCGGCTATACTGACAGCGAACGTCAGGTGATCATGACCGTTCTTTCCAAGAACCAGTACAACCTGCTGGCTCAGTGGATCGAGAGCATCGACCCGAAGGCCTTCATCATCGTCTCGGAAGCCAAGGACGTCAGGGGCGAGGGCTTCACCTACGACTACCGCGTCTGATTTGCGGCCGACGGCGTTTTGGTTTAATATAGTTTTAATTGGAGGGAAAACATGATCACTCTCGAAGGCGTATCCAAGCAATACAAGAAAAGCGGAACCCATGCTCTCAACAACGTCAACCTTACCATCAATGACGGAGAGTTTGTATACATAATCGGCGAGACCGGCAGCGGCAAGAGCACGCTGATCAAGCTGCTGGACGGGGAAGAGACTCCCACTTCCGGCACGGTCACGGTCAACGGCATCAACGTCGGCCGGCTGCGTTTCTCCCGGGTTCCCTATTACCGCCGCAAGATCGGCGTGGTTTTCCAGGATTATCAGCTGATCCAGACCAAGACGGTGTTCCAGAACATCGCCTTTGCCATGGAGGCCCTCAATAAATCGAGGAAGGAGATCAATGAACGGGTCCGCGAAGTGCTGGACATCATTGAGCTTTCCGCGGAATTCAACAATTATCCCGACCAGCTTTCCGGCGGTCAGCAGCAGCGTGTCGTCATCGGCCGGGCGCTGGCCAACAACCCGAAGCTGATCATCGCCGACGAGCCGACCGGCAACCTTGACCCCCGGCGTTCCAAGGAGATCATCGAACTGCTGGAGAAGATCAACCGGCAGGGAACGACGATCATCGTCGTCACCCATAACGACATTCTGGTGAACACCTACCGCAAGAGAACCATCACTCTGGATAATGGCTACATTGTCAATGACAATCCGGAAGGAGGCTATTACCATGTTTAGAAGAATCGCCCGCGCATTTAAGGAAGCGATCTGGGGCATCACCCATCACTTTGCCATGGCCTTTTCCACGGCTAATGCCGTGACGCTGACCCTGGTGCTGGTGGTCATCTTCACGATCCTGGTTGCCAACATCTCCCGGATAACCATCGACGTGGAAGGCGACATCCAGATCTACGCTCCCATTGAGGAAAGCGTGGCTGAGGAAGACATCGGCGCCATCAAGAACCGCATTGAGAAGATCCCCGGCGTCATCCGCGTCGACTATTCCACCAAGGAACAGGAGCTTCAGAGCCTGATCGAAAGCTTCGGCGACGACGGCAAGATCTTTGAGATCTACATGGGCGAAAACAACCCGCTGCCCCGGGCTTTCCTGATCGCCGTAGGAACCGGCTATTCGCTGGCTCAGATATCCTCGCAGGTAGAGCTGATCGACGGCATGGCTTCCGCCACCTACGGCGGAGCGACCATCGAGGACTTCGTCAGTCTGCTGACCGGCATCCGGACGGTAGGCTACGGCTTTACGTTGGCTCTGACCGTTCTGGCCATCTTCCTGATCTACAACACCATCCAGATAACCATCAACTCGCGCAAGCAGGAGCTGGGCATCATGCGTCTGTGCGGAGCCAACAACGGCTACATTACCGCGCCGTTAGTTCTGGAAGGCATCTTCATCGGCATCATGGGATCGGTAATCCCCATCCTGCTGACCATCTTCGGCTACCGCTATGTCTATGAGCGGATGAACGGTCAGCTGGTTTCCGGCATCCTTAAGCTGATACCGGTCTATCCCTTTGTCTATTACGTTTCCGCCTTTGCCCTGGGCATCGGCGTCGTCGTCGGCCTGATCGGGTCAATGCTGTCGGCGAACAAGTATCTGAGGTGGAAACGATGAAAAAGATACTGCGCTTTATCCGCATCTTCATCGTGATGGCCTTCATCATCATCGCTTTCTCCTGGACCCAGAAGAGAGTGACGCTGGCGGTGGACGATGAATATGACTTCGCCAATAAGGAAGACTACTACTATGAGCTGTGTTCCAACAAGGACCTTTCCGAAAATGACAAGAAGGTCTGCAAGGCTTTCCGCGATTACCTGGAAGACAGGCAGGAAGAACTGGAAAAGGAACTGAAGGAACTTGAAGCCAGCATCAAGGACCTGAAGGCGGACATCGCCAACCAGGGAAAGAAGATCAGGGAGTACACCGACAAGATCGAAGCCCTGGAAAAGCAGATAAATTCCATCAACAAGTCAATCGTCAAGATCGAGGACAACATTGAACAGCTCCAGCTTCAGATCGACGAACGGGAGCTGCACATTGCCAAGCTGGACGTGCAGATCAAGGAAGGCATGGTCGTTGCTCAGGCTCATAACCGGACCAACAGCTACGTCAAGTTCGTCATGGGAGCCGACTCCTTCGTTGACCTGTTACGGAGGATCAGCGCCATTAACAACATCACCAGCTACAACCGCGACCGGATCGAGGAAATGGAAAAGGAAAAGGTCCTGCTGCAGGCCGATAAGGAAGCCCAGCAGCTCCAGAAGGACGAGCTGATCGCTCAGAAACAGAGCCTCAACCGCAAGCAGGTCACTTATAACAAACTGCTGGAAGCGACTCAGGAGCTCATTGATGAATACCATGAGAAGATGGATGAGCTTCAGCAGCAGGCCGATGAAGTGGAGATCGATGCCAACGAGCTTGATGAGCAGATCAAGAACATTGACAAGGTCCTGGAATCCTTTACCGGATCCAAGGGCTTCGGCAAGTTCCTCAAGAACAAGCGCTTCAGGATCAACTCAGCCTGTTACTACTATCATCTGGATTCCGGCGGATTCCATGCGGCCATCGACGTAGGCCGCATCGGCTACGGTGTTCCGTATTATCCGATCGCCAACGGCTATGTCTTTGCGGCCAAGGGCGGCTGTCCGTATAACGGCGGCTACCTGGGCAACAGATGCAACGGCGGCGCCGGTAACTACGTCTTCATCATCATCGAGGTTGACGGCAAGTACTATTCCGTCTTCTACGAACACATGACCGACATCTATGTTCACGTCGGTGATCTGGTATATAAGGAAAAGACCGTGCTGGGCACTTCCGGCAACTCCGGAAGCTCGACCGGTCCGCACCTCCATCTGGCCATCTACTATCAGGGCACGACCAAGGAAACTTCGATCAAGGAAATCATCGCCCTGTATAAGAAATACGGCATGAGGTTCGGCCTCAAGTACAACATCACCGGCGCCTGTTACTACCGCAACTACAAGGCTCCCTGCTACATGAACCCGATGGAAATCTACGGATTCGAGTGGCAGCAGTTCTACTGGTTCGGTGATTAGAAAAATAACGGCATCTGCCTCGCAGATGCCGGTTTTTCTTCTATATCAGTTTTTCCCTGAGGAAATCCAGCTTCAGTCCTTCCAGGATCCCGTCAGCGATCTCATACATTTCTTCACCCCTCAGCAGGATCCCCGGATCATGAGCGTCAAAGCCGTAGACGCACTTTACCGGATACTGCTGAGCGATCTGCCAGAACCGGCGGAAGGGATAGAGATAGTGCTCGCCGTCCGCATACATCCGTTTAGGCCGGCGGGCCAGCTTGATGTTTACTTCCATCGGCGTGCCGGTTTCGGCCGCGGCCCGGCAGATCTGATGGGAAATGCTTACGCAGGTATCGTCAAACTCGTGGATGCCGGCGCAGAAATAGTCGGGGTGCGCCAGGTAGAGAAAGGGAATGCGGCGAAGGCCTTCTTCCACCAGGCTGCCGTAGACGCGCAGCTGCTCAGGGCTGCTGTCCTGGCGGGCGTAGTCAAACTCGCCGTCCGGCCGGTCATAATGCTGGCCGAGGATCAGGTATTCGCTCTTCTTAAGCAGGACGTTTTCGATGTAGTCCTGATATTCGGGAAAGTATTCCATCTCAAAGCCCAGCTTCAGATCGATCCTGCCGGCATACTTTTCCTTCAGGGAATTGACCGAATCGAGATAATCCGGCAGCCGGCTGTAATCCATGCGGTCAGTCGGCTTGTCGCGGTCAGGATAGGGGGCGTGATCGGAAAAGCCCAGCGTCGTAAAACCGGCCTGCAGAGCGGCAGTGACGTACTGTTCGTCTTCGCAGATCGCGGCGTGACCGCAGCGGAAGGTATGGGTGTGGTAATTAAAATCCTGTCTCATGGTTTTTCTCCCCCCATCATTATATATGATTCCCATAATGGCGGACAGCGCGCTTTTTAACCGCCTTCAATTGTGCTAAAATGACATAAGTGAGGATTTCGTCATGAACAGAAACAAGATAGGCAAGGTAATACTTACAACGACATTCGTACTGCTGATAACGGTATTCATCTTCGGACTGGGCTATCTGACCGGCTCGCTTTTCAACGGCGGCGGCAGCAGCGGCAATGACACTCCGGCTGACCTGAATACCCTTAACAGCGTCAAGAGCCTGCTGCAGCAGGAATTCCTGTACGGTGAGGACACGGACGCGTATAGCGACAAGCTCATCGACGATGCCATCAGAGGCATGGTCGATGCCCAGAAGGACCCTTATACGGTCTACATGTCAGCAGAGGAGCTGAATGAATTCACCAGTTCCCTGACCGCCAACTTCGTCGGCATCGGCGTCCGCTACAGCGAACTGGAAGACGGCATTCTGGTCTCTGAGGTTCTGGACTTCAGCCCGGCTCAGGCTGCCGGCGTGCAGGCGGGCGACATCATCGTCGCCGTGGACGGCCGGGACGTGAAGACTTTCGAATCCGAAGAACTGCTCAACGCCATCCGCGGACTCAAGGGCACTGATGTCACCATCACGGTCCAGCGCGGAAATGACCGGCTGGACATTACCATCACCCGCGACGAGATCTACACCACCGTTTCCAGCCGCGTTGACGGCAAGGTCGGCATCCTGACCTTCAACTCCTTCGCGGACGGCAGCGTCAAGGAAATGAAGCAGCATCTCGATAAGCTGAAGAAAGCCGGGGTCACCTCGCTGATCATCGACCTGCGCGATAACGGCGGCGGCTACGTTTCCACCCTGGACGGCGTCAGCGCCTACTTCATGAAGAAGGGCGACATCATCATGCGCGAGATCGACCGCTACGGTTATGAGACCATCGACCGCTGCAAGTCCGGACCGTCGTATCTCTACGACCGGATCGTCATCCTCATCAACAACAACTCCGCCAGCTGTTCCGAAGTGTTCACCATGGCGATGATCGAAAACTGCGGAGCCATTACCGTCGGCGATGTCAGCTATGGCAAGGGCGTAGCTCAGGTCACCCAGATGCTGAAGAACGGCGGCGCCCTGAAATACACGGATCTCAAGTGGGTCAGCCCCAGCGGCGTGTCCGTCTCGGGAACCGGCATCAAGCCGGATTACGAAGTGCGGCTGCACGAGGCATTATACATGAACTTCCTGACGCTGGATGAAGGCGAGACCTACCAGTATGACAGCGTCAGCGAGAAGCTGATCAACCTGCAGTACATGCTGGACTTCCTGGGCTACGACGTCGACCGTCTGGACGGCTACTTCTCCCAGAAGACCGCCGAAGCCCTGACGGCCTTCCAGAAGGCCAGCGGCCTGAACGCTGACGGCATCCTGAATTCCGCGACCGCCACCCGGCTCAACAGCGCCGTGGTCACCGCCTGGGGCCTGCAGAGAGAAAAATACGACACTCAGATGCAGAAGGCTCTGGAAGTCGCCAGAGGAGAATAGGAAAGAATAAAACTCAGCGGCAGCTGAGTTTTTCTATGCTTTAGAGATGGGATACAGCCGGCTGAAGTGCACGCTGTACCAGATCTGGCTGATGATGCCGCAGAAGAGGTTGCTCAGGATCATCGCCATCCAGATGCCCAGGGGACCGAGATCGGTGCAGCTGCCGAAGAAGATCAGCAGCGGCAGCCTCAGCAGCCAGAGCCTGAGCAGATTGATGAACAGCGAGGAGCGGGTGTGGCCGGAACCGTTGAACATGGCCAGGATGTTGTTGACCCAGACCATGAAGACGATGGTGCCGATGGAGAAGCGGCCGTAGATGATGCCGTTTTCCAGCATTTCCGGCGAGGCTTCACCGACCAGCAGATGCGCCAGCAGCGGGGCCAGGGGTATGCCGATGGCCAGCAGCACGGCGGACACCTCCAGCGACAGGATCATGGCCTGGCGGTAGCACTGCCGGGCTCTCTTGTTATCGCCGGCGCCGACGGCCTGACCGATGAAGGGGACCAGGGCGGCGGAGAGGGCGTTGACGGGGACATAGAACGGCGAGGAGATCTTGTTGCCCAGCGAATAGGCGGACATGATGATCGAGCCGTGGGAAAGGATGAAGCTGTTCATGATGATGAAGCCGAACTCCATCATGAAGCTGCCCAGGGAAGCAGGCAGAGCGGTATGAATGATCTGCTTCAGGATCGAACGGTCAAAGCCGTACCGGCGGAAATCGACGGAGACTTCCTGATGGGAATCCAGCATTCCGAACAGCGCGATCGGACAGACCAGCATCTTGCTCAGGCTGGTAGCCAGCGAGGCGCCCAGCATGCCGAGGTTCAGCCGGAAGATCAACAGCGGGTCCAGGACGACGTTGAGGAGAGTGGCAATGATGTTGAGGGCCACCGCCGAGCGGCTGTCGCCGTTGGACTGACGCAGCGCCTGGAAGATGGTCAGGATGTAGGTGAACAGGAAGCTGGGAGCCAGTCCGAGCAGGTACTCCCTGGCATATTCAAAGATATCTTCCGGCGTTTTGAGCAGGGTCAGCAGCTGGCGGGAAAACAGGGCGCAGCCGCCGCTGATCAGAAAGGCGATCGCCATCGCCATGGCAAACAGCAGAGTGGCGATGTGACTGGCGCGCCTGCGCTGCCCGGCCCCCAGAGCGGAGCTCATCAGCGCCATGCCGGCGGCGGAAAGGCCGGTTGCGAAGGCGCTGCCGCACAGGTTGATGTTGTTCATGATGGAAACGGCGCCGACCTGCAGTTCACCCAGAGAACTTATGTAATGGGTGTCCACGTAGCCGTAGAGGACGCTGACCAGATTAAAGGCCATCAGGGGCAGGGCCATCTGAATCAGCAGCTTGCGAACGTCTCCGTGTAACAGGTCTCTCTTTCTTACTCGTGCCATACAACCATTATATTACCCGAATATCGCGGCTAACAAAACAAGTGCCTGTAAAAGACAGATAGTTTATAATTAAGTTATGTTTAAGCTTCATTCGCAGTTTCAGCCGCTGGGCGATCAGCCGCAGGCCATCGATCAGCTGGTCGAAGGCCTGAAGGCCAATAAGAGATACCAGGTACTGCTGGGAGCCACGGGCACCGGCAAGACCTTTACCATGGCCAATGTCATCGCCCGGATGAACCGGCCGACACTGGTCTTCGTTCACAACAAGACCCTGGCCGGCCAGCTTTACAGCGAGCTGAAGGAATTCTTCCCGGAAAACCACGTGGAATACTTCGTTTCCAACTTCGACTACTACCAGCCGGAAGCCTACGTACCCAAGACCGACACCTACATCGAGAAGAACTCGATGATCAATGACGAACTGGACATGCTGCGGCTGGCGGCCTACAACGCCGTGCTGCAGGACCGCGACACCATCATCGTTGCCTCGGTGGCCTGCATCTATGCCGCTTCTGATCCCCATCAGTACCGGAACATGTTCTTCACCCTGAAGACCGGGCAGAAGATCGACCGCCGCAGCCTGCTGCAGCTGTTCGTCGACCGTCAGTATGTCCGCAATGACCTGGAACTCAAGCGGGGCACCTTCCGGGTAAGGGGCGACGTCATTGATGTCTGCCTGGGTTATACCGACGCCTACATTCTGCGCATTGAACTGTTTGACGATGAGATCGACCGGATCACCGAGATCGATACCATTACCGGCAAGACCCTGAATGCCTATACCCTCTATAACATCTTCCCGGCCACCGGCTATGCCAAAAACAGGGACGACATCCTGCGGGCCTGCGACAACATTGAGATTGAGCTGCAGGAGAGACTGAAGTACTTTGAGGATCAGGGCAAGCCCCTGGAAAAGGAAAGGCTGGAACAGCGCTGCCGTTACGACCTGGACGCGCTGAGGGAATTCGGTACCTGCGCGGGCATTGAGAACTACTCCCGGCAGCTGGAATTCCGGGCTCCCGGCTCCAAGCCGTTCACCCTGTTTGACTACTTCCCGGAAGATTATCTGCTGTTCGTCGACGAATCGCACGTTTCCCTGCCTCAGGTAAGGGGCATGTACAACGGCGACCACAGCCGCAAGAGCACGCTGGTGGAATACGGCTTCCGGCTGCCCAGCGCCCTGGACAACCGGCCGCTGAAGTTCGAGGAATTCGAGGCCGCCATCAACCAGATCATCTGCGTCTCCGCCACTCCGGGCGACTACGAACTGGAGCAGGTAAACGGCGAAGTGGTAGAGCAGATCATCCGTCCTACCGGTCTGCTGGACCCGGAGGTCGAAGTAAGACCCAGCAAGGGGCAGATCGATGACATCACCATGGAGATCGACAAGCGGGTGGCCAGAAATGAGAGAGTGCTGATCACCACCCTGACGGTGAGGATGGCGGAGGAACTGAGCAAGTACCTGGAGAATCAGATGTACAAGGTCGCCTACCTCCATCACGAGACCAAGACCCTGGAAAGAACGGAGATCATCCGCGATCTGCGCAAGGGCAAGTACGACGTGCTGGTCGGTATCAACCTGTTACGGGAAGGCCTGGACATTCCCGAAGTCTCGCTGGTGGTAATCCTGGACGCCGACAAGGAAGGCTTCCTGCGTTCCGAGCGCTCGCTGATCCAGACCATCGGCCGGGCAGCCCGTAATGAAAACGGCATGGTCATCATGTACGGTGATACCATTACCGATTCCATGCGCTCAGCCATCGACGAGACCAACCGCCGCCGGAGCATCC
>JAFZBT010000128.1 GCA_017561615.1 Erysipelotrichaceae bacterium
CCCGGAGAAGATCAGTGAGAATCTGAACAAGTCGGGTGCCTACATTCCGGGCATCAGACCGGGAGCGGAAACGAAGCAGTATGTTTCCAAGGTCCTTAACCGCATTACGGTTCTCGGTGCCCTGTTCCTCTGCTTCATCGCTGCCTTACCGTATCTGCTCAGCATGTTCACGGACATCCCCAGCACCATCACCATCGGCGGCACCAGCATCATCATCGTGGTCGGCGTTGCCCTGGAGACGGTCAAGGATCTGGAAGACCAGCTGACGCAGAAGGAATACAAGGGTTTCATGAAGAGGTAATCAGCCATGCTGAGAATGCTTATCATGGGACCGGCGGGCGCCGGCAAGGGCACGGTATCCGAAAGGATCTGCGCCGACTATAAGGTACCCCACATCTCCACCGGAGATATGTTCCGCGAAGAACTCAGAAACAACACCCCGCTGGGACAGCAGGCCCAGGCTTACATGAGCCAGGGACTGCTGGTCCCGGACGAGGTGACCATCGCGATGGTAAAGAGCCGTCTGTCACGCCAGGACTGCGCCGACGGCTACCTGCTGGACGGCTTCCCGAGAAGCCTGCCGCAGGCGATTGCCATCAGCGACCTTGACATTGACGCTGTCATCAACCTCAAGATCGATGAGCAGCTGCTGGTCGATAGAATTGTCGAAAGAAGGATCTGCCGCAACTGCGGTGCGATCTACAACCGTGTCAGCCTTCCCAGTAAGGTTGAAGGCGTCTGCGACAACTGTGGCGGCGAACTCTATCAGAGAGGCGACGACACTTACGAAGCACTCAGAGTAAGGCTTGACTCATACCACAACGAGACCCAGGCAGCCGTGGATTACTTCCGCGACATGGGAATCGTCTATGACGTCAACGCCGGACAGGGCAAGGAAGAAGTCTACCGAGACGTTCAGGCGGCCCTGGCCAAGGTAAAGGGGGAAGAGTAAGCGAGCATGGCAGATAAGAGCGATGTCATTGAAGTTGAAGGCGTAGTGGAAGACACCCTTCCCAATGCCCAGTTTAAGGTGAAACTGCCCAATGGACACACGATATTGGCCCACGTTTCCGGTAAAATCCGCATGAACTACATCCGCATTTTACCGGGCGACCGTGTCACAATGGAGATTTCACCGTATGATCTAACACGTGGGCGCATTACATTCAGACATAAGTAATGTAGGAGGTAAACTTATGAAAGTAAGACCGTCAGTAAAACCAATGTGTGACAAGTGCCGCGTCATCAAGCGCAAGGGCCGTGTCATGATTATTTGTGAAAACCCCAAGCACAAGCAGAGACAGGGTTAATCGGAGGAAAAAGAGAATTATGGCTCGTATAGCTGGAGTAGACATCCCGCGCGATAAGTGCGTAGGTGTCGCATTAACCTATGTATACGGTATCGGCCCGACCAGAGCTAAGCAGATTCTGGCCACCTGCGGCATCGATGAGACCAAGAGAACCAAGGATCTGACCGACGCTGAGGAAAACGCCATCCGTAATGAAGTTGACAAGATCAAGGTCGAAGGCGATCTGAGAAGAGAGACCAACATGAACATCAAGCGGCTGATGGAAATCGGCTGCTACAGAGGTGTCAGACACCGTAAGGGTCTGCCGGTCCACGGTCAGAGAACCAAGACCAATGCCCGTACACGCAAGGGACCGCGTCGTACCGTTGCCAATAAGAAGAAGTAAGGGTAAAGGAGGTAATATTTAACATGGCTGCAAAGAAAACAGTATCACGTAAGCGTAAGGTAAAGAAGAATATTGCCAAGGGTGTTGCCCATATTCATTCTACTTTCAACAACACGATCGTCACGATCTGTGACGAACTCGGCAACGCCATCACCTGGAGCTCCGCCGGAGCTTTAGGTTACAAGGGTTCCCGTAAGTCCACCCCGTTTGCCGCTCAGCAGGCTGCCGAAGCTGCCGCCAAGGCTGCCGTTGACCATGGCATGAGGACCGTTGAAGTCAACGTCAAGGGTCCGGGTCCGGGAAGAGAAGCTGCTGTCAGAAGCCTGCAGGTTGCCGGTCTGGAGATCACATCGATCAACGATGTCACTCCGATCCCCCACAACGGCTGCCGTCCGCCGAAACGCCCACGCGGCTAGAAATAACGGAGGCATGGTAGATGCAACAATTTGAAAGAGCAGAATTTGAAATTCAACAGTACGTTGAAGATGAACATTATGGCAAGTTTGTGCTGAGCCCTCTGGAAAGAGGCTTCGGCATCACAATTGGCAGTGCGATTAGAAGAGTTCTTTTAGCTGCTATGCCGGGCGGAGCAGTATATTCAATCAAGGTTGATGGTGTATACCATGAATTTGAAACCATTCCTGGTGTCGTGGAAGACGTTACCGCGATCATCCTGAACATCAAGAATCTGATCCTGGATATCGAAAACGATGATTCTTACACGCTGAGGCTGGATGTGGCCGGTCCCAAGACCGTCACGGCGGCAGACATCGTCTGCCCGACCGGAGTTAAGATCCTTAACCCCGAGTTAGTCATCTGCAATCTCGCTGAAGGCGGAAAGATCGACATGGAGATGAGATGCCGCAACGGCAGAGGCTACCTGAGTTCCGACGAGAACAAGGCCCTCTACCAGAGCTCCTCACAGGGCATCGGCACCATCTACACTGATTCCATCTTCACTCCGATCACCAAGGTCGCCATCGACGTTACGCCGACCCGTGTCAAGCAGAACGCCAAGTACGACTGCCTGACCGTTGAAGTCTGGACCGACGGCTCCATTGAGCCCCAGGAAGCAATCGCCCTGGCTGCCCGGATCCTGATCGACCACTTACAGCTTCTGACTTCCGTCAAGGACTCCGTAAATGAGATCAATTCCGTGCTGAAGAACGCCTCCAACGAGGATGTCAGCAAGGGCGCCAACATGCCCATTGAGGATCTGGACCTGACAGTCCGTTCATACAACTGTCTGAAGAGAGCCGGAATCCAGTCAGTCGATGAGCTCACTCAGAAGACTGAGGACGAAATGATGAGAATCCGTAACCTTGGCAAGAAGTCCTTTAAGGAAATCAAGGAAAAGCTCGCTGCCATCGGTAAGAATTTCCGTCAGATTGATTAATTAGAGTTATAGGAGGAAAACCTACATGCAGAATCGCAAATTAGGACGTACCGCTGATCATCGTAAGGCTCTGCTTCGCAACCTGGCTACCGACATGATCGTTTATGAAAAGATCGAGACCACCGAGATGAAGTGCAAGGAACTCAGAACCGTTGTCGACGAACTGGTTACCTTAGCCAAGCAGGGTGATTTGGCTGCCCGCCGGACAGCTGCCAGCTACGTCAGAGAAGTCGTTGCGGACAAGGCGACCGGCAAGACCGCCTTACAGAAGCTGTTCGATGAGATCGGCCCCCGCTACGCTGACAGAAACGGCGGTTACACCCGCGTCGTCAAGACTGGCGTCAGACGCGGTGACGCTGCCCCGATGGCTTACATTGAATTCGTCAAGTAATCGGAAGGACACCGTCCAGTAACAAACGGAACAAAGCCGGCTGTACAAACAGCCGGCTTTTCTTGCGGCTCATGACCATTGAAGAAAAGAATGAATAGACGAAGACAGTATCCAATAGTAAAATTATGTTATAAGTACAGGAGAGTGATGACCATGTCAGAAATCAGAGAGATAAAGGATCCCCAGGGCCGTCTGTTAGGCTACGGTGCCGTACCGGACGGCTGGCTCTATGGCGGAGCGCTGGTTGATAAGGTGCAGAGCGAAAGCGTGCCGTTCTTCATTACGGCGCATCTGATCGACTCCAGCCGCAACATCATGATCTTCGGCCTGACCGATGAGATGTATACGACCTATGTCAACAAGATGATGAAGATGATGCTCAAGAGCGTCCCCGACGTCATCTGGGACAGCGTCCGCGATTTCATCGAGCCGGAAGTGTTTCTTAAGCAGTTCGCTGAAGCGATGTCGCAGATGAAGCTGACACCGACAGCTCAGGCTGATCTGCCCAGCATCATCGGCAACAACATCCAGAAATACTACAATGACATGATGGAACAGTACAAGCAGTCCTTCGATATTGAAGCTCAGCTGGGTACCCCGACCTATGCCAACAACTCCCTGTGCAAGTCCTTCATGGTCAGATATGAAGGCGTGGCCAAGAGCGGCGTCAACAGCGTGGTCATCGCCGGCATGGACTACAAGGGCGTCGAGTATTACGCCTCCACTTCCATATTGAGCGCCGTCAGTCCGCTGGGCGGTCTGGTAGGCGGCCTGCTCAAGAACAAGCAGGCGGAAAAGAGCTCCACCCAGTTCGGTCACGGCAAGCCGTGTGATGCCATTGACTGGGGCGCAGCCAACAAGTTCATCGTCATCGCCCCGGCTCAATACGAGAAGGAAGCTACCGAAGTCTTCCTGCAGTTTGTCATGACCTTCCACATGGCCGATGATCTGCGTCAGCAGTTCTATCAGCGGGTCATGGCCAGAAAGCAGTCGAGGATCCAGACCACCCTGCAGTATCAGCGGATGGCTCAGCAGTCGATGATCAACCTGCAGGCCAATCAGGCCCGCCTCCAGCAGACCCTGGCCAATAACAGCGCCGCCATGCACAACATGATCATGGACAGCTGGAATCAGAAGATGGCTTCCGACAGCCGCATCTCCGCGGCCCGCAGCGAAGCCATCATGGGCGTCAACACATATACCAACAGCTACGGCCAGAACGTCAGCGTTGACGTTACGGCCGATCACGTATACCAGAACCAGTACGGCGATGTATATGGAGTGTCCGGCAATGCGCTGGACAATGAGACGCTCACCGGTCTGAACTGGAAGGAACTCAAGAAGTAAAAAGGGGCAGAATAATGGATTACGAAGAAACGATCAATCAGATACTGGAACTCAGAGACAGCGTCTATGAAAATCTGGACAATGACCAGATCTTCAAAATCAAGCCGCAGCTTGATCAGATCAGGGAACTGGCTGACTCTCTCTACGATGAAGAGGATACCCGCAAGATCATCGACCGAATCTCGGTCTATGAATTCCTGATGGACATGTATGCCCGTTGCGGCCGGCTGCGTCTGAGCAATGAGAGCTGCCGGATGTGCATTGAACTGTCCAAGAAGATCATGGATCAGGACAGCCGGG
>JAFZBT010000129.1 GCA_017561615.1 Erysipelotrichaceae bacterium
AATGCCGATCAGCGGCTGACCGAATACGGCCATCAGGCCGGTTTGATCAGCGAAGAGCGCTATGAGAAATTCAGGGCCAAACTGGCTGCCCTGCAGGAAATAAAGGACAAACTGGCAGAGAGCCGGCTGGATAATGACGATCAGCTGACCCGGTATCTGCGTGATCTGGGCTACGAGGAACAGGCTGCCAGCTACAACGCTCTGGAGCTGGTCCGCCGTCCCCATGTGGAGACGCGGTTTGTGGCCGGCAGGTGCGGCATCGAAGTCAGCGAGGCGCTGGCCCGGCAGCTGGACATCGAACTGAAGTTTGAGGGTTACATCGCCAAGGCCAGAAGGGAAGCGGCCAATCTGCAGAAGATGGAAAGCCAGCTGCTGCCGGCTGACCTGGACTACACCGCCATGGCCAACCTTTCCCTGGAAGCCCGGCAGAAGCTTCAGGAAGTCAAGCCCCTGACCATGGGTCAGGCTTCCCGCATTTCCGGGGTCAACCCGGCCGACATCATCACCATTTCCATTTATCTCCGCCAGATGAAGGGAACAGATAATAAAGAGGAGAACGAACATGAATAACCGCAGATACGGCGTCGACATCACCTGCCATTACCGTCCCCTTGGCTTTTCCTACGGCGACAGGGCTTTCGGACCGCAGCCGGAAATCAGAAAGCTGGATGCCATCAGAAAGAGCCTGATGGATCCGCAGTGCCGGGGCCCGGAAGACGTCTATGCCATCGTCATGGACATCGGCAACCGGGAGGACTATGAGAAGATCACAGAAAGAAACCTGCTGTTCGCGGCGGTCAGCTACGCCCGCGGCCGGCTGGGAAATGAGCCGGTCCGCAGCCAGGGACACATTCATTCATATTCTCCCTCCTGCGGCTCTTCGACCGGCGAACTGTACGAGATCTGGCACGGCAGAGCCGGTATCTACATGCAGGAAAGAGCCTCAGACGATCCGGGACGCTGCTATCTGGTGATCGCCGAGGAAGGCGATGTCGTTCTGGTGCCGCCTTACTGGGCGCATGCCACAATCAATCTGGACTTTCACCGCAACATGACCTTCGGCGCCTGGTGCGTCAGGGATTACGGCTATGACTATGACGAGGTAAGGGCTCACCATGGCGTGGCTTACTTTCCCGTCATCGGGAAAAATGACAATATTGAAATGATCCCCAACCCCAATTACAACGCCCCCGAATGCATCATCAAGCGGCCGCGCATCTACCGGGAATTCAACATGGAGCCCGGCGTGCCGATCTATAAGCAGTTTCAGCAGGATCCCGACCGCATCCTGTTCATTTCCCGTCCGTCGGATTATCAGGATAAATGGGCCGGCTTTGAACCGTAGAAGGGAAGAATAGCATGAAGATAATCGAACCCGCAGTCATCCACGATTTTGAAGGCGTCATGACCGGCGCCGAGGTAAAGATCGGCCGGAAGTATTTCCGGGATCTTAAGCACATCTATGGCGATCCGCAGGCCGTTGACGACGATACCCTGATGTATACCGTCTACAGCTATGAGACCGGCGACCTCAAGGACAGGGCCAACCTGTTATGGGGCATGACCGTCATTGAACCGGTTCTGGTCAACGGCGAGTGCAACATGACCAGAGGTCATTTCCACTGCGATACCGGCTGCCCGGAATTCTACATCGGCCTGAAGGGCGAAGGGCTGTTACTGCTGATGGACGAAAAGGGTGAGATGTGGGCGGAAAAGGTCTTCAAAGGATCGGTGCACCACATCGACGGCAGACTGGCTCACCGGCTGGTCAATACCGGCGATACCGAAATGCGGACGGCAGCCTGCTGGAGTCCGATGGCCGGTCACGACTATGCCCGCATGGAAGCCTTCCCCTTCCCCAGAAGAGTCTATAAGGAAAACGGAGAACTGATCATCCGTTAGGAGATAAGCATGAATCCCGACAGAAAATCCAACTATGACAAGTTTCCGACCATTGACGTCCGGGGCTTTGAGGAAGAGGTCTTTGCCGGATACGGCGACATCGTCGCCCGGTTAACCGCCGAGGATCCCCGCGTCATCAGCGTTGACTGCTACCCCGGCGTACGCGATGAAGAGATTTCCGGCGCCTTTCTGGGGCTCTGGCAGCCTGACGTCTTCATCGATTCCAGGGACATCTTCTTTGATACTGACGTTCTGAACGAAAAGATGGCCAGTCATCTGACCAGCGACCGGGTAAGAGGCGTCATGTACTACGGTTCCGTCACCGACTTCATTGATCAGACCAAACTGGAACAGTACCGGCAGATCGCCGCCGAGGCGAAGGGCCGCGTCCTGATCGTCGGCTTCGGCGCGTCGCTGATCAGCCGCGGGGACGTTCTGGTCTACGCCGACCTGACCCGCTGGCAGGCGCAGCTGCGCTACCGGGCGGGGGAATGCAACTTCAAGCAGAACAACCCGGACGAGGATGCCCTGGTCAAGAACAAGAGAGGCTACTTCATCGAGTGGCGGATCGCCGACAAGCTGAAGTTCTCGCTTCTGGAAGACATCGACTATTATCTGGACACTGAAGAGGCATATGAACCAGCCATGGTCGCCGGCAAAGGCCTGCTGGCTGCCTTGAAACTGACAGCCCGCCGGCCGTTCCGTCTGGTTCCCTATTTTGACCCGGGAGTCTGGGGCGGTCAGTGGATGAAGGAAGTCTGCGACCTGGACCGCAGTAAGAAGAACTATGCCTGGAGCTTTGACGGGGTGCCGGAGGAAAACGCCCTGCGTTTCCGCTTCGGCGACGTCGTCATCAACAGCCCGGCCATGAACCTGGTCAAGTATCAGCCCAGGCAGCTGCTGGGTCCGAAGACCTTCAGCCGCTTCGGGGCGGAATACCCGATCCGCTTTGACTTCCTGGATACCATCGGCGGTCAGAACCTGTCTCTGCAGGTCCACCCAACCACCGAGTACATCAAAACCAAGTTCGGCATGACCTATACCCAGGATGAAAGCTACTACATCCTCGACGCTGAAGAGGGCGGCGGAGTCTATCTGGGCGTTAAGGAAGGCATTGATCCTGAAGAGATGATCAATGATCTCAAGGAAGCCCAGAAAGGCCTGCATCCCTTCCACGACGAAAAGTACGTCAACCGCTTCCCGGCCAGAAAGCACGATCACTTCCTGATTCCGGCGGGAACCGTTCACTGTTCTTCCGCCGGCACCATGGTGCTGGAGATCAGCGCCACGCCCTACATCTTTACCTTCAAGCTGTGGGACTGGGACCGTCTGGGACTGGACGGGCTGCCCAGGCCGATCCACATTGAAGACGGCGAAAAGGTCATCGACTTTTCAAGAGATACCAGGTGGGTAAGAGATAATCTGGTCAATCATTTCGAAACGATTCATGAAGGTGATGATTATACGGAAGTGAAGACCGGCCTGCATGAACTGGAGTTCATTGAGACCAGAGTCATTACTTCGGACAGGGAAACCGTTCATGATACCAACGGCGAAGTCAACCAGCTTAATCTGGTCGACGGCGAGGAAATTGAAGTCATTTCCCCGGATGATGCCTTTGAACCGTTTACCGTTCATTACGCGGAAACCTTCATCATTCCCGGCTCAATTGACAGATATGTCATCAGACCGAAGAAGCAGAAAGAAGAATACAAGATCGTCAAGGCCTATGTCCGCTTTGGTTAGGCAATGATCAGACAAAAACAATCCCGGCAATGCCGGGATTGTTTTCCGATTATCGGGACATTTTCCCCAACTGAATGATGGCAAAAAGCCTTATATAACAAGGCTTTTTTAATTTGCCGTCGTCAATTCGGGCGAAACAAGAGAGTATTTCGTTCTCATAAGGTCCGAATTTTCCATCCTAGCATTTCCTTTCATTGCGTTTTCGCTTATAATTTTTGTGGAGAAATTAAGGAGGAAGAAAGATGAAAAAGAAATCAAAAACTACACCGAAGTCTCCGAAAGTCAAGTCTAAAACCACACTATATGTGGCAGCAGTCTTCTGTTTGGCGGTTTTGATTAGCACCGTTTTTGGTGATGAAGACAAAACA
>JAFZBT010000130.1 GCA_017561615.1 Erysipelotrichaceae bacterium
GAAGAAGCACATCTGGTCGATCAAGGAACTGATGGAGCTGACCGGCAAGGACCGCCGGCAGACCGAAGCGATCATGTCCCATGTCTTTGAGGCCTGCTTTACCGTTGACAGGAAGAATATTTCTGAATAAATTTTCATGGAATAACAGAAAATTTACATGTTTGCATGTAAAAACTTGCAGACATGTTTTTTTCGTATTATAATGGAGACTAATTTAAGGAGGATAGTATTATGCTAATCAAATTAATTGGCGTGGCAATCGTTGTTGTCGGTCTGGTACTCAAGTTTGATACCATCGCAACCGTTGTCCTCGCTGGCCTGGTTACCGGTCTGGTTGGCGGCATGAGCATCATGGAAATCCTGACGACGTTAGGCAATTCCTTCGTTACTCAGAGAACGGCGACTCTGTTCGTTCTCACCCTGCCGGCTATCGGTATCTGCGAAAGATTTGGTCTTAAGGAGAAAGCTATCGACTTCATCAGAAGCATCAAATCAGCTACTGCCGGCCGTGTCATCATCGTTTATGAAGCGATCAGAACCCTGGCTGCTGCCTTCTCGATCAGATTGGGGGGCCATCCGCAGTTCGTCCGTCCGGTCGTCGTACCGATGGCTGAAGGCGCTGCCGTTGCCAAGTACGGTGAACTGAATGACAAGATGTCAGACATCATCAAGGGCGGTTCTGCCGGTGCTGAGAACTATGGTAACTTCTTCGCACAGAACTGCTTCATGGGCTCATCAGGAACTCTGCTGATTGCGGGCTTCCTGCATGATCCGCTGAATCTGGGTGAAACCGGCGCTCTGGCTCTGCAGGTCGCCAAGTGGTCCATCCCGGTTGCCGTAATTTCAATGGTTTACGGCATCATCAGAAACCTCTGGCTGGATAAGCAGCTGGACAAGGCAAGCAAAGGAGGTAAGTAAAGATGACTCCTGCTCAGATTTTAGGTGAAGTATTCTACAGTATTATCGGTCTGGTCTTCATTCTGGTCGGTGCCAAGGCACTGAAGGATGAGGGCTGTTCAAAGAAGCTGACGACTGCCGCCTTCTGGTTCCTGCTGGCGTTCACATTCATCGCCGGACCGTGGGTTCCGAAGTGGCTGGTCGGCGCCGCCATTGTCATCATGGCCTGTCTGACCGCCATCGGCGGTGTCGTACAGTCCAAGAATGACGTACCCGATCCCGTTGAAGTCCGCAAGCATGCGGATGAACTGGGATACAAGATCTTTATCCCGGCTCTGTGCATTGCCGTGGTCGCCGTTGTCGGCGCTACCCTTGGTTCCAAGGTTCCGGCCCTCAGCTGGCTGACGGCCAACAATGCCATCGGTCTGTCCGGTGTCGTCGCTCTGTTTGCCGTCCTGCTGCTTACCAAGGCTTCGCCGAAGTACGCTGCCGTTGACGGTGCCAGACTGATGGACAACGTCTCCACTACCGGTATCCTGCCGCAGCTGCTGTCTGCCTTAGGCGCTCTGTTTACCGCTGCCGGCGTCGGTGATGCCGTATCTCACTATGTATCAATGGTCGTTCCGGAAAACAACATTCTGGTCGCCTGCTTCATTTACTGCTTAGGCATGGCCCTGTTCACCATGATCATGGGTAACGGCTTCGCCGCCTTCACCGTCATCATGACCGGTATCGGCGTTCCGTTCCTGATCAATCAGGGCGCTGACCCGATCGTCGTCGGTGCCTTAGGTCTGACCGCTGCCTACTGCGGCACGCTGTGCACTCCGATGGCTGCCAACTTCAACATCGTTCCGGCGGCATTGCTGGAAACCAAGAACAAGTACGCAGTCATCATGTCACAGGTACCGTTCGCGGTCTGCATGCTGCTGACGCACGTCGCCCTGCTTTACTTCTTTGCCTTCTAAGGTGAGCTTATGAAGATACTGCTTACCGGCTTTGAACCCTTCGGCGGCGAGACCGTCAATCCTGCTCAGGAAGCGGTCGCGCTGGTAAAGGATGAGATCAAGGGCGCCCAGATCGTCAAGTGCTACGTACCGGTGGTATTCGGCAAGGCGGTCGAGACCGTCCACGCTGCCATGGTCAGGGAGAATCCCGATGTGGTATTCTGCATCGGCCAGGCCGGCGGCAGATTTGAAGTAACACCCGAAAGAGTGGCCATCAACTGCGACGATGCCCGGATCCCTGATAACGAAGGCAATCAGCCTGTCGATCAGCCGGTGTTCGCCGACGGGGCCAACGCCTACTTCTCAACCCTTCCGATCAAGAAGATGGTTGAATACATGAAGAAGGCCAACGTTCCCGCCGCGATCTCCAACACGGCCGGCACCTACGTCTGCAACCACCTGATGTACGGGGTCTGTTACTACATCGCCAGGGAATTCCCGAAGGCGATCGGCGGCTTCATGCATGTCCCGTTCCTGCACGAACAGGTCATGAACAAGAAGGAGACGGCGTCCCTTTCCAAGGACGATGTCGTCAAGGCCATCGAAGCTTCCATTGAAGCCATCGTCGATTCAAAGGCATAAGTGAAAAGGAGCTCAGGCTCCTTTTCGTCTGAAACTTTCCAGACAGCTGACCAGGTGGTCAGTTGTCTTTTATTATGCTAAAATGAAAAAAAGAGTGGTGATAGATCATGAAGAGAGTAATCGCAGTAGTAGATGACGAGAAGGACCTGAACGAACTGATCAGCCGTTACCTGCAGAAGGAAGGCTATGAAGTCCGCAGTTTCTATACCTTTGAAAGTACCATGGACCATGTTCAGGACAGCGACATTGACCTGTGGCTGCTGGACATCATGCTGGACGAAGGCAGCGGCTATGACCTGCTGGAATCCATCAAGAAGTACCACAGCGACAAGCCGATCGTCTTCATCAGCGCCCGTGACCAGGAGTTTGACCGCGTTCTGGGCCTGGAGAAGGGCGGCGACGACTACATCACCAAGCCCTTCAACATGAAGGAAGTGGTCTTAAGGATCAACAACATCATCAAGCGCTTCTACCGTGAGGAAAGCAAGATCGAGATCGACGGCTATGTCATCGATGAGCAGCAGCGCAAGGTTTCCGACGGCGTCAACAGCATCGATCTGACCACCAAGGAATTTGACCTGCTGATGATGTTCATCCACAAGAAGGGCGTGGCCCTTTCCCGCGAAGACATTCTGCGCACGGTCTGGGACGAGGATTTCTTCGGCTCCGACCGCGTCGTTGACGATACCAAGCGCCGTCTGTGCAAGAAGATGCCCAATCTGAGCATCAACACGCTTTACGGCTACGGCTACAGGTTAGGCTGATGAAGAAGATCTTCCGCCACCTTTCCAACATGTCGCTGATCCAGCAGCTGTCGGCAATCATCATCCTGTTTGTCGGCATTTTCATCGTCTTCTTTACGATCTACCTGCGCGGCAACATCGACGACTTCGTAACCAATCAGTGCATGAACATCATTCAGCGTTCCCAGCAGACCGTCATCGACAATGTCGTATCCGGAAAGCAGGGCTATTCGGAGCTGACCTATGATTCCGACGTCATGCACTTCGTCTTCTCCCGGGGCAAGCTGCAGTCCTATTACGGCACCGCCACCTATTCGGAGCAGTTTCTGGCCGATATCACCAGGATGGTGGAAGCCCATGGCTCCGGCTGGATCGAGAGCAATGTCCACATCGAGGACAAGATGTACTACTACCGGCTTTATACCATCGACAGCCATACTCAGGTAATCTCCCTGATGGATGAGAACTACGGCAAGGCGATCGCCTCGACCCTGCTTTCATCCGTCTCCAACAATACGGCACTGATGTTCTCGCTGATGTTCATCCTGCTGCTGATCTGGGTGGGCACCGTCATCACCCCGCTGCATCAGATCCAGTCCTACGTGGAAAAGGTCAGAAAGGGCGACGAGCAGGCGGTGCTGAGCGTGGAGAGGGGCGATGAGATCGGCGAGATGGCCAAGGCGCTGGTGGACATGAAGGAGGAGATCGAAAATCAGGAAAAGACCAAGGAGGAGATGATCCACAACATCTCCCACGACCTGAAGACCCCGATCGCCATCATCAAGTCCTATGCCGAATCCATCCGCGACGGCATCTATCCCTACGATACCCTGGAGGGCAGCGTCGATGTCATTATCGAAAACGCCGACCGGCTTTCCAAGAAGGTCCAGTCGCTGCTGTTCCTCAACCGTTTGGACTACGTCATGGACCAGGAGAGAGATACGGACAAGACCACCGAGATGATCCCGCTGGTCAACAGCGTCTGCCAGTCCTTCAAGATGATCCGTCCGGAAGTAAAGGTGGAAAAGTACCTGCAGAAGGGCGTCGTCTTCAAGGGCGAGGAGGAAAGCTGGCGCATCGTGCTTTCCAACCTGCTGGACAATGCCCTGCGCTATGCCGAAAACGAGGTCGTCATCGACGTTCACGATGACATGCTGACGGTCTTCGATGACGGCCAGCCGATCTCCGAAGAACAGCAGAAGCGCCTGTTCAAGCCCTTCGAGAGGGGCGACAAGGGCAAGTTCGGCTTGGGTCTGTCCATCTGTTACAAGGTCTGCAATACCTATGGCTACAAGATTGAACAGGAGAACATGCCCAACGGCGTCATCTTCATCATCAGCCCCAAGGAACCGGCGGAAGTGAAGAAGGACAAGAAGAGCACCAAGGGCAAAAAGCCGGCGGCTTAATTGCGCTGAAAAAACAATATCTGCTAGAATATTGTTAGAAAAATAATCTCAGGAGGAAATAATTAGAGATGAGTACACCACATAACAGCGCCGAAAAAGGCGATATCGCAAAGTTAGTTCTGATGCCGGGTGACCCGCTGCGCGCCAAGGTCGTAGCGGAAACCTATCTGGACAATCCGGTCCAGGTCAACAATGTCAGAGGCATGCTGGCCTACACCGGTACCTACAAGGGCCACCGGGTAACCGTCATGGGCTCCGGCATGGGCATGCCCTCCATCGGCATCTACTCCTATGAGCTCTATCATTTCTATGATGTCGAAGCCATCATCAGGATCGGTTCCACCGGCGCCATGCTGCCGGAGATCAACCTGTACGATGTCATCCTGGCTTCTGCCGCCTTCTCCGAGTCATCATATGCCTACCAGCAGGGCGGCTGCACCGACAAGGTCATCAAGCCCTCTGAAGAACTCAACGAAATACTGCGCAAGGGCGCCGAGAAGCTCGGCTATCCGATCGTTGAAGGCGTAGTCAATTCATCCGACGTCTTCTACTATGACGAATCCGTCGCCGCTGATCGGATCGCCAATGCCATGAGCTATCATACCGTCTGCGCTGAGATGGAATCCTTCGCTCTGTTCCACAATGCCAACATGGCCGGCAAGCAGGCCGCCTGCCTGCTGACGGTATCCGACAGCATCGTCAACCATCAGGAGACCACGGCTGAGGAGAGACAGAATTCCTTCACCAGAATGATGGAGATCGCCCTGCAGGCTGCTGAAGTCTATGACTAACAGCTACATCGAAAGAGTCCTGCAGGAAACCAAGAAGAACAATCCGGAACAGCCTGAATTCATTCAGGCTGTTACTGAAGTGCTCACTTCCCTGCAGGCCGTCATTGACGCTCATCCCGAATACGAGAGCCAGGCGATCCTGGAAAGGCTGATCGAGCCGGAACGCATCGTCATCTTCAAGGTGCCCGTGGAGATGGATGACCATCACATTGAAGTCTACCGCGGCTACCGCATCCAGCATAACGGCGCCCTGGGTCCCTACAAGGGCGGCATCCGCTTCAACCCCAACGTCAATCTGTCGGTAATGAGATTTCTGGCCTTTGAGCAGACCTTCAAGAATGCCCTGACTTCTCTGCCGATGGGCGGAGCCAAGGGCGGCAGCAATTTCGATCCCAAGGGCAAGAGCGAGGGCGAGATAAGAAGATTCTGCGAAAGCTTCATGACCGAACTCTACCGCCATATCGGTCCGGAAAAGGACGTCCCCGCCGGCGACATGGGCGTGGGCGGCCGGGAGATCGGCTACATGTATGGCACCTACCGCCGGCTGATCGCGGAAAGCAAGATGGGCGCCCTTACCGGCAAGGGAATCGGCTATGGCGGCTCGCTGGCGAGAAAGGAAGCCACCGGCTACGGCCTGGTCTACTTCGTTCAGGAAGTTCTGAAGAACCACCCGATCGAAAGTCCCAGGGCCGTCATCTCCGGCAGCGGCAACGTCGCCATCTACGCCTGCCAGAAGGCCAGATCACTGGGCTGGAAGGTCATCGGCATGTCCGATTCCAAAGGCTATGTCCTCGATGAGGATCTGGATCTGGAAACCGTCAGAACGATCAAGGAACAGCAGCGCGCTTCCCTGGAAAAATATCCGGAAATGGCCGGCCACGGCAGTTACCATCCCGGCAGCATCTACGATGCCGACTTCCGGGCGGACATCGTGATGCCCTGCGCCTGTCAGAATGAGATCGATCTTAAGCGCGCTCAGCACATCCGCGACTGCGGCGTCCAGATCGTCGCCGAAGGCGCCAACATGCCCGACAGCAATGAAGCCATCGCCTTCTATAAGGAAAACGGCATTGTCTTCGTACCCGGCAAGGCCTCCAATGCCGGCGGCGTCGCCACCAGCGGTCTGGAGATGAGCCAGAACAGCCAGCACCTCAGCTGGACCTTCGAGGAAGTCGACAACAGGCTTCACGGCATCATGATCTCCATTCATGACCAGTGCCGCCAGGCCTGTAAGAAGTACGGCCTTCTGGAAGACGACTATGTCTCCGGCGCCAACATCGCCGGCTTCACCAGAGTCGTGGAAGCGATGATCGCTCAGGGAATCTACTAGTTCTCTGATCAACCTGAATTCCTGAACCCGGGTCAGCGCCCGGGTTTTGTCATGGAGAGGTTTGTTAAGGATTCTCTCAAAAGGCAAACAATACTTGATCGGGGCTGCCTGCAGGTAATCCCCTTGGTCAATTGACGTACAGTAAACTGTACGTTATAATGCAGGCAGGAAAGGAGGCCCGCATGATGTTAGCCTTAAACTATTCGCAGTTCCGCGAAAACATGAAAACATATCTGGACACCGTATGCGATGATTATGAGACCCTGACCGTTACCCGCAAGGATAACCGCAACGTCGTAGTGATCTCCGAAGAGGCCTATAACAATCTTCTGGAAAACGTCTATGTCATGAGCAATAAGGCCAATTACGACTGGCTGATGGAATCGCTCAGGCAGCTGGAATCCGGACGGGCTGAAAGACGCGAACTGATCGAGGCTGCCGATGAATAAGGTGTTTACCGAAAAAGCCTGGGCGGATTACGCCTGCTGGCAGTCAGAGGACCGCCGGACGCTGAAACGGATAAACAGGCTCATTGAGGACATCGAAAGAAACGGCAATCAGGGTCTGGGAAAACCCGAACCGCTGGTGGGCAGACTGTCCGGCTTCTGGAGCCGCAGGATCAATGACCGGGACCGGCTGATTTACCGGTGCGAAGGAGAAGACATCTTCATCATCGCCTGCCGGTATCATTACGATGATCACTGAACAGACCGCTGTCATGGCGGTCTTTTGCGTCCCGACAGGCCGGTGATTTTCCAGTGTGCTCCGGCATGCTATACTGTAGACGTATGACACGAGGTCAGTACCATGGAAAAGAGAATAACGGATATCCATTGCCCTAAGTGCGGTTCACCTGCCCGCTTTGACATCATCCATCAGCGTTATGGCTGTCCTTTCTGCGGCTCGACTGTCGAGATTAATGAAGCATTGCAGGAAACCAAGGGGTTCCGTCAGATGCGCATCGGCCGTCTGAAGGAAAGCCGTCAAGAGTACCGGCTCTTCCGGGCTGTCTGTGAAGGCTGCGGAGCGCAGGTCGTCTTTGAAGAAGGCGAAGCCCTCAGTGACTGCGCTTTCTGCGGAAGGTCGATGGTCAGAACTGATTATCTGGAAAGCGAAGACATGCCGGAAAACGTCATTCCCTTCGTGTTGACCTTAAACGAAGCAAGGGAGAAACTTGAAGACTGGTGCCGCAGTAACCGCGTCCGGCCGGAAGCGGCCAGACTGAAAAAGATCACGGACCGTCTTCAGGGCTTCTATCTGCCCTATGAGCTGATCGAAGGCCCGGTCCACATGACGGTCGGCCGGATGGACGGCCTGCGGGCGTATGAGTGCGAAGGCTTCATCAATGACGAACTGGTCAACCGTTCCGCTCAGCTGGACAACCTGTTACTGGACGGCATGGAACCCTTTGACCTGGATAAGCTGGAGGCCTTTGACTTCGGCTATCTGGCCGGTCAAAGAGTCAAGATCGCCGACATTTCGCAGAAAGCTCTGGAAAAGCGGGCGTGCGAAGAGACAGCGGCGACCTACAGTCCCTTCCTGTCCGAAGTGATGGAAAGCAAGGCAGTCGAGGTAAATGCCGATGTCAGCGATGCCATCCGCCTGCCGGTGCTGCTGCCGGTCTACTACATCTGCCAGGATGATCTGATGGCCGCGGTCAACGGTCAGAGCGGCAGGGTGTCCGTGCGTTCGCTGAAGAAGAAGCGCTTCTATTTCCTGCCCTGGTGGCTGAAGGCCATACTGGCTACGGCAGCCTTCTCGCTGATCGCCTTTCTGGCTTTCGTGGCCTTCGGCATGGATAAGTGGGCGGCGCTGTACATTGACGGCATGCTGACGATCGTGTTCATCATCGTCATCCTTTGCCTTTACAGCGATACCGTACATAACCGCTTCATCGTGGAAACCAACCATGAGATATACACCTCCGGTGAAAGCAACTTCCAGCGCCGTCAAGGCAAGCTGATTCCTAGTGAAAAGGTGCTGAAGCGCAAGCTGGAAAAGCCGGTCTTCTTTGAGAAACTGGATGGTGAATACCAACCGGTCGAACTGCGCTTTACCACCCCGGCAAGGGTGATCAGGATGGTCTTACTGTGCCTGGGCGTGCTGTTTATGCCGGTGATCTGCGCGCTGCTGATCAACGGATTCAATTTCCAAAAACTGGTCCTGGGCGGTTCCGCCGCCTGGTTCTGCGTCTTCGTGCCGGTAGTGCCCGTTTACCTGCTGAAGTTCGGCATCGTCGAACTGCACGACAACCCCTGGATCTACGTGATCGATGAGAAGGGGAGAAGAAAGAGATACAGAAAGAAGATCAGAATCAGAATAACCAAAGATATGGCCGGGGAGATACTCAGAGCGCTGTTTGTGCCGCCGGTATCTCTAGCGGTATGGTTCGGGATCCTCAGCTTCATCGTGATGGTCTATCTGACCGCGGGAGGAGAGTAACATGCTTAAGCTGGTAGAACCTTCAATGGCCTATGATGAGCAGATCCAGGATTTCCGCCGCGCTTTCCTGACTGCGGGCGGCTCCATGGACGGCAGCGGGACGCTGCGTCACTATGAAACCACCCGGCAGTGGCTGGATTCCGTCAGGCAGTACAGCTGTGAAGAGACCGTACCCGCCGGCAAGGTGCCGGCAAGCCAGTACATCCTCATCCGGGAAGAAGACGACAGGATGGTCGGCGTCATCCAGATAAGGCATTATCTCAACGATTACCTGGAGAAGTACGGCGGCCACATCGGCTATTCGGTGGCGCCCAGCGAAAGGCGCAAGGGATACGCCAAGAGAATGCTGGCGATGGGACTGGACATCTGCCGTCAGATGGGCATGGACAGGGTATTGATCACCTGCTACAGCGATAATGAAGGCAGCCGGCGGACGATCCTGGCCAACGGCGGCCGCTACGATTCAACGGTTCATGAACCGGAAAGCGACCGCGATCTGGAAAGGTACTGGATAGACCTGACCTGACAACTTATAGATAAAAAAAGGAACCGGAAAGCATGGATGCTGTTACCTTCTTTGTCATTAACAGCTATGTTTAGAGAATGCTGCACATGGCCCGCTGGCTGGCGGTTCCGCTGTTAGCGCATTATAACGGCAAGCGGGGCGAATGCCGCTGGCAGGGCAGATTCTTTTACTGGTATTATCCCGTTCAAATGACCGTGATCTATCTGCTCATGGTGAAATGAGCGAAGGGTATTAGGTTAGGAGGATCAGGTGATCAGAATTCTGTTTGTCTGCCACGGCAACATCTGCCGGAGCGTAATGGCGGAAATGATGATGAAGGACAGAGTGGAAAAGCTGGGAAAAGACAGCGCGTTTTTTATCGATTCAGCGGCCAC